>PLIO01000268.1 GCA_003140075.1 Acidobacteriaceae bacterium | reverse complement strand
GATGGTCCACGCGACGATCTGTTTCACAAGTTGCGCGAGGCGCTCGGAGGCTTGCCGTTCTTCGCAGAAGACCTGGGCTACATCACGCCAGAGGTTCATGCTCTCCGAAACCGCTTACAGATTCCAGGCATCGCGGTGTTGCAGTTTGGTTTTGGTGACGAGGGCGCGCACATGTACCTGCCCCATCGCGCCGCCGGCAAGGTCATCTACACAGGAACTCACGACAACGACACAACCGTAGGCTGGTTCCACTCCGGAGCTTCCGAGCAGGAACGCCGCAGTGCGGAATGCTACTTCGGCCGCTGCGACGACGGGATTCACTGGGCATTCATCCGCGCAGCTCAGACCTCGCCCGCCGAGTTTGCCCTCATTCCGCTGCAAGACGTGCTGGGGCTGGGCAGCGAGGCCCGCATGAACACGCCCAGCCTGCACGGGGGAAACTGGAAGTGGCGCTTTGCGGATGGGCAGTTCACGACGGAATTGGCGGCCAAACTTGCCAGTCTTGCTCAAGTGACGGACCGGCTGCCGCGGCCACTTCCCATCCTTCCCGATGAAAGCTTTGCGGCCTGAGCCAGCAACTCAACTCCTGGCTGTTAATAGAGCATTACAGTGACGCAAAGGCTTTGCGCCCTGCCTCGAATCGTGTATAGAAGTTACGGGGAGTTTTCTTGGCGAGCGAACCCATTATCGAAGCCCGGGCGATTGAGAAGTCCTATCCACAGCCCGACGGCACGCGTATTCAGGTCGTAGGGCTCACGGATTTTATGATTGAGCCGGGCAAGATCATCGCCCTGCTGGGCGCTTCCGGCTGCGGCAAGTCCACGCTGCTGCGCATTTTGAGTGGTCTTTCGCAGCCCTCGTCTGGGGCGCTGTTTTGGCACGGCAAGCCGCTGGGTGGTGAATCGCCCAATGTGGCGATCGTCTTTCAGAGCTTCGCTCTCTTCCCCTGGCTCACGGTGCTCGAGAACGTGGAGGCCCCACTGGAGGCGCGGGGCGTGGCTGCTGTAGAGCGCCGCAAGCGGGCGTTGCGCACGCTGGACACGGTGGGCTTGGATGGTTTCGAGACCGCTTATCCCAAGGAGCTTTCCGGCGGCATGAAGCAGCGGGTGGGCTTTGCGCGTGCGCTGGTGGTGGAACCCGAAGTGCTTTTCATGGACGAACCATTCTCCGCCCTCGACGTACTCACGGCGGAAAACCTGCGCGGCGAACTGCTGGAGCTGTGGCTCAACAAAAAGATGCCGACCAACGCCATCTTCATCGTGACCCACAACATCGAGGAGGCGGTGATCCTGGCAGACCGCATCGTGGTGCTGGGCAGAAACCCGGCCCGCATCCGCTCGGATTTCAACGTACGGCTTGCACACCCCCGCGATCGCAAGTCCGGCCGCTTCGTGGAATTGGTGGACTACATCTACAAAGTGATGACCGAGCCGGACGTTGAACACCCGCTGCCGGATCCGGAAAGTACGGGGGAGATAGTGGTGCCGCCGGGAGGCTTGAAGAGAGGCCAAGCGCCGGTGCGGGTGAGCAAGTACCAGATTCTGCCGCATGCGCGCGTCGGTGGAATTGCCGGCCTGGTCGAGTTGCTGCACGATCGTGGCGGCCGGGAGGACCTCTTCCGCCTGAGCGAGGAATTGGTGATGGACGTCGAGGATCTGTTGCCCATCCTGGAAGCGTGCCAGTTGCTGGGCTTCGCGTGGTTGAAGGAAGGCGACGTGCAACTCTCGGGGCAGGGAGTGCGGTTCGCCGATGGCGATATTCAGGCGCGCAAAGTCCTGTTCCGCGAGGCGGCTCTTGAACATGTCACCATCCTGAAGCAGATCGACAGCGTTCTGAAGCGGAAGTCGGACCACTCTATCAACGAAGATTTTTTTCACGACATTCTCGACGAGCATTTCTCCGAGGCGGAAGTGCAGCGCCAGTTCGATACGGCGACGAACTGGGGCCGCTACGCGGAAATTTTCGATTACGACCGGGATAGCGGACGGCTGATGCAACCCGAAGCAGCACAAACCGAAGCGGCGCAAACCGAAGCCGCGCAGATGGACCCGGCACAGACAGAACCCGCTCCGTCTGAACACATAGTCGAGACCAATAATTCAGCTCCTACACCAAAGGTCTGATCCGATCCAGTTGATGGGAAGAATGAGCGCATGAAGAAGAACATCAGCTGGCGGGGATTTTCGGCCTATCGTTTGTGGTCGCAGCTGCCGCATCTCGAAACCTCGCATCTGCCCGATGTCATCATGTTCGGCGCGGGCATTGCGCTGTTCTACGCTGTCGTGACCGTCGGGCGCTCATGGTTTGGACCGTTCACGCCCACGGTCGAGATTTCGCGCAGCCTGTGGGCGCTGCCGGCTTACGCGGGCTACTCGCTGTTGCGCATCACCATCGCCTACGTGCTAAGCCTGGCCTTCACGCTGGTGTATGGCTACGTAGCCGCCTATAACCCGCGCGCCGAGCGCTTCATGATTCCCCTGCTGGATGTTCTGCAGTCGATCCCCGTGTTGAGTTTCCTTCCCGGAGTGATGCTGGCCATGGTGGCGCTGTTTCCCGGCCGGCAACTGGGAGTTGAACTGGGCGCTATTCTCCTGATTTTCACGGGGCAGGTGTGGAACATGGCTTTCAGCTTCTACTCCTCGCTGAAGAGCATTCCGAAAGACATGCGGGAGGCGGCGACGATTTACCGCTTTAGCTGGTGGCAGCGCTTCACGCAGATGGAGTTGCCGTTCTCGGCGATCGGATTGGTGTGGAACTCGATGATGTCGGTCGCCGGCGGATGGTTCGCGCTGATGGTGTGCGAAATGTTCGTGCTCGGGTCCCGCGACTTTCGTTTGCCCGGCCTGGGATCCTATCTGCAAACCGCAGCCAGCGCGGGTGACACGACTTCGATCCTGTGGGGCATCGCCACGATGGTCGCCGTGATCGTGCTTCTGGATCAGTTCGTGTGGCGTCCGGTCATCGCCTGGGCGGAGAAGTTCAAAGTCGAGACAGTCGAAAGCACGGACGCTCCTCGATCCTGGGTTCTCAACCTGGTAGAGCATTCCAGCGGTCTGGCCAGGATTCGTGAAAAGACTCTGCGGCCGCTGGGTGAGCGGCTCCTTTTGCATTTTGCGCGGAAACATACGGAGGAGAGACCAGAGGAAGTTGCGGCTCCGTGGCGAGATTGGCTCCTGCGCGCGCTGGCCGTGCTCGTGCTCGTCGGCATCGGTTACGCCGTAGTTCGCGTCGCGGTCATTCTCAGCGGCCTGCAGAAAGCCGAATTGCATGCTACAGCTCTCGGACTCGGTGCCACCTTCTTGCGCGTGAACCTTGCCTTGCTGATCGGTGCGCTGTGGACGATTCCGGCAGGCGTGGCGATCGGCCTTAATCCGCGTCTGGCTCGCATCGCGCAGCCACTGGCGCAGATTGCCGCCTCGGTCCCGGCGACCGCATTGCTCCCGGTGATCCTGCTGCTGCTGATTCGAATCGGAGGAGGACTCGGGCTGGCGTCGATCGTTGTACTGCTATTGGGCACGCAGTGGTATGTGCTGTTCAACGTCATCGCGGGCGCGATGGCCATCCCGACCGATTTAAAGGAATGCTGCTCTGTCTTCAAGATCCGGGGCATCGAGCGCTGGAAGAAGCTGATCCTGCCCGGAATTTTTCCCTATCTCGTGACCGGCTTGGTGACGGCCTCTGGCGGAGCCTGGAATGCCAGCATTGTGGCCGAGTATTTTCATTTCAAAGGACATATCTACACCACCACGGGGCTGGGCGCGACCATCAGCCAGGCCACGGATAGCGGCGATTTTCATCTGCTGCTGGCCGCTACCATGATGATGGCGGCCACCGTGGTGACGGTTAACCGACTAGTTTGGCGCAAGCTCTATGGGCTGGCCGAAACCCGCTTCCGGCTCGAGACATAGAGCAAGATTTCGCGCGACCTATTTTTTTGGCTTTAGCTTGGTTGCTTCGCTCATCAGGATGCACGCGTTCGTGGCCTCTCTTAGAGCAACTTCCAACTGAACCCCGAGGTCCGCGAGTTCTTTCGGAGTCATCAACTGTTGCAAGTGCTCAAAGAGTTGGCGTTCTTCCTTGCGAATGTGGGCGGAAAGCCGCTGGGCAAAAACAGGTAAATCTTCCTTAGACATCCGTTGCGCTTTCGCTCGGGAGAATGATTCGCGTAACGATGCATGGTCGGCGGTTAATTCTTCCACGAGTGAGACCAATTCCGGGTATCGACGAGCAGCCGGGAATAACACCTGCTCCTCGGCACAGAAATGAATCCTGATTTCCTGTTCGAAGTGCTGCTCGATCTCCGCTTGCCAGGCATGCAGGTCCGCGTCAGGAATAGGTTGTGCGCGATCGATACGAACGCACAGCGCCAACGCCTGCTGGTGTTGGCGAGAGAGCGGAATCAGACTCTTATCGCGCAGCATGGAGTCGCCGTTAGTTTGTGACGAGAGTGAAGCGCGTCACGCCACCGGCACCGGTTCGGTAGCGTCGGTGATCGCCGGACGCACCGTTAGCCAGTCCGTCCGCACCCGCTCCCACTCCTGAATGAGCATGCCGTTGAGCTCAAAGAAGGTGCGGATACGTGAGCGTTCCCATCCCGCAACTTCTTCCAGAATCGGAGCCAGCACCGCGAAAGCACTGGTGCTAAGCACGGTGCGCTTGGCAATCTGGGAAACATGGGGCGACTCCGAAACCGCAATGGTGAGGCCGTCGCGCGCATTGATTTCCAGCATCACATGAATATCGGAGCTGCCGTCTCCGCTGTAAATGACGTGATCGGGCCCCATCACATGCTGCACCAACAATTGCTTGAGCACCGCCACTTTGCCGTAGCCCGCGGTGGCGCGAACGATGGTGTCGATCTCCCCGGAAGGCTTGTAGCGAAACTCAGTGCCGAAAATGTGATCCTGCGGAACGATACCTTCCAGAGCGGAATAAATTACCTCGATGGGCGCCGCGGAGAGAACGTAGAAGTCGAAAGAGTATCCGTCGACGCCGGCTTCGAGGATCTGGTAAAGCGGTTTGATGTCGCCTTTGAGACGGATACGCTTGCCCACTTCGTGCAAGTGTTCCTTCCGCACCTTGGCCTTAAACTCTGGGTCGTGCAGCAGCAAGTAGGCGAGCTCCGCTCCCTGCTGCACCAGGTTAATCTTTGCCATTCCTTTGGCTTTGCGTTCGAACTCCGCCGTGGGAATGCCGACCAATTCGGCCAGTACGTAGCCGGAATCGTTAAAGGTGAGCGTCTGATCGAAATCGCTCGCAAAAATATAGCGTTTTAAGGGCTTATCTGCCATGCCGAATTAGATTCGCGGTGAGCCGAGATGACCCATTTAACGTTTCGATACAGATTATATGCGGTTCCGGTTAAATTATTGTGAACAAACGAACACGCGAATGGCTGCATCAGCAGCTATTCACTCGGTAAACCGGCGAGGCACGCCTTTACTAAATTCGCTGACGCGTCCAGAATAAAGAGTCCGGTTCGAGACAATTTGCGCCGTAGAGGCAAGCACCAAAGTCAGCCGGAATCGATCAAGAAAATACAGGAGCACTCATGCCAGTATCTGGTGAACTGATTCGAGCCATGAATTACGTGGAGGACATGACGACCACGCTACGCCGTATTTGCATTTATATTCCCAGCATGAACTCCGACGAACGGCAGCGACTGGCGGAGGCTCTGCGAGCCGCGGGTGCCGCAATTAATGCGGCCGTCGCCGACTTGGAAAAGGTGAGCACGTAAGTGGCGCAAGTGAAAACCATCGCGGTGATCGGCGCCGGCATTATGGGCCGTGGAATCGCGCATGCTGCGGCCATTGGTGGCTATCGCACGATTCTCGAAGATTTGTTGCCGACTGCGCTGCGCCGGGCCGAAAGCGAAATCCGCGCCAATCTCGACAAAGCGGTTGAATTGGGAAAAGTGTCTTCCCCCGACGCGGACGCAGCATTCCGTCGGCTGGAATATGCGGGCTCGGTGGAAGATGCCGCGCGCGAGGCCGATCTGGTGATTGAAGCGGTTCCGGAAGAGATGGAGTCGAAGATTGAGATTTTCACTCTGCTCGACAAAATCTGCCGTCCGGCGACGATTTTGGCTTCGAACACATCTTCCCTTAGCGTCACGGAAATCGCCAGCGTCACCTATCGTGCGAAGAAGTGCGTGGGCATGCACTTCTTTAATCCTGTACACAAGATGATGCTGCTCGAAGTGGTGCGCGCTTTGGAGACTGACGACGACGCGCTCGCGACCGCTCTCGAAGTAGGGAAGCGGATGGGGAGGGAAGTTGTGGTGATCAAGGAATCGCCCGGCTTCATCACCAGCCGCATCAACGCCATGATCGGCAACGAAGCGTTCTACATGCTGCAGGAAGGAATCGCTTCTGCGGCGGACATCGATAAAGCGCTGAAGCTCGGGCTCAATCATCCTATGGGTCCGTTCGAGTTGGTCGATCTGGTCGGACTGGATACGCGGCTGAATATTCTCGAGTACCTGCACAAGTCGCTGGGAGAAAAATATCGCCCCGCCCCGCTGCTGGTGCAGTATGTGAAAGCGGGAAGGCTGGGACGAAAATCAGGACGCGGCGTGTATGAGTATCCGGAGGGAGCTGCGACTGCTAAGACTGCCGACTCGGCGCCGTCAGAAACTGTGCTTGCGGTATCCCGACAAGTTAGCTCTAGCACTTCGCACGGGGCATAAAGGCGCGCTGCAATGTGGCATCGGCACAAGGTCTTAATTATCCTGCGCGAACTCCTGTGGTTCTTGGTTCTCCTAGCAGGCATCGTTGGTATCTGGGTATTGGAGATTCGAAAGGCCACAAAATGAGTGGGGATACCTGGTAAAAGGCAGCGGTGGTGCAGTATTCAGCGCGCGATTGCTCGACGGCCAAAGTTCAGGCCAGACAAAGATTCGATTCTCTCCTGCTGGACTCCCTTGCTCGCAATCAAAACCTGAAAGCTCTCTCCCATGCCCGCTGGTGTGACCAGGTGCTTGAGCTGCAGCGCCACTTTCGCTCGCTCCTGCGGCAGGCGGCATTCTTCGAAAGCGTCGGCAAACTGGTTGCCTTCGCCGATTCCCAACAGAAATTGGGATTGCGTGACGAGTTTGTGCGTCTGCATACCGTGTCTTTCGGCGGCAGCAGCGAGCGCGGTGAAGTTTACGTCAGCGGTGATGTCCTGTTCGCCCGGCGCTTCATAAGGACTGCTGCTGACCGAGTGCTGCCGAAGCGCCTTCAGCGTTCCCCGATGGCGTCCCGCGAGCTGTTCTTCGCGCGTGTAGCCGTAGTCGATGGCGATCAAGAATCCGCGAGAAATCCCTGCCGCAATCCGGTTCATGAATTGCTGCGCAGCCAGCGGCGCCTCGACGCGTTCGTCCGGCTCAGGATGAACTGAATTGCGGTCTAGAAATTCTAGTTCTTCCGGCGAAGGCTGCACCCAGGCTTCAATGAAACGGCCGTTGTGTGCGTCGATGCGCAGGGACCCTTTCGCGCTAAGAATTTCGACCGGAAGCGCATCGAAGAATTCGTTAGCAAAGATGATGGTTGGATTGTGCGATGATGCCTCGCCACTGGGAAACAGCGACGCGAGTTCTGCCCGCCCTGATTCGAGGTGATGAGCCAGAGCCAGTCTAATTCGCCTGCGCAACGCGGGCGAACTTTCGACGAGAACGTAGCGCAGCGCGCGGAAGAAATCCGGAAACTTCTTCTCAGACCAGTCGATGACATCCTGCGCGAACAAACCGCTGCCAGGGCCGAGTTCGACCAGATCGACCTGCTCCGGCGAGCCGAGAGCGCGCCACATCTCTTCGAACTGGCGCGCGAGAAGGCGCCCGAAAACGGCGTGCACATCGCTCGACGTGTAGAAATCGCCGGCCTTGCCGAACTGCTCTGCATTTCGCGAATAGTAACCGAGCTCGGAATCGTAGAGGCAAAGTTCCATGTAGCGCGAAAATGGAATGGTCCCGCGCTCTCGGATTTCCTGCTCGATCTTCTGCCGCAGTGAACTCACGATTCCCTCCGGCGGCGATCGGCGCGGTCCTGCGGCGTGCGGATGAACATTTCGACGAAATAGTCGTGCAGGGCGTCGTAGAGCTGGCGCTGGAAGCTCCATTCGAACTGCGGATGGTCTAGGTCGCGGGGATGCAGATCGAAATAATATGTGTGCACAGGAATCGATGCGTCTTTGAACTGGATGATGACTTCCACGCCTTCGCCCTTGGAGCGCGCAGAAAAATTCAACAAAGGATGTTCGTAGAGACTCAGTTGAGCGAGGACGCGATCAAGCCGGGTCGCAGCGGTTTCGGGCACCGTGGGATTGTAAAGCAGGGAAGAGAAAATGGGTGCGAGGATACGATGCCGCCTCTCGCGACTGCCGGCGGGACGCCGGTGCTACTCGTAGCGCAATGCCTCGATGGGATTCAACCGCGCAGCCTTGATCGCTGGCAACATACCGCTGACGATGCCAACGAAACTTAAGATAGCGGTCGACCAGATCAGCGTGGCGGAGTCAATATACAGGTGGATATCGCCTTCGCTGGCGTCTTCGATGAACGCGCTCCACAAGGTGAGCGAGCCCACCGACCAGGAAACGAGATAAGCCAGCACCACCCCCAACAGCCCGCCAATGGCTGTGATTACCAGCGCTTCAGCCAGGAACTGAAACAAAATGTGCCAGCGATGCGCGCCCAGCGCTTTTTCCACTCCGATTTCGCGCGTCCGCTGAGTCACTGAAACCAGCATGATGTTCATCAGGCCCACGCCGCCGATGCCCAGCGTCAGCAAGCCGATAAAGCCCAGAAGAACCTTGATTCCAACTGTAATCACATTAAGGTCAGCGAGATCTTTCACAGCATCAAAGACGAAAATCGCGCGCTTGTCCTTCGGATCAAAGCCGTGATGAAAGGCCATCGAGTTACGCACGGCTTCGACCACCTTGCTGTGGTCGCCTTCGTAATCCATCATGATGCCGTCAAGATAGTAGGTATTCTTGAGGTCGCTCATGGCGCTGTACGGGACATAAACCAGCGAGTTCATGTCTTCGTCGCCGTTGGAAATTGTATGTCGCAGCACGGCAACGACTTTGTACGAAATGCCGTCGACGCGAATGCTTTCGCCCAGCGCATTCTGGCCGGAAAACAGTTTCTTTTTCACCGTGGAGCCGATGACGGCTACGCGAGTGTGCGTAAAATCATCCTGCTCGCCGAAGAACGCGCCTTCGCCCACGTCGAGCGCGCGAATTTTCTCGTAGGTGGAATAGATTCCATGCACACCATAGCTTCCGCTGCGCGTGCCGAAAGCCACCAGGCTTTGTTTATCCACTTCAGGAGACATGCGGGTCAGCATGGGGACCTCGGCGCGCAGGAAGTCGAGATCGTCGCGGGTCAGGCGAACCTGCACCCCCGCCTTGGTGCCGCCGGCTTGCAGCGACGTTCGGCCCGGAAAAATAGCGACCAGGTTGCCTCCAAAGGTACGGAAGGCGATCATCAAAGCGCTCTCAAAGCCCGATCCGTAAGCCAGCAGCAAAACCACGGTCGCAATACCCCAGGCCATGCCCAGCATAGTGAGCATGGACCGGCGGCGGTTATGTCGTAGGGCTTCCAAAGCTTGTTGTCCGAGATCGCCTAACATGACTACTCCCAAACTTGATGAAAGTCAGAACTCAAAAATCAAAATGCAAAGGTAAAAACGGTTCCGCTGTACTTCTGCATTCTGCCTTTTGACTTCTGCATTTTTCCTACTCCTGCCGCAGCGCTTCCACCGGAGGAAGCAGCGCCGCTTTGCGTGCGGGGTAAAGACCGGCGACAATCCCCGCCAGCGATAGCGACAGAATGGCAACCACGGCGGAAGCCGGCACGATGCGCGGTGTGTCGAATCCCTCCGGCGAAGGCAACTGCGCCAGTAGCGCAACAAACGCCGCCGTAATCGCCAGCCCGATACCGCCGCTAAACGCGGTGAGAAATGCGCCCTCGACAAAAAACTGCGTCATAATGTTGCGGTGCGTCGCGCCCAAAGCCTTGCGCAGACCAATTTCACGGGTCCGCTCGGTTACTGAGACCAGCATGATGTTAATGATGCCGATCGCTCCCAGACCCAACGTCACAACTCCAACCACGCCCAGGAACCAATCCATTGCGTCAAAAATCTTTCCCACGCGGATGGCGCCATCGATGGTGTCCCAGTCCTGAAACGCGTCGTCAATACTGGCATCGAAACCATGGCGCCGCGCAATGATGGCGTGAACTTCATTCTTGGCTTCGACGTGCAGCTCCTTTTTTATGGGCCGGTAGTTGAGGAACGAAATAGCGTTCTCCGAGTTCTGCAAGGTAAGCGGGAAAAGCATGCGCATGGTGTCGAAGGGCACGAAGATGCGGTGGTTGGTGCCGTTCTCGCCCTCCTTGCCGATCTTCGGGATGACTCCAATCACCTTGAAGTCCATGTCGTTCAGCAGAATGGTGCTGCCCACGGCGGGCTGTCCGGGAAACATATTCTTCAGCAGTTCCCACCCCACGACTGCCACGCGGCGATGCTGGGAGTTGTCTTGGTCGTTAAACCAGCGTCCCGGTTCGATCGGCATGTTGCGAATATCGCTGTACTCGGGAACCACGCCGAAGACCTGCCCGTTGGTGGACCCGTAATCACTGACGGCGCGGATGTCGTCACGTTCCAGTACCGGAGACACCGCACGCAGAAGTCTGGACTGATCGCGAATGGCGAAATAGTCGCCATAGGTCAGGTAGTAGGGTTGTCCTGAGGCGTAACTGCCCACCACAGCCGGAATGCGGCCCGGAAAGACAAACATGATGTCTTGCCCGAGTTCGGCCATATTTTTTTCCTGGCCGCTGCGGAAGCCTTCTCCCAGTCCTACCAGAAGCAGCAGCGAACCTACACCCCATGCGATCCCGAACATAGTGAGGAACGAGCGCAGCTTGTGCGCCCACAGAGTGGAGAGCGACTGCCGCACGATGTCGAGAAGGATTCGCATTAGGGATACACCCCCACGCCTCCGGGAGGTGCGTAGGGGTTCCGGGCAACGCTCAGGCGAGGGGTCTCAATCCCGCCCGACCGCTTTCCGCTTAAGCATCTGATCAGTAATACGCAGCTGGGGCCGACAAAGTTCCCCCTGCTGTCGTTGTTTACTTAGACCAGGAGAAGACGAAAAAGGTTAGCCGGAATCATGATTGGGACGAGCGCGATTTTGCCAGAGATGCGTTCCGATTGGCCTTGTCAGAATTCGAAATACCCTTCGGCTCGCGCTGGGCGGTGGGTGCCGTCGGTACCGGTTGCCGTCAGTAGTCCTGAGATTCCGTTAAGACTTTCCCATGCCGCCTGGTTTAGCGCCGGGTCTGATCCTACCAGGTCGCGGATCATGTCCCACGCCGCCAGGTTCAGAGCGCCTTCCGGCGGAGGTCCCATAGCCAGAGACACCGAGCACTGGGGGCAAAAGGAAATGCGATGAGCCGTCGACTTCTGGCGCGGCTTTATTCCTACCGTTTGCGCGAACATGTACAGCGCCACGGATTTATGTCCAGCCTCAAGCTCGCGATTACAGCGAAGACAGTGCATGTTTTCCAAGGATCTCTCCCCGCACGGATGGCAGCCCGTAGAGATAAATACTGGTCGTTCCTGGTAAGGCGATACAAGTATGTAGGCAGATTCCGGCGCGATGGGGGCGGAGTTAATATGCAAATTCTTTGATCGAGAACCAAGTTGTGCTCTAGCCAGAGGCGGCGGGCAAGGTGCACTCTGTTGCGATGAGTGCCAACATCAGGAACCCTCGAAATAAGCGCTTGCCGGCCGTCGAGCCGCCAACTCGGATACATCCGCCATCTGGCCGGTTTGTTCGGCTGTCGCAACTTGGCAAGTTGCGCGAATGCGAACAGGTCGCCGCGGTTTGCTACCGGGTACGCAACGGTGACATCGAGTTCCTGCTGGTTCGGACCCGTGGCAGCGGTCGCTGGACTTTTCCCAAGGGTAGCGCTGAACCGGGATTGTCCCATGCCCAGGCCGCGGCGCTTGAGGCTTTCGAGGAGGCCGGAGTTCACGGGCGGATCGAAGAAACTTCATTCGTCCGGTATGTCGGTCGCAAGCGGGGCGACGCGCGGAAATCCGCCGCCAGATCTCGCAAGAAAGAACTTGCGGTCAACGCTCATCTCTGTGAAGTGCTGCGGCTCGGCTGTCCAAAGGAGTCCAATCGAAATCGCACCTGGTTTAGGGTTCGTGATGCCAGGGTGCGCTTGCGGGAGGGTCGCGAATCCGATGAGGGGTCTGAGTTCTCCCGCGTAATCGACCGAGCTGTCGCACGCATCCAGCGATTACGCGGTGCAAGCGGCATCCTCGGTGGTCGCCCGCAGGATGGTCGGGCGAAACTGCTTCCGCCACCCCGTGAAATGCCGCAAAAAGACGCGCTGCAAAAAGTACAGTTCGAGCCTTCCGCGGAAGCTCATGGCCGGGTCGAGCAGGCTTCACTCACGGCATACATTCGCTGGCAGCGCGGGATCATGGGGCAATCCGTTGTGCCTGCAATCGTGGCGCACCGTCGCGAGGTTCTGCATGGCGAAATCCTGCAGTTCCGCCCACCGCGGGAAAAGAAGTCTAGAGCTTTGGGAAACGTCACAAGCAACGCCTGAACGGTCTCTACCCCAAACTCTGCCGTTCATTGCTCTTTGTTTTTCGGCCGCTCGTATGCTTTCTGCATATACCTGCGCGCTTCTTCCAGAGCGGCAAACGTATCGTCATTGGTCTGGATCGCCTGCCGGTATTCGTTGATGGCGCGCTCGCGCTGGCCAGTAATGTCGAAGATCTTGCCCAGTTGGATATGGCTCCAGACTTCAGTCCATCGCGGATCGCCGTCACCGTTAATGGAAGCGCGGTAGGAGTTGGCCGAGGACTGGTAGTTTCTCTGCAGGAAGAAAATCTCCGCCACGCGGTAATGCGCCAGGGAACTGTTCTTATTCTGGTCGAGCGCCTTGTTGAACTCCGCGAGCGCACCGGAGAGATCGCCCTGCTGCTGCAAAGCCTGGCCGCGCAGAATCGACGAACGCAGCTTCACATCCGAGGAGTTCGTCAGCACGTGGTGGTCGGGATCGATGGAAATCCGCCGCGGCCGTCCAAAGGTCTCAATGATAAAAGCTGAGTTCGTCCCTACAACATCGATCTTCTTATTTTCCGTTTTGCCGTCGGTATCAATCCGTACGTCAACGGGCATGCGGAACAAATCCAGATCCTGGGAAATCTCGCCGGTAACGCGAAAGCCTTTGTTGCTGCCCAGCCGGTAGGTCGTATATTTCAGTTTGAATTCAGGCGCTCCGGTGGAATCCAGCCACTGGGAAAAGAACCAGGTGAGCTGCTCGCCGTAATATTTTTCGGCGATCGCGCGGAACTCGTCCATGGTGGCCGATTTGCCCGCGTAGGTTTCCGCGAACTCGCGCATGGTCTTCAGATACTTGTCTTCGCCCAGCACCCAGCGCAGCATGTGCAGGATCATCGCGCCTTTGTCGGTGACCAGCGACTGAAACTCGGTGGAAAACGGATCGAGTTTGCTGGCGCTGGAGAGCGGAATGTTGTCATAAGCCAGCGCTCCCACCGACATGTCCTTGATCGCCTCTTCCAGACCCGCAGACCCGGCTGCGCTTTCCACGTACATCGCCTCGGAGTAGCGCGAAAATCCATCGGTCAACCACCAGTCGTCCTTCGTAGCGGGACTAACAGACACCCCCCACCACTGATGCGCGATGGCATTCGCCAGCAGACGGTAATTCGTTTTCTCCGTAATGGAATGGCCGGCAAGAGCCGCCATTTCCGGTGCCCACGCGTAAGGAACCGTGTCGCCCGGCAGTTCCACCACGTTGAGCCTTTGCGAAAGAGGTGTGCCGTACAGCGTGATGAAGTAAGTGAATTCCTGAATCGCCGTCGTGGTGTACTCGGGAGCCAACTTCTGGTGGTCGGGTTTGAAGAAGACGTGCAGGTCCATGCCGGCTTCGTCGCTCTTATATTCCTGGAAAATGCCGGCAACAATGGTGCCGGGGAAACTCGGCTTGGAATAAACGAAGGTAAACGTCTTGGTGGGAAGGCCGTTGGAATTAGGCTTATTCGACGGCGGATTGTCAGTAACCGTCGTTTTTCCGCTTCCGATCACCAGCATGTGCGAGGGGACAGTAACGCTAATAGTCGACGTGAACCGGTTGAGCCCGTATCCGCTCACCGGGAACCACCGTCCGGAGTAGAGCAGATAGCTGGTGTCGTCGCCAATGGAAGCGAGTTTCAGGCCGGGCACGGGGCTGTCGTCCGCGCTTTCGATCTCGCCTTCGTATTCGAAGGTGAGCGTGGTGGATGCGTCTTTCGCCAGGCCAGCCGGAAGCGGCACGCGTATGGTCGAATCCTGCGTAACCCGCTCGGCGGATAGCGGCTGGTTCTGGTCGTCGAGCACCCGCGTCACCCGTAGGCCGTTATGCAGTTCGAAGATGGCCGTGTTCAGGTCCTGAAGCGCCGTGAACTTTACCTTCGCCCGCGCCGAAATCTGGTGCAGATGCGGCGTCAACTCGGCTTCGATCTGGTAGTCGTCGACGCGCAGGCGAATCTTCTCCGCGGCCCGCGATGGCATCGCGACGAAAACCAATAGCAGCAGGGCGAGGGAACCCGACAGGACGCTCGGGGCGCGCCGAAAACGAATCTGCATTAAGGAGAGTCTCCCGGAAATGGGCCTAACCATTCCTATGATGAAGATTCTCCTCTAAAAGATGCTGGGAGCACAAGGTTTAGAGAGCAGCTTCTAGCTTTTAGCTCCTAGCTCTTAGCCACGACAAATCGGTTTGGGAAGGGCACGGCTTCAGAGGCTGCGGAAAAACTCGATTCGCAGCCGCTTTGAAAGGGCGCGACTTCCAGTCGCGCCGCAAAAGCCCAATAAAATCAACAGCGGCTTCAGCCGCCGGATCAATTATTCGACCCGCGAAGGACTTTTTCCGCAACCTCTTCAGCCGTGTCGACAAGGCCGCTAAAGACGCGGGCTTTAGCCCCTGAGGGGCGTGCGTTGCTCCAGGCTCTTGCGAGATGCTCTGGACAGCAGCAGCGTTAGGATGATTTCTGCAGCGCGGTCTGCCGGGCGCAGAACTGGCCTTGCAACGCCGCTTCCGGGAGGGCGCAGCAGCGTCTTCACGCGGGTTAAGCCCTCTGCTATGCGCTCGCGCGCCTCGCCCTCCGGCAGGATTTTATTGATTTCCGCCACCACGTTCGACGCCGAGAAGTCGTGCTGCACCAGCTCCGGCACGACTTCCTCTCCCGCAATCAGATTCACCATGGCAAAGCGTGGCACTTTCACTCGCGGCTTGCCGAGCAGATAAGTGAGCCGCGAAACGCGGTAGACCATCACAAACGGAGTGCGCATCATGGCCGCTTCCACGGTCGCAGTTCCGCTGGCCACAATGCCGGCCCGCGAATGCCACAGCGCCGGCAGGGATTCAGGAACGAGAGTGATTCTCTGGCCAGCAATCAGGCTCTGCAGGAAGCCGCGATCGAGCGTGGGCGCGACCGGCAGCAGAAAATCATAATCGGAACCCAGCTGCGCGGCCGCCTCAAGAATAGTCGGCAGGTTCATCCGCACTTCCTTCACGCGGCTGCCGGGCATCAGCGTGATCCAATGCTTTGTGGAATCGAGACGAAATTGCGCGGCGTAGTCGCTGCGCTCGATGGTTGGCTGCGGCAAGTCGGCCAGGGGATGGCCGACGAAGGTCGCATCCACTCCGCGGTCGCAGTAGAACTTTTCTTCAAATGGAAAAATGACCAGCGCCTTATCGATGTAGTCGCGTAGCAACCGCACCCGTCGCTGCCGCCACGCCCAGAACTGCGGCGCGACATAGTAAACCACCGGAATGCCGCGCTTCTTCATCTGCCGCGCCACCCGCCAGTTGAAGGCGGGCGAGTCGATCACGATGGCGAGATCGGGCTTGCGCCTATCAGCCTCGGCAATCAGATGCCGGTACAGACGGTAGATCTTTGGCAGATGGCTGAGAATTTCCGTGATGCCGACGACAGAGAGGTCTTTCGCGTCGACGACAGTGTCGCAGCCGGTGGCCCGCATGCGCTCTCCGCCAACGCCGAAAAACTCCAATGAGAATTGTGTGGGCTGAGATACAGGTGTGGGCTGAGATGCACATGTGGGGACAGCCGCCCCCGGCTGTCCGGTCGAGCGAAGCTCGACAGTCTCCCCAACAGCAGCCCGCCGGAGAGCTTCAATGAGCTGTGCCCCGTACATTTCCCCGGAAGCTTCGCCGGCTGAGATCAGGATTCGCAAGAGAGCATTGTAAGGCCGGAGCACGTCGCGAATACTCGATGGAAAATCATTTCCCATGAAAGCCACCCGAACGAGCGTGATAAAATAAAAAGAAGTTGAAAGGAAGTTCGATGCGACGCCCCGTTAAGCTCGATTTCAAGCCGCTCTCCCTCCGAGAGACTGCCAAGCGCCTCGGAGTTCCGCCAGCCAGAGCGCGGAAAATCCTTGCGCTGGTCGGTGTTGATTTTGACGGACGGATTGTCAGCACGGCATCCCCGAAGAGGCAGGCCCGCGTGGTAAAGACATCATCCCGCAGAGCGAAGACGTCGACGAGGTAGCAGGTTCTCACGATTCAGCGCCCTGGTGACCATTCTGTCGCCATGCCGAAAACCAAAGAAGCCGTTTTTCTCAACATCCCGTACGACCCGCAGTTCACCCGGCTGTACCTCGCCTACATCACGGCGCTGAGTGCCATAAGCTTCCTGCCCCGAGCCACGCTCGGAATCACGGGCAATCGGCGACTCGACCGCATCGCCAGCCTCATCGAAAGTTGCGCCTATTCGATTCACGATCTCTCACGAGTGCAACTGGATCGACATGCGCCACGCACGCCTCGTTTCAACATGCCGTTTGAACTCGGCCTGGCGGTGGCCTGGGCTCAAGCGAATCCGCGGCATAAGTGGTTTGTTTTCGAGTCCGTGAGGCGTCGTTTGAATAAGTCTTTGAGCGACTTGGACGGGACCGATCCCTACATTCACGGGGGAACTGTGCGTGGCGTAATGAGGGAAATCTGCAACGCGTTCGTGTCTCGGGGAACGCAACCTACAATTCCCCAGATGATGAAGATGTATCGCGAACTGCGCCGGGACTGTCCGGGAATCCTGAAGAATACGGGGGCGCAGTCGATATTCACGGCGAGGGTGTTTTCAGACCTCTGCGTGGCGGCGGCGGGTTTGCGGACCAAGCATTTGGGGTCGGATTGAGTGCATGATCAGCGGCAGATTCGCTAAAATTCTCTTGACTTCGCTCCTCTACCCTGCAATCCTATTTCTCTACGCATCTGATCTTTGACATCTAAATAGCAATGAGCTAACCCACGCAAATGCAATATTTTACGGCCCGGACCATCGATTCCACAGCATTTCGATCAGGCGGGTCCGCATAAGTCCTTTGAACGGAATATTTTGCGGGCAAGTTATTTGCTTTCAAGATTTTAGCCAGATCAGGCAGATCAGAAATTCGCTAACTTGCTGATTCCAGAGATTTTACTGGATCGATCTGATGTTTTTCTTGATCCGGATATCTGACCACCGGAACTGGCTGGCAGGCGAGTCCGCATCTAGTCATCCGCGCTGGCAGTGACCTCGGGAAGCGGTGCCCGCGCCACGCTCAACTCCTGATCCTTGTACTGGAGCTGGTAAAGCTTGAAGTAAATCCCGCGCTGGGCCAGCAGTTGCTGGTGCGTGCCCATCTCTCGTACCTGCCCTTTGTGCATGACGATGATCTTGTCGGCGCGCTGCACCGTCGAAAGCCGGTGCGCGATGATCAGCGACGTGCGTCCCTCGACCATGCGGTTGAGCGCGTCGCGCACGCGGAATTCGGTTTCAGTGTCCACGCTCGAAGTAGCTTCGTCGAGAATCAGAATCTTCGGTTCGTGGGCCAGCGCCCGCGCGAACGAGATAAGCTGCTTCTGTCCAGTGGAAAGCGTCGAGCCACGCTCCCGCACTTCTTCGTCGAAACCTTTCGGCAGCGCGCGAATGAAGTCAGCGAGGTTCACATCCTCGGCCGCCTGCTCGACGTCCGCGTCCTTAATACGCTTTGTGCCGAGCCGGATATTTCCACCAATCGTGCCACTGAACAGAAATGGATCCTGCAGCACCACGCCGAAGCGGCCGCGCAGGTCGGTGAGGTCCATATCCTTGACGTCAACGCCATCGATTCTGACCGCGCCTTTCTGCACGTCGTAAAAGCGGAGCAGCAGCGAGATAAGCGTGGTCTTCCCCGTGCCGGTGTGGCCCACGATGGCCACGGTCTCGCCGGGTTCGATCACAAGGCTTACGTCACGCAGGACCCAGTCCGGGCCGGTCGTCCCCCCGGATGCCCCCTCATGGTCGTTCCCAGATTCTTCCGGCGTGTCGCGATAAGCGAACCAGACGTGTTCGAACTCAATGCGACCGGGCCCTTCAGGCCGCTTGGTTATCGCAGGAGAAACCACCTGCACCGGCGTGTCGAGCAGTTTAAAGATGCGTTCGCTGGCCGCCATGGCCGATTGCAGGATGTTGTATTTTTCGCTGAAGTCCATGATCGGCCGGAAGAATCGCAGAGCGTATTGAATGAACGCCACCAGCACTCCGAGCGACGCCACGGTCGGTATCAGGCGGAATGCAACCAGCGTTCTCCAGTTGAAACTGACTGCAACACTGTCCGCGCGAACATTTCGCATCGCGTCGCCGCCGCCGAACCAGATCACGCAGGCAATCGCGATGGCAGAGAGAACCTCGACGACGGGGTAATAAACCGAGTAAGCCATGATCGCGTCTTTATACGCGTCCATGTGGCTGCGATTGATCTCCGAAAAGCGCTTGTAAGCTTTGCGCTCGCGATTGAAAAGCTGCAGCACCACCATGCCGCTGATGTGTTCCGACAGGTAAGAATTAATGCGCGCGATGGCGACGCGGATACGCCGGTAGGAATCGCGCACCCGGTCGCGGAAAATCTTGGTCGCCACCACGATAAACGGCAGCACGGCAAACGTGATCAGCGCCAGCTTCCAGTTCATGCACAGCATCACGCCCAGAATGCCGAAGAGCACGAACAGGTCTTCGAAAATCGACACTACGCCGGAGGTGAACATTTCGTTCAACGCGTCCACGTCAGTCGTGACGCGCGTCACCAGCCGTCCAACGGGATTTCTGTCGAAGAAGGCAACGTGCAGGCGTTGCAAATGGCGGAAGATCTGGCGGCGCAGATCGAACATCACTTTCTGGCCGGTCCATTGCATGTAATAGGTTTGCAGGAACTCCAGCAGGAAGCTGAAGACCAGCAGTCCAACGTAGATGGCCGCGATCTGCGCGATGCCGGTGATGGCGTTCGGGCTGAGCCAACTCCATATGCCGGAGGATGCCCCCTTTGTGGGCGCCAGGTAGCGATCAATCGCCACCTTGGTGAGATAGGGGCCAAGCACGTCGGCAAACGACTTCAGGACAATCGAGACCAGCGCAATCGCCACCTGCCAGCGGTAGGGCCGCAGATATTTCAGCAGCCGCGCCATCAGGCGGCTGTCATAGGCTTTGCCTAATACTTCTTCTTCCTGGGACATCGGTTTCTTGGCGTTCGGTTAGTGCAGTGGCGCTGATAACAGGGTACTTCAAATATGGATGCCAAGGCAGAGCTGAGGATGGAAAAGCTTTCCCGATCAGCCGCTGGCACGCAGATGGGATAATGGCAGAGTGCCCGC
This sequence comes from Acidobacteriaceae bacterium, assembly GCA_003140075.1. Taxonomy (GTDB): domain Bacteria; phylum Acidobacteriota; class Terriglobia; order Terriglobales; family Acidobacteriaceae; genus Sulfotelmatobacter. The sequence goes on along the minus strand of PLIO01000268.1, from coordinate 39,824 downwards.
AGGCATTTACATTTCCGTTCCGTTCTGCCGCACCAAGTGCAGCTATTGCAACTTCGCCTCCGATGTGTTCTCGCGAGCGGTTTTCCAGCGCTACGTCGATCGCGTTTGTGCTGACATTGAGAACGCCCCGCAGGTTGCGACGAAAATGGGTGGGCAGTTCGATCGCGCGGCGGATTCCATCTATCTGGGCGGAGGTACGCCGACCGTTCTCGATCCCACGCAGTTGGAGCGAATCTTCGCCACGCTGCGACGGCAGTTCGAAGTAAGTCCCGATGCGGAAGTCACGGTCGAATGCGCCCCCGGCACGCTGACCGGCCCCGTCTTGGAAAGCCTCCTGCACTGCGGCGTGAACCGCGTGAGCCTCGGCGTGCAGTCGTTCGTGGACCAGGAGGCGGCCGCGGTCGGCCGTCTGCACAAGCGCGCGACCGTGCTGGAGGACATTGCTCGCCTGCGTGCGGCTGGAATTACGAACATCAATATCGATCTCATCGCCGGGTTGCCCCACCAGACTGCTGAAAGTTGGGAATTTTCTCTGGCGGAAACCATCGCGACCGGCGCACCGCATGTGAGCGTCTACATGCTCGAAGTCGATGAAGATTCGCGGCTGGGTCGAGAATTGCTGGCTGGCGGCACACGCTACCACGCGCACTTCGTGCCGGATGAAGAAACCGTGGCGGATTTCTATCTCGCGGCCTGCGAACGACTCAGTGACGTGAGTGTCGCGCAATACGAGATTTCCAACTTCGCGCGCGTCGGCTTCGAATCACGCCACAATTTAAAATATTGGACGCGGCAGCCCTACTTCGGCTTTGGCATGGACGCGCACTCGATGCTGGCTTCCGCCTCGCCCGGCATCGACGCCCTGCGGTTCGCGCCCCCGGACTCCCTGGAACAGTACATGAGCGCGGCGGAGTTGCCGAGGACTGTGGTCTCATGTCAGGCAGCGTTGGAGGAAAGTTTTTTCCTTGGGTTGCGGCTGACACATGGCGTTAGCCTTCGTGAATTCGCCGCGAAATTCGGCGATGAAGCAATCGATAACGCTCGCGCTACGATTGCGGAGTTCATCGCCAGCGGGCTGATGGAGCAGCAAGGCGACTTCGTCCACTTGTCCCCGCGCGGGCGATTGCTTTCGAACGAAGTGTTCGAGAGATTCATTCTGGCTAATGAAATCGCTCGTTAGGCTGCGGCGATGCGAAGAATTCGTCACACTTGGTTTGCAGCCAGACCATACGGTCGGTTGGGCTGAAGGCTTTTGTGCTTGAGATCGCCAATGCTGGCGCGGCTTTCCATGCTTTCGCCTGCACGCCCCTGAGGTAACTTTTTTCCCTGCCCGCCGCTATGTTCTAATCAAAAAACCGGTCGCCTCGGGCGGAGGAGTCGTGGATTTTCAACTCAGTGACGAGCAGCAGCATTTGAAGAAGAGCGTCCGCGAGTTCGCCGAGCGCGAGATTGCGCCCAACGTCATGAAGTGGGACGAGGCCTGCGAGTTTCCGCTGGCTACCATCAAAGAACTGGGCAAGCTTGGCTTGTTGGGAACAGTTTTCCCCGCCGAATACGCGGGCGCGGGCATGGGCTATGTGGAATACGTCATCGCCATCGAAGAGTTGTCACGCGTGGATGGCTCGGTGGGCATCATCGTCGCGGCGCATACGTCGCTCTGTTCCAATCACATCTTCCTCGCTGGCGACGAGGCGCAAAAGAAGAAGTACGTCAGCAAACTTGCAACCGGCGAATTCATCGGCGCATGGGGACTGACTGAGCCTTCTTCCGGATCGGACGCGGGCAGCGCCCGCATGACCGCAAAGCGCCGCGGCAGCAACTGGGTCCTTAACGGTACGAAGACTTTCTGCACCAACGGCCACTATGCCGATGCAATCGTCGTGATCGCCGTGACTGACCGTGCCGCCAATACCCATGGCCTTTCCGCGTTCATCGTCGAGAAAGATACCAAGGGATTTCGTCCCGGCAAGAAAGAAAACAAGCTTGGCCTGCGCGCCAGCGACACGGCGGAGATGATTTTTGAGGACTGCGTGATTCCGGCGGAGAATCTGCTGGGCAAGGAAGGCGACGGCTTCATCGACGCCATGCGCGTGCTCGATGGCGGACGTATCTCGATTGCCGCTCTGTCGCTCGGCATGGCGCAGGGCGCATACGAGGCCGCGCTGAACTATTCGAAAGAACGCAAGCAATTCGGCAAAGCCATCGGCGAGTTCCAGGCGATCCAGTGGAAGCTGGCCGACATGGCCACGGAAATTGACGCTGCCCGCCTGCTCACCATGCGCGCGGCATCGATGAAAGACGCTGGCATGAAGACTACGCTGGAATCATCCATGGCTAAACTCTACGCCAGCGAGGTCGCGGTGAGATGCGCCAACGAGGGCGTGCAGATTCACGGTGGGTACGGGTTCATCAAAGACTATCCCGCCGAGAAGTATTACCGCGATGTGAAGCTCTGCACCATCGGCGAAGGGACCAGCGAGATTCAGCGGCTGGTGATTGCGCGGCAGTTACTGAAAGACTAGCGTCGCGCTTTCAGCATCGGAGGTCATGCTTGCGGTGGAGGTCGGCGAGAAACTCGGTGGCCGGTCTGGTGCGTCCGGCTCTCAGATCCTCGTAACCGCGACCGATGCCCTCGACCGCTTCTGCGAAGTCCTGGCGCTCCCACTCGAGATAGGCGGCCAGAGCTTCGTCGAGGGCCGCAGAGGTTCCTGGCCTCGCCATCTGGCGTATTCTTCCGGTCGTGCCTTTCGCTCCGGCTTCAGCGGAATCATGTCCATGTGTTGGCCATGGTTTCCTCTCACTTATCGCAAGGGGTTCGGGGCTAAGGTCAAAACCTATCTGCTGGCAGAGGGAGCCGTCAAATGGTGAACGGAAATCCACTAATTCTTCGACGCCTCGATGAACTCATCGCGGAGGGAGAGCGGGTATTTGAGGAATCTACGAAAGCAAAGGGAGGTCCTGTCGATTCAGTTTCCCTTGCTCGGTGGATAACCAGTTGTCTAAACCTTCTCGACAAGCTCTCAGTATCTACAAATCGGTTTGTCAACCAGTTCGAGCTTTGGACAAGACCCAGCGTCGCGGGAGTCATGGTCGTAGGCGCAGCGCTCGGAGTGCTCAAATCAGCAAAGGACGAATATTCGTTAGGTCTCGCGGTGGAATATCATCTGTCCGTATCCGCCGCTGTTTTTGAGGGATTGCTTGACCAGGCGGATTACTTGCTCAAGCATGGATATGAACGGGCGGCTGCGGTCTTGGCGGGCGCGGCGCTTGAAGAGGGGTTAAAGAACCGGGCGAGAGCTGCCGGGTTGGAGGTCGGTCCAAAGGAGACGTTGAGTCCCATCATCGTTAAGCTCAAGGCGATGGATGTTGGAGTCTTGACGGAATTCGAAGCCAAGCGTCTTGAGGCGGTGGCCAAAATGCGAAACGACGCCGCCCATGGTGGAGAGTTCACTTACCGCTCGGAGCAGATTTCTGAAGCGTTGTCTGAAGTCCGAACGACTTTAGAGAGAGTCCTCTCGGCACATTAATACAGCCTGAATACAGCGTGGCTCAGGGAATCATTTCGGACAGCCCATCGCGATCCGCACCGCATCTGCTATCTGGCACACTCGAGTGTTGCTCAAGGTGCGTAGTGGAGATTTTGGTTCGACTAGAAACTCTTTTTTCACGACTGTTAGATCTTCGCAGCGGATGCTGGAGGGATGAAGGCCGGTCTCTCCTGGAGAAAGCCGGATGTGTGTCTCGAAGTCTCTTTCCACGGAGCCCGTCAAGGGCGCCACGAGCACTGTGCTGGCACCCGAATGTCGGTTTCTGGCATCGAGGGAAACAATGATCACCGGCCTTGCGGATTTTTCTGGCGGATCAGAGGGGAGCTTGACGTACCAAATTTCACCACGCAACGGCATTCGCTTCATGGCTAGTCCTCGCTTGGAAATTGGGTTGCGGCAAAGTCGCCCCAAGCGCGATCTTCCGCGATCTCCTCAGGGGTAAGCGAATCGTAGTAGCGCGTGACTGAGGCTGAGATGCGCTCCATCTCTCTTGCTTGTTGCTGTTGCCGAATGAGATCTTCCAAGATCGACGACATGGACCTGCTTCGTCTTTCCTTACGCAAGGCTTCCAGGTACATCACCGATTGACGGGAAAGCGAGAATGTCTTCTTTTCCTTGTGTGCTGTGCTCGACTTGGGCATGACGATTCCCGGACTCCTAAGTTTTGATTAAGGCCATCATAACACCTTCCATAGGTATGAACAATAGTATGAATGTGGGTATGACCATAGTGCATCCAGAGGATAGCCGTTCGGGTCGTCCTGAGATTAATGCAGAAATAGCGAAAGCACTATTTCCTGCTTTTCAATACCTGCTTTACACTGATCGCTTGAACCCTACCATCCAGACCTGGATCGAGCAGCTCCGCGCGGGCGACGTGCGCACGCTGGCTCGCGCCATCTCGACCGTGGAGAACCGCGCACCGGGATGGTCCGAGCTGCTGAAGGCGTTGTTTCCGCACAGCGGAAAGGCGCACGTCCTTGGGTTGACTGGGCCGCCGGGCGCGGGCAAGAGCACACTGGTCGATCAGTTGGCCCGTTTCTATCGGAAGGATAACCACACCGTGGGCATTATCGCCGTGGACCCGACCAGTCCCTACACTGGCGGAGCGATTCTCGGCGACCGCATTCGCATGCAGGAACATTTCTCCGATCCCGGAATTTACATTCGTAGCATGGCGACGCGCGGCTCGTTGGGCGGGCTGGCTCGCACCACTGCCGACGTAACTACTGTGCTGGACGCTTCGGGGCGCGACCTCATCATGATCGAGACCGTAGGCGTGGGCCAGGATGAAGTGGATATCGTGCGGCTGGCCGACATCACGATTTTGATACTGGTGCCGGGCATGGGCGACGATGTGCAAACCATCAAAGCTGGCGTTATGGAGATTGCCGACATCTTCGTCGTCAACAAAAGCGACCGCGACGGAGCGGAGCACGTAGAGCGCGAGATTCGCTCGCTGCAATCGCTGGCTATGCGCCACGATGGCTGGACTCCGCCGATCGTCAAGACCGTCGCCAGCCAGGGAGTGGGAATCGAAGAACTTGCGGGCGCGATTTCAGATTACGAGAACTATCTTCAGAATCAAGATCTGTCGCTCAACAAGAGCGTCGAGAACTGGAAAGAACGTCTAATCGAGATGCTGCGCGACGCTTTGCTGGAAAAGGCGCGGACACAATTAGAAAACGGCAACCTCGCACGGCTGGCAGCGGAAGTGGCCGAGCACAAGCGCGATCCCTATACGCTAGTGGAAGAGATCGCCGCCAACAAAGGGAAAAGCTGAGCGTGGGGAAACGCTGATGGCTGAAATCGATCACATCGGAATCGCGGTGAAGTCGCTCGGAGCGGCGAAGTCGATCTACGAGAAGCTGGGCCTGAGCATCTCTCCCGAAGAAACGGTAGAACAGGAGCAGGTGCGGGTGGTCATGATTCCGGTGGGCGAGAGCCGATTGGAGTTGTTGGAAGCGACCTCGGAAACTTCCACGATCGCGAAATTCATCGCCAAACGTGGTGAAGGTCTGCACCACGTTTGTCTGCGCGTTCCAGACCTGCCAGCGGCTGTCGAACGATTAAAGAAACAAGGCGTTCGCCTGGTCTCGGATGAAATCAAGACTGGCGCGGGCGGGCATAAATATGTTTTCGTGCATCCGTCGAGCGCGGGCGGTGTCCTGCTGGAACTGGTCGAGGAGTAAGGTCTTCATGCTTCTTCTCGCCATCGATACTTCCGGCAAGCAGGGCAGCATCGCGCTGGCGCGAGCCGGAGAAAAATCCTCCGATAGTGACGACGTGGAGTTGATCGAGACGGTGCCCTTGGCCGGCGGCACGTTCTCCGCACAACTTGTTCCGCAGATTGCCGAACTGCTCACCGCTCAGGGATTCGACAAACGCGACATCGGCGCTTTCGCCGTCGCTTCGGGGCCGGGATCCTTCACCGGTCTCCGCATCGGCCTCGCGGTGGTCAAGGCTCTGGCTGAGATCTTGGGCAAGCCGATCGCAGCGGTATCGCTGCTGGAAGTGTGCGTCTTTACCAGTGGCGCTCAGGGCAAAGTCATGGCCGCGCTCGATGCTGGACGAAGTGATGTCTACGTGGGAGAGTACGAAATCCCGGCCAAAGCCGGTCAGTTTCCACGGGAGCGTATTCTGACCAGAAGTGAATTTCTTGTTCAGGCGAAAGGATGGATGGTCGTGACCCCGGACGCTGCTCTTGCCGAGGCGGCTGCGGCAACCGGGCTGTCAGTCTCAACTCTGCCGCCAATCTCAGCCATTGCGGTTGCCCGGCTGGGCTGGCGCAAGATTCAGTCGCGTGAGACTGTAACGCCCGAGCAGTTGGAAGCGAACTACATTCGCCGCACCGATGCCGAGGTGCTCGAAAGAATCGGTTCCTAGCTTGCATATTCGACGGGCAAATGCAGCGGACATTCCCGCCATGATGGACTTGGAGCGTATGAGTCCCGCTGCCGGACACTGGTCCCACCAGCAATATGGGAGCATATTTGGGACCGGCCATCAGCGGCCTTCGGGACGGGTCGCGTGGGTGGCTGAGGACGACTGTGAACAGCCGGAGAAAGCCCCCCGCGCAGTTCTTGGATTCATGGTGGCAGCCCAGGTCGATGCGGAGTGGGAGTTGGAGAATGTCGTTGTCGCCGCTACGGCTCGCCGCCGCGGCGTCGGCACCCGACTGGTGACCGAGTTGTTCGAGCACGCGCGATCCAGGAACGGCAGCGCCATATTTCTGGAGGTTCGAGAGTCGAATCAAGGCGCACGCGCCCTGTATCGTAGGGCAGGCTTCCAAGAAACGGGTTTACGCAAGAGTTACTACGCCAGTCCGCCGGAAGATGCAATCCTATGTCGCCTCAGTCTTTAGTTAATACTTTCTCATATCGAGACTGCACCAGAATTTGGCATTGAACCGATTTTGGGGCTGTGATAGTTTGAAGCCGTGAATCCCGGTTGGAGGTCTGCTGGATGCTGACTCCGAAAGACACTCTCCTGACCAGCCACGACGAATTCCGCAGGCTGGCTCAGGAGCATACGCAGTATTCCACTCGTCTTGATTCTCTCACCCAAAAACGTTATCTCAGCGAAGATGAAAAGCTGGAGGAAGTCCGGCTCAAGAAGCTAAAGCTGCGGCTCAAAGATCAAATGGAAAGCATTGAGCGGCAGTATCGGCAACAGTACGGAGTTCACGTAGCGTAATTTATTGCCCAATGGCATGGCGGCCGTCGCCGCTACAGGGTTTTTGTATCTACCCACTGGCGCTTACCGGCGCCTTTCTTTATTTGCACTTACGTGGTTTCTATTTCAAACGTCAGCCAGTGCCGCCCGCCTCTGCTCTATAATGGGACTTCCCATGGTTCGTGACGGCTACTTTTACGGGCTTGGTTTCATCCTGGCTGGGGTCCTGGTGGGCTGGTTCGCCCAGCCGGCCTGGGCCTTGGTGCCGCTGTTGCTTGCGGTGTTTTTTCTCTGGTTCTTTCGCGATCCTGAGCGGGCCATTCCCGATGCGGCGGGCGCCGTGGTTTCGCCGGGGGATGGGAAAGTTACCGATGTCTCACTCGTGACAGTGGCGGGCCGAAAGCAAGCTCGTATCAGCATCTTCCTTAGCGTCTTCGATGTGCACGTGAACCGTTCGCCGATTGCCGGAGTTATTCGCGAGGTCCGCTACCAGCGCGGAAAATTCCTGAACGCCATGAATCGAGCTTCCGCGGACGAGAACGAGCAAAATATTGTATGCGTGGAAGGCGATGGCCAGGTGGTCGTCTTCAAGCAAATCGCCGGCCTGCTGGCGCGTAGAATCGTTTTCTATCCCAAGGTGGGTGATCGACTGGAGCGCGGCCAGCGCGTGGGGCTGATCAAGTTCGGTTCTCGTGTCGATGTATTGCTCGATGGTGAGTCTAGACTGCAAGTGAAAGTCGGCGATCGGGTTCGCGGCGGAGCCAGTGTCCTGGCCTATGTGCAGCCCAAAGGCGAACTGGCAAGCGTGGGCAGTTCTTCCGCCTCCGAAGGGGCGCGCTAATGGATCTTCCCATTCCAAGACGCAGGCAGGACGAGCGGCGCCCACGCCGGATGCGCAAGGGAATGTACATCCTTCCTTCGCTGTTTACCACGGGAAACATGGCTGCCGGTTTCTACGCCATCCTCGAGATCGTTCACGCCAGTGCCGTGTCTTCCTGGCATTTGGACAACGCCGCTAAGGCGATTGGGTTTGCCGTTTTGTTCGATGGCCTCGATGGACGCGTGGCGCGCATGACCGGAACCAGCAGCGAGTTTGGCAAGGAACTAGATTCCCTGGCGGACGTCATCACTTTTGGTGTGGCGCCGGCGATGCTGGCCTGGACGTGGGGATTTCACCTGATGCCGGCGGTTGCGCTCACCGAGTGGAACTTCGAGTGGAACATCAAGCTCACGCAAGTGGGTGCGATTGCCGGTTTCTTATTTCTGATGGCCGGAGCCAGCCGCCTGGCGCGGTTCAACATCACGACCAACCCTCAGCCCTCAAACCCCGGACGTCCGGGAAAGAAGTACTTCGTTGGCATGCCAATTCCGGCAGGAGCGGGGGTGATTGCGGCCGTGGTTCACTTCCGGTCGGGAGTTCCACTCGATTCCTGGTACACCGCAATCAGCTGGTTAGCGATGGTTGCGGCTGTGGGTTACCTGATGGTGAGCACCTGGCGCTTCTACAGCTTCAAAGACATCGATTTCGGTTCGCGCCATCCTTTCCGTTTGATCATTCTTCTTGCGGCGCTGTTCGCCGGCGTCTGGTACTTCTCCAAACAGGTGCTGTTCGGAGTTGCGCTGCTCTATACGTTCTCCGGCGTTTTCTGGCGCCTGCAGTGGATTTTCCGCCGCCGCAGCCAGCCCCCGCCGCCCACCTACAAGGAGGCCTCACAGACTTCATGAGTAGTCCGTCCAAAATCGCGGCATCGTCTCCTTCCTCCTCTGCGCGCGGACAGCTCTTCCGCGCAGCTATCGTGGGCGCGGCCACGCTGAAAGGGAAAGAAGTCGCCGAAATGCTCAGCGAACGAAACTTTCCCGCGGTGGATATTCGCCTGCTTGACGATGACGAATCGATTGGCCAGTTGGAAGCGACAGGCGACGAAATCAACTTCATCCAGAGCGTGCGGTCGGAGCAGTTTACGCACGTGGACTTCACTTTCTTTGCGGCCGATGCCGAGTGTACGCGCAACAACTGGAAGCGCGCTCGCGATGCCGGCAGTGCGATCATCGATCTTTCCGGTGCGTTGGAAGAGGAACCGGGCGCCACTGTGCGCTCTCTGTGGACCGAGCGCGAGCGAGGCGAGATGTGGCAGCCGGAACTGCAACCCGCTCCCTGCATTGTGGCTAATCCTGCCGCCGTGACTCTGGCGCTGCTGCTGCTGAGGGCGCGCAAGGCTGGCGCCATCCGCAGCGTGGTGGCGACGATTTTCGAGCCTGCCTCCGAACAAGGGCAGAAAGGCATGGACGAGTTGCACCAGCAGACCGTCAATCTGTTATCGTTCCAACCCCTGCCGAAGGATATATTCGATGAGCAGGTGGCCTTCAATATGGTTGCGCGCTATGGGCAGAAATCGCAGCGATCGCTGGAGTTGCTGGAATCGCGCGTGCTGCGCCACTATGGAAAGATTGCCGGAGCGGACGCGCCTCAGCCTTCGCTGATGCTGCTCCAAGCTCCAGTTTTTCACGGCCATGCTCTGAATATCTTCCTGGAGATGGCGCACGCCGTCGATCAGGAACACCTGTCGCAGGTCCTTGCGGGAGATCACGTGACGCTGGCAGGAACGGAAGACGATTCGCAGCCGAGCAACGTGAACACCGCGGGTCAGGCCAACATTCTGGTTTCTCTGAAGAGCGATGCGTCACGGCCCAATGGAATCTGGCTGTGGGCGGCGATCGATAACCTGCGCGTGGCGGCCATGACGGCGGTGGAGTGTGCCGAGAGCATGATCCAAACCCGCCCGCTGGGAAAAATCCAATGAGAACCTGCCGGGCCGCGTGGCTGGCATTGCTCGTGGCGAGCGCCAGTTGCGGATACCACACGGCCGGCCACACGGTGCAACTTCCGGAAAACATCAAGACCATTGCCGTCCCGGCCTTCGTAAACGAGACTAATACTTACCGCATCGAGCAGTTGCTTACCGCGTCCGTGGTGCGGGAGTTCACCACGCGCACGCACTATCACATTCTCAACGATCCCAGCGAGGCTGCCGACGCCACGCTGCGCGCCACCGTGGTCTCGGCATCTTCCACGCCGCTCACCTATAACTCCGCGACCGGACAGGCTGCCAGCGTTTTGGTGGTGGTCAGCATGAGAGTAGCTTTGACCGACCGCCAGGGCAAGGTGCTGTACCAGAATCCTTCATATCTGTTTCGCGAGCAATACGAAGTCTCGCAGGACTTAGCGAGTTTTTTCGAGGAAGACTCGCCCGCCTTCCGGCGGCTGTCGCAGGATTTTGCCCGTACCCTGGTCTCTAACATTCTGGAGGGCTTCTAGATGCTAGAGTTTGATTGTCATCCCGAGCAAGCGTTCTTTGCGCAGCGAGGGATCTGGGCGAGCCGCGCGAAGCAGCCTGCCCTGAGCGAGCCGAAGGGTCGCGTTCTTTGCGACGCACGAACCGCGCGTTTGGCTCGCTTCCTTATCAGTCCCTGCTTAGAGTTTTTGGCAAGTGTTTCTTCCATGGAGGACATCTTCTGATGCGGGCTTTCGCCCAGGCCGAGCGTTTTGTCAGCGAGCTTGAATCGCGCAAGCTGCGGCCAGCCTACGTGTTCGTCGGAGACGAAGCCTTCTTCCGCAAGCGCTTTCGCGACGCCATCATCGAGCATCTGGTCTCGCCCGATCTCCGCGACTTCAGCCTGTTCGAGTTCGACTTGGCGGAAAATGACCTTGCGGAAGTTCTCGACCGAGCCCGCACTCCCTCGCTCATGGCGCCCTTTCAGGTATTTTTCGTGCGCGGCGTGAAGAGTCTTTTTGGCCGCGGCTCGAACGATGAAAAGCTCGCGGCCATCGAAGCGTACTGCAAGAACCCGAATCCCGACGCGCTTGTGGTCTTTGTCGCCGACCACATCAGCATCCCCGCCGACGTACGCAAAATGGAGATGCAGGACAAAGAGCGTTACCAGCGTATCCGCGAAACCATGGGCCAGTACTGCGGCATCGTCGAACTGGCGCGGGTGGAAGAAGGCGAAGCCGTGCGCTGGATTTCCGATTACTGCACCAGCCGCGACGTTCCAGTGAAAATCGATCCCGATGGCGCCCGCGAACTGGTCGACGCGCTCGGCGGGGACATGATGATGATCTCCAACGAACTGGAGAAGCTCATGCTCTACGTCGGCGCCCGCAACCGCATCACGCTCGGCGATGTGGAAACCATGGTGCTTGCCGCCAAGCAGCGCTCGCTGTATGAGTTGACCGACGCCATTTCCGCGAAAGACCGCGTACGGGCGCTGGAAGTGCTGGATGCGATGCTATCTTCCGGCGATGGCGAGGACGCCGCCATCGGCCACATCTACATGTTGGCGAAAACCTTCCGCCAGATGCTGGTGATTCTCGAACGTAATGTGCGCGACCAGCGCATGCTCTGGGCCGCGCTGTGGCAGGGCTTCCGCGTCCCTCCCTTCGCCGCCGACGACATCATCAAGCAAGCCCGCCGCTACAAGTCACGCCGCGAGCTGACGCGCGCCATCCGCTTGGTCGCCAAAGCCGACCTCGCCCTGCGCTCGAATCCCGTGAGCAAGCGCATGGTACTGGAGCGTCTGGTGATGGACCTGACGACCGAACCGAAGCTCGAAGCTCCGGGATGGATGCAGGAACAGTTGCCGGTGTGAAGGGCGGCTTCTAGCTTCTGGCTTTGCAACTGCCGGACCGGCGATTTCCACGTTGTCAGAGGCCACCCCTCCGCAGATCGATCCAGATCAAGAAAAAACGCAGATTTCGTGAGCTAAAATCCCTGGAATCAGTGAGTTGCATTTTCGGGTCTGGCTAAAATATTGAAAGCAAATAACTTGCTTGCAAAATATTCCATTCAAAGGACTTAGGCGATGCTCCCTCTCGCTAAGTGCCTTAGAATGAGCGACCGGACCGCAAAATATTGCATTTACGGGAGTTATCTCATTGCTATTCAGATGTCAAAGATCCAATGCGTAGAGAGATAGGATTACAGTCTTGAGAATCGAAGTCAAGGAAATTCTGGCGGGGTCTTGGCGGGCACGGCATTCCGGTTCCGTAAACTCAAGACTAAATCGTTGGGGATCAGCCGCGGCCTGTTCCACCTTTCGAAAGGCGCGAAAGGTGCAGCAGCCCTCCAGGCCGGGTGAAGACGCGCAGAAGGAATTCGAACCTGGATAGCGAAAGCTGAATCTATCCTAGTTTTCCGAACCTAGGGTCCGGCATCCACTTGTTGTCGTATGGACGAACAGGGCCGTTGTAGCCTCTTTCGTTGTTGAAGAGCAGCACTCCCTTTGAACGGTAGAAAGCAAGCAGCTCTCGTTCGAGCTTTCTGGCTTGTTCTGAGGTGCGCCTTCGGAATTCGATCCTCACGTATTCGTCCGGCGCAAATCCGTGATTTTGGAGATCGCGTAACCATAGTCCGTGCGCCCGGGAGCAGGGCCTTGTATCGACCCAAGCCCTTGCACGCGTTCCTTTTCCAACGTATACGACATGATCAAATTGCCCCTTGTCTCCAGGCCGCACCTTTCTAGGGTCGAAATGAACGTAGACGTAGCAACGGGGATAGGGCCTGAGAACGACATGAACGACTTTTTCTGGCATTGCGGTTCCCAGGTGCGAGACCTGCCGGATTGCGGGTTGGCCCCCAAAAGCAGGCCGCCACGGGCCAACAGCTACTTCATCGCACCAACGCGCACGCCCAGCCGCGATTTATACCGCGCGGCGGTATTCTCGTGCAGCGTGCCCTTCTGGATCGCTTTGTCGAGCGCGGAGACGGTGGCACGGTAGGTTTGCTCGGCGGTTTGCTTGTCGCCCTTCTCGATGGTCTCGCGCAGGGTGCGCAGCGCGGTGCGCAGGCGGGAGGTGTTGGCGCGGTTGGTGGCCGTGCGCTTCGTGGTCTGGCGGGCGCGCTTGAGCGCCGAATGATGATTAGCCATGTGTGGTTCGTTACCTTCGTGTGTGTAGCGAGATATTCCGGTGAGTACCGAATTGCTTATTATAGGGCAGCAACTCTCGACCGGTCAAACACATGGCATGGCCTCTGATTCCCGATCCGCTGGCGCGTTTGAAAGTTCTGCTCGATTCCTCGACCCCAATCGTAGTAGTAGAGACGGTTGAGGAAGTCCGCACCGTTCGCCTGGTGCGCGCCGCTTGTGCGTCCTTGAGCCTTGCCGCCTTTGAGTGGACGATTGCCAGCGGCCTGGTGCGCTGCGGCGGTGACGTGGGCGAAATCGTGCCCGAGAGCCGGAACTCGATCTCGGCTCATGGTCCGGCGGCTCAGGAAGCGCTGGCCAACTCGAAAGCCATCTACAACAGCCAGGATCCCGCGCAGATGCTGGCCAACCTGGAGGCAATTTCGCTGGGCGCGGCGTTCATCTTAAAGGACCTCCACCGCCATATGGATGAGCCGGTCGTGGTCCGGCGTTTGCGCGATGTGGGGCAGAAGTTTTCCGAGAACCGGCGCACCATCATCCTCACCGCGCCGAAGATTGAGATTCCTCCTGAATTGCGGGGACTGGTGGAGTTTCTTGAGCTGCCGCTGCCTGACCGGCAGCGTTTGCGCCAGATCATTGACGAGGTCGTTGTCCGCATCTCAAAGGATCACACCCTGCAGCGGAAGCTCGACGCCAAGGGCTATGAAGGGGTGGTGGAAAGTTTGCGCGGCCTGACCGAAGAGGAAGCGGAGCGGGCCGTGTCTCAGGCTCTGGTAGCGCGGTACGCGCTGTGCCCTGAAATTGCGGGCGATGTGATCGAGACCAAGAAGTCGTTGCTGCGGCGCTCGGAAATGTTGGAGTTCGTGGAGGCGAGCGAAACTTTTTCCAGTGTCGGCGGTATGGATAATCTGAAGCGCTGGCTGGCGCAGAGGCGCGGCTCATGGGAAGACTCGGCCCGCGAGTTTGGGCTGGAGCCTCCGCACGGCGTAATCATCTTGGGTGTTCAGGGTTGCGGAAAATCGCTCTGCGCGCGGACTGTGGCGGGAGAGTGGAACCTGCCTCTCGTAAAATTCGATACCGCAGCCATCTACGACAAATATATCGGCGAAACCGAGAAGCGAATTCGGAAAGTCTTCGCAGTCGCAGAGGGACTTGCTCCATGCATACTCTGGATCGATGAACTGGAAAAAATATTTGCCGGCAGCGGGCCGGACTCGGCATCGGTCGACGCGGGAGTTTCGTCGCGGTTGCTGGCGTCGTTCCTTTCGTGGATGCAGGACCGCAAGGCGCCCGTATTCGTGGCCGCCACCTGCAACAACGTGACCGCATTGCCGCCGGAGTTAATTCGCAAAGGCCGGTTTGATGAACTCTTCTTCGTCGACCTACCCAGCCAGGCGGAGCGCAAGCAAATTCTCGCGATTCAATTGGCGAAGCGGAAACGCAATCCGGCGGAGTTTGAACTCGACCGGATTGCCGCTGCCGCGAAAGGCTACTCCGGCGCGGAAATCGATGCGGCGGTGCAAACTGGACTCTATGCCGCGTTCTCGGAAAAGAAAGCGCTCACCACGCAACTGTTGCTGGACGCTTTGGCGCAGACCGTGCCGCTTTCGACCACTCGTGCCGAAGAGATCGAGGGCTTGCGCGAGTGGGCGAGGACACGAGCCGTGCCGGCCTCGGCCACGGGCGAGGGCGGATAAAGCTGCCATTGACTCCCACCCCGGCGCGGGGTAGGCTTTAGCTAATGGTAGTGACTTGCCCTCTGGGCATGAGCATCCCGGCTGGTCCCGTCTCGAAGCATAATCCTGTTTTGTCTGCGAAGTGGCTGAGATGTAAGTGTTCCCAGACCGTCCTACATGGTTCATCAAGCTTTGTTCATCAAAGAGACTGAATGAAGAAAAGCATCGGGATTAGTCCCAACATCGAGACTTTGTTTGGCACGCGCGACGAGAATGTGCGCGTACTGGAAGACGGCCTGAACGTCACGATTGATCTGCGGTCGAACGCCATCGAATTGGAAGGCGCGGCGCGCGACGTGGCTCGCGCCGAGCAGGTGTTTGCCGATTACGAAAGCCTGCAGCGCTCCGGCTACAGCTTCAACAACGGCGATCTCAACAGCATGTTGCGCGTGCTCACGGCCGATTCGACTGCGACGTTGCGCGGGCTTGCCGATGCAGGCCGCCAACGCTCTCTCGGTCGCCGCATGGTGCAGCCCAAGAGCGTGAACCAGCGCCGTTACGTTGAAGCCATCGAGAAGCACGACATGGTGTTCGGGGTCGGCCCGGCGGGCACGGGTAAAACTTATCTCGCAGTGGCCATGGCGATCTCCGCGCTGCTGGCGAAACGGGTGAACCGCATCATCCTGGCGCGTCCGGCGGTGGAAGCTGGCGAGCGCCTGGGATTTTTGCCGGGCACCTTGCAGGATAAGATCGATCCTTATTTGCGTCCGCTATACGACGCGCTGTATGACATGCTCGATCCGGAAAAGGTGGATCGCTATCTGGAGAAGAACGTCATCGAGATTGCGCCTATCGCATTCATGCGCGGCCGTACCTTAAACGATTCTTTTGTGATTCTCGATGAAGCGCAGAATACGACTTCAGAGCAGATGAAGATGTTCGTCACCCGCTTGGGATTCAACTCCAAGGCGGTGATTACCGGGGACATCACGCAGATCGATTTGCCCAACGCGCGGCGCAGCGGCTTGCTGGAAGCGATCGATATTCTGAAACGTGTTGAGGGTTTGACGTTCGTGCATTTCGACGAATCCGATGTCGTGCGTCATCACCTGGTGCAGCGGATTATTCGCGCCTACGACGAGCACAAAACGCACGTCGCCGAACAGCAGATGCTGCTGCTCGCGGGCGGGAAGAGCGTCGACACCAAGAGTCCGGAGGCGCCGAACCTGGGCCCGCCGAACCTGGACCCGAGGTCGAGAGAAGCTTCGGGAGAATAAAATCGCAGGCAGGCTGGAGGGCTGAAATGGGGCCCTCCTCTTTATTTTGCGAGATGTTCCTGAGGAGCGAACTGGAGCAGGTTGGTTATTCTTAGAAAAAGAGTCGCAGGGTTGAGTTCGTCAACCCTCGAACGCTTCGTTTTGCGGGCGCGGCGAGCGGTTCGTTTGCGTGGCACAGTGAACGTGTTGATCACAAACAGCTCCGAGTTAAGATCTCTCAACCGGCGATTCCGGGGAAAAGACAAGCCCACGGACGTGCTATCGTTTCCGTTGCCGCTGGCGGAGTGCGCCGCTGATGGGCGCGTCGCCGGAGACGTTGCGATTTCCGCGGATATTGCCCGAGAAAATGCCGGGCGACTCGGGCATACGGCAGCGGACGAGGTGAAGATTCTGGTGTTGCACGGCATACTGCATCTGGCGGGCTTCGATCACGAGCGCGATCATGGCGAGATGGCGCGCAAGGAGATGAAGTTGCGCCGGCAACTCAACCTGCAAGTAGCGCTGATCGAGCGGTCCGAACCGGGTGTCCGCGAAGTCATTATCGGCAAGAAAGATCGTCCGCCCGGCGCGAAGCGGAGAACGGCATGAACTGGGCCGTCGCACTCGCGCTATGTCCACTCCTGGCCCTCCTGGCCTTGGCTTCGTACGTCGATCGCGTCTACCAGGAGATGGGCAAATTTCTTTCGCGCGATTTTCAGGACAACATCGACGTCTTCGAGCAGAAGGTTGAGCCCAACCTGCATGTCAGCCGCGCCCGCGCCTCGCTTTCCATGGCGGTGCTCAAGCAGTTGACCACGGCGACCATCGCCTTGATCGTGGGCTACGCGGTCTTCGGCGATCAGTTGTGGAGCATATACGAGATCCTGCAAGCCGCCGTCAGCCTGATTCTGATCGTCATCGTGTTCAATCAGTTTCTGCCCTTTGTTTTCTTCTCCCGCACCAACGGCGCCTGGCTCATCCGCTGGACATGGCTGCTGACTGTGCTGATTTATCTTGTGCTGCCCGTGACCATTGTTCTGGGTTTCCTGCAATCGGTGGCCTCGCTCACCCGGCAGAACACGAGCGAGCAGCCGGAAAGCGCGTCCGAGGCCGTGGATGCGTTGATTGAAGCCGGTCAGGAAGAAGGCATCATTCAGAAAGGCGACCGCGACCTGATTCAGTCCGTGGTGGAGTTCAGCGGCAAGACGGTGCGGGAGGCCATGAAGCCGCGTCCGGATATGTTTGCCGTACCGGTGGAAACTACGGTCGAGCGTTTCATTCAAATGCTCGGCGAGAAGCACTACTCGCGCGTGCCGGTGTATGAAGACAGCATTCACAACATTAAGGGCATCGTCTACGCACAGGACGTGCTGCAAGTGCCGGACAGCGAAGCCTCGACTCGTACGCTCGAAACCCTGATGCGGCGCGACGTGTACTTCGTCCCCGAGAGCAAACTGGGCAGCGATCTGCTGCGCGAAATGCAGAAGAACAACATTCGCATGGCAATCGTGGTTGACGAGTACGGCGGCGTAGCGGGCCTCGTGACGATTGAAGATCTGGTCGAAGAAATCGTTGGCGAAATCCGGGACGAGCACGAGAAACCGGAGATCGTCAGGGAGAACGATCGGTCGTTCATCGTTTCCGGGGGCATGGACGTGGACCGCCTCGCCGAACTATTCGGAACCAAACCGGAGGGCAGGGAATCGGCCACCGTCGCGGGTTTGGTCAGCGAACTGGCAGGGCGAATCCCGCAGCGCGGCGAAACGGTGGACGACGACGGTCTGCGGTATGAGGTTCTCGAATCGACGGATCGAAAGGTCGAACGCGTGAGAATTACGGCCGTGCAGCCGCGGCAGCTGAAGCTGATATAGTTCAGTAGCGCCGCCGTCGGGACAGCCGGCAGGATGCCGGCGCTACTCAACCCCTATGCCTTTCCGCTCCGGTTTTGTCTGCATCCTCGGTCGTCCGAACGCTGGCAAGTCCACCCTGCTCAATGCGCTCGTGGGCGAGAAGTTGGCCATCATCTCGCCCAAGCCGCAGACCACACGCAACCGGATCCAGGGCATCGTGAACCTGCCCAAGGTTAAGGGCCAGAGCGGCGCACAGATCGTGTTGATTGATACTCCGGGCGTGCATAAGCCCGACAGTTCCCTGGGCCGCAAGATGATGGTCGAAGTACGGGAGGCTATGGAAGGCTGCGATCTCGTCCTCCTGATCATGGATGCGACGCGCAAGCTCGATCAGCGCGACGAATTCGCGATCCAAATGCTGGGGCATTCACCCACCCACGTTTGTCTCGTCCTTAACAAAGTTGATCTGTTACGGGGCGGCAAGAGCAAGTTGCTGCCGCTGATCGAGGAATACAAGAAGCTGCATCCATTTCACGCCATCGTCCCGATTTCCGCGCTGAAAAAAGACGGACTCGATATTCTCCTGAAAGAGGTAACCGCGGCACTGCCCGCGGGCCCTCCTTTGTTCCCGGAAGACCAGGTTACCGACCAACCGGCACGCTTCATGGCCGGAGAAATTGTTCGGGAGCGAGTTTTACTGGAGACTGAGGAAGAACTTCCGTACGCAACCACGGTGATCGTTGAGAGTTTCGAGGCGGGCG
Organism: Acidobacteriaceae bacterium; assembly: GCA_003140075.1. Taxonomy (GTDB): domain Bacteria; phylum Acidobacteriota; class Terriglobia; order Terriglobales; family Acidobacteriaceae; genus Sulfotelmatobacter. The sequence goes on along the minus strand of PLIO01000268.1, from coordinate 21,136 downwards.
CCAGGTTAACCCGCATCGCGGCCACAATCTACTGCGAGCGCGAAGGCCAGAAGGGCATATTGATCGGCAAGAAAGGACAGATGCTGAAGCGGATCGGCACTTCGGCGCGCCTGCAGATCGAGCGCATGTTAGGGACGAAGGTCTTTCTCGAGCTGTACGTGAAAGTGCAGCCCAACTGGCGCGAGTCACGTGGCTTTGTGGAAGAACTCGATTGGAGAAGGCAACTGGACCATCTGACGGACGGGCGGGTCGAACTGCCAAAGACGCCACAAAAAGCGCGAATGCCGAGGAAACCGAAGGACGACAAACACGGCCGGGTGCTCGATTAGCGGGCCGTGGCTGCGGTTTCGCAACATAACAGCGGTTGTAGCTATTTTCGGAGGTTGGCGTAGAGAGCGTTTGACAGCTAAAATCAATCGTGTGCGGCGCTGAATCGTAACTAACGAGCTAAAACATGCCACCGGCGGATTCTCCCGAGCAACCTCTTCCCGAAAAAGATTTCGATCCCGATAAGTTGCATTTGCTTTTGCGCGTGACCCTTGCCGCTGACCGCAGGGCCGTGGATCCGGTGGTGCAGGAAGTAATGTCCGTGGTCCGCCAGATGAAAGGCGTTGACGGCAAGGAAGATGCGATCGAGTTGGCGCTGCAGGAAGCGCTTGCCAACGCCGTGATTCACGGCGCTAAGGAAGATCCCACCAAGACGGTCGAATGCCTGGTGAGTAGCGACGATGAACGGGGCGTGCTAATCGTGGTGCGGGACCCCGGTACTGGTTTTACGCCCGAGTCCATCCCCAGTTGCACGGTCGGAGAAAACGTCTATTCCAATCACGGCCGCGGAATTTTTCTCATCAACCAGCTCATGGACAAAGTGGAGTTCCGAAAGAACGGCACTGAAATTCACATGGTGAAGCGCTAGATCCCGATCCGCGGCAAGCCTACTCTTTGGCCGCAATCCCGAGAGTCTTCATCTTGCGGTAAAGATGGCTGCGCTCCAGCCCCAGCACCTCGGCGGCGCGAGTAACGTTGCCGTGGTTCTCGTCGAGCTTCTTGAGAATGAAATCGCGCTCGTAGGCATCGCGGGCCTGGTGCAAGGTGGAGAACTCGCTGCGCGCCGCGCGGCGGTGGCCGTCACGATAAACCAGCGGAGGCAGATGCTTGCGGTCGAAGCGCGCCGTCATGGGATTCATGATCACAATCCGCTCGATCACATTGCGCAGTTCGCGCACGTTGCCCGGCCACGAATAGCGCATTAGGGCCTCCACGGCGTCATCCGTGATTTCGCGCGGGCGTCTTCCGTAGGTCGCGGCCAGGTCCTTGAGGAAGTGCCGTGCAAACAGCGGAATGTCTTCCTTCCGGTCGCGCAGCGGCGGCACGAAGAAAGGAATCACGTTCAGCCGGTAAAACAGATCCTCGCGAAAATTTCCCCTGGAGATTTCCTCTTCCAGATCTTTGTTGGTGGATGCGATGATGCGCGCATCCACCATGATGGTTTCGTCGCTGCCGAGAGGCGCCACTCGCTGTTCCTCGAGCGTGCGCAGCACCTTCGATTGCGTCTTCAGGCTCATGTCGCCTACTTCATCCAGAAACAACGTTCCACCACTCGCCTTTTGAAACTTGCCTTCCTTGTCGGCGGCCGCTCCCGGAAACGATCCTTTGTAATGGCCGAATAGTTCGCTCTCGATGAGGTCTTCGGGAATCGCCGCGCAGTTGACCTCGACGAAGGTCTCGTCCTTGCGCAGGCTCTGCGCATGGATCGCGTGGGCCACCAGTTCTTTCCCCGTGCCCGATTCGCCGTAGATCAGAACGCGGCCGTTGGTGGGCGCCATGAGGCCAATCTGCTGGCGCAGCGCCTTCATGGGAATGCTGTCGCCAACGATCACGCTCTTGGCGTGCAACTGCTTCTTTAGATCGACGTTCTCGTGCCGCAGTTTTTTCGATTCAATTGCGTTCTTGACCACGATCAGCGTTTTATCGATTGAGAGCGGTTTTTCCAAGAAGTCATAAGCGCCGAGTTTGGTGGCGCGCACCGCGGTTTCAATGTTGCCGTGGCCGGAGATCATGATCACTTCAGGCGGGTTGTCGAGTTCCCGGATTCTTTCCAGCGTCTCCATGCCATCGATGCCGGGCAGCCAGATATCGAGCAACACCACTTCATATGTGTGTTCGCGGCGCAACAGTTTGAGGCATTCTTCACCGCTTTCGACCGAAGCGGTCTCGTAGTCTTCGTCGGCCAGCACTCCCTGCAACGATTCGCGAATGCCGGTTTCGTCGTCGACAATGAGGATCTTATGCATGCTGAACCGCGGCGCCGGCCAGTGCGGGTTCGGAAACCACCGGCAGTTCTACGATGAAGCGCGCTCCCACCGGCTGGTTCTCCTCTACGCGGATGGACCCATGGTGCTCTTCGATGACGCGGCTCACGATCGCCAGGCCCAGACCGGTTCCGCGCTTCCTGGTGGAGAAATACGGCAGGAAAAGCCGTTCCTTCAGTTCACGGGTCACGCCATGCCCGGTGTCCGCGATGGTAATTTCGACTGCCTCGCGGCTGGCCACGAGCGCGGTTGAAATCTGGATCTCGCGTACTAGAGCGTCCTGCATCGCTTCCGCGGCGTTGTCGACGAGGTTGGCTACTGCCCGCTTAATCGCTTCCGCGTCCGCCATCACTTTGGGCAGGCCCGGAGCCAGCGATTTGTGGAGGCCAATGCCGTCCAGTCGCCCGTTGAACATGGCGAGCGCGCTCTCGATGACCTCGTTGATATCGGCCGGATGCGGGCTGGATGCGGGGAAGCGCGCCAGCGTGGAGAAATCGTCCACCAACCGGCGCACGGTTTCAACCGCGCTGGCGATGGTTTCGGCGCAGGAACGAACGATGTCCAACGTCGCCTTGTCGGGTGCTGTGGCGCGCTCCAGGTGACGCTGAATTCGCTCGGCGGAAAGTGCAATGGGAGTAAGCGGATTCTTGATCTCATGCGCGACGCGCCGCGCTACCTCGCGCCATGCCGCCTGTTTCTGAGCCTTCAACAGATCGGAAAGATCTTCGAATACGACCACGTATCCGGAGCGTTCGTCCTGATGGCGCAGGGTCGCCACCGTCACTGCCACATTCAGAGAGGTGCGCTGCAGCGCCATCTCCATTTGGCTGGTGGTCATGCCCATGCGATCGGCGCGGCGCAACAGCGGTTCCAGATCTTCCAGTACTTCAGGAGGAAATACATCTGCCAGCCGCGCCCCGCGCAGCATGTGCTGCCCTGCCGCATAACCTTCCGGGTGGAACATGCGCAGCAAGGCGTGATTGGCATGGGTCACGTAGCGGGCGGCATCGAGCGACAGAACTCCTGTCGGAATACTTTCGAGAATCGTCTCCATCTGGCGGCGGCGCTGGTCAAGTTCCGCATTCGCAGCGCTCACATCGCGGCTGGACGCTTCGATCTGCCGCCGGCTGATTTCCAATTCCTCCGCCATACGGTTGAAAGAGCGAACCAGATCCCCGATCTCGTCTGCGGTGCTCACGTCAATCCGGTAATCCAAACGGCCGCGAGAGATCTCCTGCGTCGCCTCCGCCAATCCCGCCAGCGGACGAGTCACAGCTTTCGAGAGAAACAGGGCCAGCCACGTGCTCACAAACAAAACCATCATCGTGAGCAGCAGAAGCAGGCCCATGTAGGTCTGACGCACGTGTTTGCGCTCGAGGCTGAGCTGAAGATAGCGCTGCTGGCTGGCTTCGATCTGTTTGACCGTCCGCGAGAACTCCGGCGGCAGCGGCATAGCTACCAGGATCACGCCATCGGTTCCAACGGAAGCGCTGCCCAGCGTGTACTCGGTTTGCTCCCAGGTAAAGCTGGCGGGCTGCGCCGCGGCGGCTTGCGCCAGCGGCAGCTTCTCCTTCAACACCGGCCACGGACCGGGAACGCCAAGGCTCGCCTCAGCGATGCCATTTTCAACGGCGACGACAAATCCGCCCTGCAAGGTAGGCTCGTGCCTGCGAAATTCCTCGGCTGCGGCCGAGAACCCATGACCATCAAACGCGCGCTTCGTTTCCGGCGAGGCGGCAATGGCGACGGCCTCGGAGCGCGCGTTCTGCGCCGCATAGCTGGCCAGCAACGAAGCCATGGCGTCGGTATCCGCGCGAACCTCTTCCACCGGCGTGGAAAACCATTTGTCGATCGAGCGGTTCATCAGTCCGTAGGCAAACCAATACATCACCATCACGGGAACGAACGACAGCAGCAGCGCTCCCACCACCATGCGCGTGCGAAACTTCGACCCCAGCACACCCAAGCGGCGCTCAGCCAGCAGCTTGAGCAGATTGCGCGCCAGCACGAAGGTGAGAGCGACGAACAGAAGCGAAATCAGCAGTGAAAGAGCATAAAAGACCACTGTCTGCTGGTTGGTGCCGGGGCGCAGCATTGTTTCATTAAAGGCGGTCTGAGAAACCAGAATCGCGAGCAGAAAAAACACCGCGACCGTCAGCGGGATGATCACCCGCTTGCGCTGGGAAGTCCTGTGAGGTCGAGTTGGAGCGGTCTGCGCCACGCGAATCGGCGGTCCAGCCATCAGTGTTCACTTGCGCTGTAAGCCTGCATGGACCGGAAGTCATTATAGATGCTGGGACCGTTCCCAGAGAGGCCTCAATGTCTGCGAGCCGCAACCGCGGCAAGTAGATTCCGCGGCAACTAGATCCACCGTAAGGTAGATCAGCGGCCTGCAGGCCGTCCGGCCGCGAGTTCCTCGAACACCGCACGATAAGCGGTTTTGGGCTGGTACGCTCGATCAAAGGGCAGCGCCTGCCCGCGAGCGCCGCGCGAATGCGATCCAATCCACGAGTATTTGTCGGTGAATCCCCAGGTCTGGATTGCGGTGCAGCCCGGGCTGTTCAAACAAGCCCGCGCGATCCCTCGATACACATCTGCCTGGCGGGTCAGGTCGTCGGTTCGCGGTGCATCGGAGCCCACCGGCACAGAAACGTCCAGTTCGGTGATGTGAACCTGCACGCCGAGTGCGGCCAGCCGCGCAATGTTCGCGGCGACGGCCGGGACATCCGCATCGAGATTGGGAACGTGCAACTGCAGTCCCACGCCGTCGATCGGAACGCCGCGCCGCTTGAAATCCTTGACCATGGCGTAAATCGCATCCGACTTGCGATTCGTACCTTCGCCCTCGGCTTCGTTATAGAACAGCAGCGCCTTTGGGTCTGCCTCATGCGCCCAGCGGAATGCCTGTTCGATATAAGCCGTTCCTTTGCCTGCGAATCCAACGCCGGGCTGGTTGTACCAGATGGAATCGCGCACGTTTCCGTTCTCGTCGAGAGCCTCGTTGACCACGTCCCACGCGAACACCTGCCCCTCGTAATGCTTCATCACCCGAGTGATGTGTTCGTGGAGGAGTTGCGCCAACTGCTGAGAGGTGAAGTGGCCTTGCGTCAGCCAATCGGGGTTGTATCGGCCCCACACCAGGCAATGGCCCCGGACCTTCATCTGATGCGCCTGCGCGAAGCGCACCACGTCGTCTCCCTGGCGAAAGTCGTAGGTAGCGGCATCGGGCCGCAGCACCCACCATTTCATCGCGTCTTCAGGTTCTACCATGTTGTACTCGCGAGCCAGCGTGGAAGCGTAAGCGGTCTCTGAAAGCTGCGATGGTCGGACGGCGGTACCAATGAGCATGCCGTCCTGGTCTGCTGCCTGGCGCAGGGATTGAGCGCAGCAGACAGAAGTAATCGCTCCTGCCAGAATCGCAGATCGCCAATAATGTTTAAGCCTGCTCACGGCTCTTGGAGTGGCAAAATCGTGAAAAAGCTTGGGTCGTCGTATTCGCCCTCATCCTCATGCGAAACTACAGCGCTGGCAATCACGTATCCCTGAAAATTCGTGCTGCGAACGACGAACGTCTTTCGCTCCGCCATTTCTTTAGAACTGACTTGTAAATTCAAGTTGGCTCTTTCCACTCCGGACGTTTCAGCGATTGAAAGCCGATCAAATGAAGCTGGCAAATGGAGCGCTGCAACGTTCTTGAATAGCACATCGATTCGAGTTGGCTGGGCGGGAGTCTTGGTGCTTCGCAGGAGCAACTGCCCGTGGCCCACTGCGTATCTCCACACTTGAAAATTCCGTGGATAATGTATTGTGTCGGTCGACATAGAATCCTTAACGTTAAAGGGATTAGGGATTACTTGTCCACCTCATGAAGGTACTTCATGAAGGTACTGCGCCAAGTCGCTCCGCTCTAGTTAGCCTTCGCAAGGAACTTCTGTAAAGGGCATTCGTCACACCGGGCCTTTGACTTCTTGCAGTAGTTCTTTCCCACTCCCACGATAAGTCCATGCATCTCGTTGTAGACCCGCGCCACGGCGGTGCGCTTCGCCGTGCTCATAGGCGACGGCGAATGCGCCGCGCCGCGAGAGCCGGCGGCGAGGCTTTCATTGCGTGGCTCGCGAAGGTCGGCAACGGATCGTGCAGCCGGCTCCAGCGCACGCTCAAACAATTTTCGAATCTCGTCATACTCCGTCCTTTCCGGCAGAATCCCGTGGCGAGCCAGAATGCGCCGAGTGTAGGCATCCACAACGAAGACCGGATGATTTCCCGCGTAGAGCAGGATCGAGTCGGCAGTTTCGGGGCCGATGCCGTGCAGACGGAGTAGTTCCTCTCGCAACTGTTCCGTGGGGCTTGCGAACAGTTTCGCCAGAGAACCCGCGTATTTTTCATCCAGATACGCGATGAAGATTTTCAGCCGCCGGGCTTTTTGTCGGAAATACCCCGCGGGTCGAATCAACCGCTCGAGTTCCGCAAGCGGCGCGCGGCGAATCCCGTTCAAGCTAAGCAGGCGAGCCGCGCGAACATTGGCCAACGCCTTTTCGACATTCGTCCACGCAGTATTCTGCGTCAGGTAAGCGCCTACGATGACCTCAAACCGCGACTGCGCCGGCCACCAATGTTGCGGTCCCCAGGTGCGAAATAAAGCGCGGTAGTAGCTCCGAATCTGTCTCTGTTGTGCGTCAATACGCAATTCAGAACTTCCTCATGGATGAGTCTACGCCGGTTCGCAAGCGGGACAACCCCCGTCACGGCAGCCCGGTGCTGGCGCTTACCGAAGTGCATGTACTGCAGCCCGAGACCCGCCCACTGCCAGGGAAAAAGTGCATCTGGCGCGGGTTCGGCAAGACAGCCCGCTATCTGTTTGGAACGGCTGACAGGTCCAAGTACTACGGTAACTGGTACGGTAATCGACTTGCGTTGACAATTTGTGTCAACACAAAGACATTGCTCTTCTCCCAAAGTAAAAGCAGCGCTTTGTGCGAAATGCCGTCGTGTTGTCCGGCATCGTTCCACTACGGGGATAGGAGATCGACGTATGTCTCAACGGCTGGGTGACCTTCTCGTCAAAGAGAAGATCATTACCCCAGAGCAGTTGGAACAAGCGACCAAGGCACAGAAAGAGCAGAACACCCGCTTGGGCTCTGCCTTGGTGAAGCTCGGCTTCCTCACGGATGAGGACGTCACCAATTTTCTTTCCCGCCAGTATGGTGTGCCGGCCATCAACCTTTCTTATTTTGAAATTGACCCCGCCGTCGTCAAGCTGATTCCGTTTGAAACCGCTAAGCGCTACCAGATTCTTCCCCTGAGCCGCGTGGGCGCGTCGCTCACCATCGCGATGGTTGACCCCACCAACGTCTTTGCGATGGACGACATCAAGTTCATGACCGGCTTCAACATCGAGCCGGTCGTCGCCTCCGAGAGTTCCATTCTGGCGGGCATCGATAAATCCTACGGAGCCACCAAGGAAAAAGAAGAAGACCTCGAAACCGTGATGCAATCGATGTCGGAGATGAACGAGTCCGACGTCGAAGTGCAGGCCGAAGAGGCGCAAATGGAGCTGTCCCAGCTGGAGAAAGCTGCGGATGAGGCTCCCGTAGTCAAATTGGTGAATCTGATCCTTACCGACGCGGTCAAGCGCGGCGCCAGCGACATTCACATCGAGCCCTACGAAAAGGAATTCCGCGTACGCTTCCGCATTGATGGCGTCCTGCAGGCGATCATGTCGCCGCCGCTCAAGCTCAAGGACGCGATCACCTCCCGCCTCAAAATCATGGCCAAGCTGGACATCAGCGAAAAGCGTTTGCCGCAGGACGGCCGCATCATGCTGAAGATGAACATCGGCGGCCGCAAGAAGCAACTCGACTTCCGCGTCAGCACTCTGCCCACTCTGTGGGGCGAGAAGATCGTGCTCCGCTTGCTCGACAAAGAAAACCTGCGGCTCGACATGACCAAGCTCGGCTTCGAGCCCGAGTCCCTGGTCAAATTCGAGAAGGCCATTCTCAAGCCCTACGGCATGGTGTTGGTGACCGGCCCCACGGGTTCAGGAAAAACCAATACGCTCTATTCGTCGATCTCGCGTCTGAACCAGCCCGATACCAATATCATGACGGCCGAAGATCCGGTCGAATTTCAGTTGGGTGGAGTCAACCAGGTGCAGATGAAAGAGCAGATCGGATTGAACTTCGCCGCCGCTCTGCGATCTTTCCTGCGTCAGGATCCCAACATAATTCTGGTCGGCGAAATCCGCGATTTCGAAACCGCGGAAATCGCCATCAAGGCCGCGCTCACCGGCCACCTTGTTCTTTCCACGCTGCACACCAACGGTGCGCCCGAAACCATCACTCGACTGATGAACATGGGCATTGAGCCTTTCCTGGTGGCGACCTCGGTTCATCTGATCTGCGCCCAGCGCCTGATTCGCCGGATTTGCAAAGAGTGCACAGAGGTCGTGGAGGTTCCGGTGCAAGCCTTGATCGAGGAAGGATTCACGCCCGAGGAAGCCAAGACGGTCAAGATCCAAAAAGGCAAAGGCTGCGCCGTGTGCAACAACACCGGCTACAAAGGCCGAGTGGGTTTGTATGAGGTGATGGAAGTAGACGACGAGATCAGAGAACTGGTTCTCGTGGGCGCATCGGCGGTCGAACTGAAAAAGAAAGCGATCGAGCGCGGCATGATCACTCTGCGTCGAAGCGGGTTGATCAAGGTTGCGGCGGGCATGACCACCCTCGAGGAAGTTGCCCGCGAAACCATTCACTGAGGAAGAGCGTCGTTGGTCGCTAGTCGTTGGTCGTTCGCCAACGACCAACGACAAACGACTAACGACCGAAGAATAGAAGATTAAGAACGTCAAGGAAGGATTCTTGCCATGGGTTTGTCGTTAAGCGATTTGCTCAAGAGAATGCTGGAGATGAGCGGCAGCGATCTCCATATCACCACCAATTCGCCGCCTCAGATCCGCGTGCATGGCCACCTGGTGCCGCTCGATTTGCCGCAGATGACGCCGGCCGAGACCAAGCAACTCGCCTACAGCGTCATGACGGACTCGCAGAAGCACCGCTTCGAGGAAAGCCTGGAATTGGATTTTTCTTTCGGCTTGAAAGGGCTGGCCCGCTTCCGCGCCAACGTTTTCAACCAGCGTGGCGCCACAGCCGCGGTCTTCCGTCTGATTCCGTTCGAGATCAAGTCCTTCAACCAGCTCGGCCTGCCCGCTGTGGTGAGCAAGCTCTGCGATAAGCCGCGCGGTCTGGTGCTGGTCACGGGACCGACCGGCTCCGGCAAATCGACCACGCTGGCGGCCATGATCGACAAGATCAACAGCGAACGCCATGATCACATCCTCACCATCGAGGATCCGATCGAGTTCGTGCACATGAACAAGAACTGTTTGGTCAACCAGCGCGAACTCCACGCCGATACCAAGAGCTTTACCGACGCCTTGCGCGCCGCGCTTCGTGAAGATCCCGACGTCGTGCTGATCGGCGAAATGCGTGACCTGGAGACCATCGAGTCGGCTCTGCGCATCGCCGAAACCGGTCACTTGACCTTCGGCACCTTGCACACGAATTCGGCAACTTCCACCATCAACCGCATCATCGATGTCTTTCCCGCGCACCAGCAGCCCCAGATTCGGGCTCAGCTTTCGCTGGTGTTGGAAGGCGTGATGTGCCAAACCCTGCTGCCGACCATGAATGGCAAGGGCAGAGCCATGATCATGGAAATCCTTATCCCCAACCCCGCGGTCCGCAATCTGATTCGCGAGGACAAGATTCACCAGGTCTATTCGGCCATGCAATCCGGACAAGACAAATTCGGCATGCAAACGTTCAACCAGGCGCTCGCTACGGCGTACTTGCAGAAACAGGTCTCTCTGGAAACCGCTCTGCAGCGCTCCAGTAATCCGGATGAGCTCCAGGAAATGATTAACCGCGGCGCCACGTTGTCGAACCGTGGCGGAGCGCCTCAGGCGCGAGGAGCAACGTCATCGAAGGGCTAAAACTTTGACGGCACACCGCGCGTAAGTGACGGCAGCGGCGAGCAAGGTCCAGAAAATTGGGCCGCACGAGATTTCAGGAATCAGCGAACGATCAGTTGAGGAGAAATTAAAACCATGCCAGTCTTCACATTTTCCGGCAAGGATGCCGACGGACAGAAGATTTCTGGGGAGCGGAATGCGGCCAACAAGCAGGCGCTCGGACAACAACTGCGGCGCGAGCGTATTACGCCGGGCTCGATCCGCGAAAAGGGCAAGGAATTTGTCATGCCCACCTTCGGAACGAGCAAGGTCAAGGTCAAAGACATCGCAATTTTCTTTCGCCAGTTCTCGGTCATGATCGATGCCGGGCTGCCGCTGGTGCAGTGTCTGGAAATCCTGGCCGCCAACCAGGAAAATCAGACCTTCCAGAAGACGCTGACTGGCGTGCGTACCACTGTGGAAGGCGGCGCAACCCTGGCCAATGCGATGCGGCAGTATCCCAACGTGTTCGATGACCTCACCACCAACATGATTGAAGCCGGTGAAACCGGAGGTATTCTCGACGTCATTCTTCAACGCTTGGCCATCTACGTGGAAAAGGCTGTTCGCCTGAAATCCGCCGTGAAATCGGCGCTGATCTATCCCGTCTCCGTCATCAGCCTGGCTACGCTGATTGTCGGGGCCCTGCTCAAGTGGGTCGTGCCCATCTTTTCCAACCTTTTTGCTGGCCTGGGCGTTGCCCTGCCTCTTCCCACCCGTATCGTCATGGGATTGAGCGGCTTCGTACAGAGTTTCTGGTGGGTTGTAATCGGGAGCGTGATCGGTCTGGTGGTCGGCGTCAAGCAAATCCGTAAGCACCCTCGAGGTAACTATTACTTCGACAAAATGCTGCTTCATTTGCCGATTATGGGGACGCTGCTGCGCAAGATTGCCGTGGGTCGCTTTACCCGCACTCTGGGCACCCTGATCACCTCGGGCGTGCCGATCCTTGAAGGCTTGGCAATTACCGCCAGGACTTCTGGCAACGCCGTACTCGAAGAGGCGCTAATGAAGGTGCGGAAAGCCATCGAAGAAGGTCGCACCATCGTCGATCCTCTCAGAGAATGCGGAGTCTTTCCGAACATGGTGACTCAGATGATCGGCGTCGGCGAAGCCACTGGTGCCATGGACAACATGTTGCAGAAGATCGCTGACTTCTACGAAGAAGAAGTGGACGCGGCCACCAAGGACATGCTGGCCATGCTGGAGCCAGCCATCATCGGCCTGCTGGGCGTAACGGTCGGCGGCATCGTGATTTCGCTCTACATGCCACTGTTCGCCATGATCGCCAAGTTGGCTGGTTAAACAACTCCGGCCGGGGAGCGGCAGGTTCCAGCGAACTTCCCGGCCTTGTGTGAAGAACCTGCTTTTTGCTGGTGGGTGAAGATTCGGTCGGTCGAGCCTGGGGCTCGCGCCAACGTCTCTTCCAGAACATCGGGACCTCAATGCAATCGACGTTTGACGAGCGCAATTGGCTGGCTTGGCTGGTCAGAGTAAGGATCCTGATCCTCACCTTTCTGCTCGGCATCCAGTTGGCAGTCGCGCAACTGACCCCCGCACGTCTGCCTCTGCGCCTTTTCATCAGCACCATCCTGCTCTGGTTTACGGTCTCGCTCTTCTATGTAGTCTTATTATCCTTCTGGCAGGAGCACCGCCTGCAGGCCTCCTTACAGGTCCTCACCGATCTGATCATGGTCAGCCTGGTGGTGCATGAGACGGGAGCATGGGACAGCTCTTTTAATTTTCTTTATCCGCTGGCTATCATCGTAGCGGGTATCCTGCTTCCGCGGGTGTGGGCCTATTTGGTTGCGGCGCTCGCCTTCATCCTCTACGGCACAGTCCTCGAGCTTAATTATTACGGAGTCGTGCGGTCCTACTGCACCACCCATCCAGAGTTGAAGGCGTTGCAGGGAATCATTTTTGTCAACCTGTTTGCCTTTCTCGCCATCGCCTACCTGGCTGGCCAGTTGGTCGCTAAGTTACGCCAGGCGCGCGTGCAGCTGAAGCACGCCAGTGGCGCTCTCGAGGATCTTCAGATCCTGCACGAGAACATTATCCAGTCCATCAGCAGCGGATTGATCACCACCGGTCTCGACGGGCGCATTACGCTGGTCAACAACGCGGCACAAAAACTTCTCGAGCGCACGCCAGACCAGTTGCTGGGGCAACCAGTCGCTGGATTCTTTCTCGACGCGCTGCCCAATGCCGAGTCACAAAGCCACGCCGAAGTTCGATTCGATACGCGTTCAACCTTCCGCAAGACGGTTCGAGTACGAGTCACTGCTTTGAGCGGGTTGGAGCGCGGCGCCCTGGGCTACGTCTATGCTCTGGATGATCTCACCGAGATCCGGCGTCTGGAGCGCGAAGTCCGCATGCAGGACCGTCTGGCGGCAGTGGGCCGTCTCGCGGCCGCCATCGCGCACGAAATACGTAATCCCCTTACCTCCATCGCCGGCTCGGTCAGCATGCTCTCCGGCATACCCGAGATGAGCGATGAGCACCGGCACCTGCTCGATATCGTCACCCGGGAATCGCAGCGCCTGAACGGCATTATTACTGACTTTCTGGCCTATTCCCGCGGCAAACAGTATCGCTTTGACAAGACTGACCTGGTGCTCTTGCTGGAGGACACACTCACCCTCATGCGTCACCGCATGACCGCCGAGAATACAGGCATCACCATTGAGAGCCGGTTTGCCGTTCCCGAAGCCTTGGTGATCGCGGACGGAGACAGGATCAAACAGGTTTTCTGGAACATCGTCGAAAACGCGGTCCGTGCCATGCGCGACGGCGGCACTCTGAAAGTCATCATCGAACGACACGACGCCGACTGGCAGGTTAGCTTTGCCGATACCGGTACTGGAATGACCCCGCAACAGACGGAGAAGATTTTCGAGCCCTTCCAATCGAACTTCGAAGGGGGCACCGGCCTCGGCCTGGCGGTCGTCTACCAGATCGTGCAGGCGCACGAAGGCAAAATATGGGCGCGATCGAAGCCCGGGCAGGGAACTACTTTCGTTCTGAGGCTGCGCCGCCTCGACGCAGAAAAGCTCGAAGCAGAAAAACAGGACGGCAGAAATCCCGAGAAAGAAACCTTCGCCAATCGAACGCAGCCCGCGCCCACACCACTCGCAGCCGCTGCGGCGGAAGGCAGGCTGCATGGCTAATATCCTGGTTTGCGATGACGAGCGCTCCATCTGCGAAATGCTCGATATCGCCCTGCGCCGCGATGGACACCGCGTCGAAACCGTGCAATCCGGCCAAGCGGCCAAGAACAAGATTGACGGCAATCTTTACGATCTGATCGTCACCGATATCAAGATGCCGAACATCGACGGCATCGAAGTGCTGCGCCATGCGCACCGCGTTTCTCCCGATTCCCCGGTCATTCTCATCACCGCCGTAGACGATTACGAGGCCGCCGTGGAAGCCGTGAAAGCCGGAGGCGCGTCGGATTACATTCGCAAGAGTCCCGGCCTGGTCGATGAAATCAAGCTGGCCATCAACCGGGTGCTCGAGAAACTATCTCTCAGCAAACAGAATTTTGCCTTGCGCCGCGACGCCGCCTCCCACAACTCACTCGACAACATCATCGGCTCCAGTGCAGCCATGGAACGGCTGAAACACACCGTCCGCACCGTCGCTTCCACCGCCAGCACAGTCCTGATTCACGGCGAGAGTGGCACAGGCAAAGAGCTTGTCGCCCGCGCCGTCCACATTTGTTCGCCGCGCGCCACCGAACCCTTCGTTTCGGTGAACTGCGGCGCCTTTCCGGAAACTCTCCTGGAGAGTGAACTCTTCGGCTACCTGAAGGGAGCCTTTACCGGCGCCAATCAGAACAAGCGCGGACTGTTTGAAGTGGCCGGCGGCGGCACCATCTTCCTCGACGAAATCAGTGAAATGACGCTGGCCATGCAGGTAAAACTGCTGCGCGTGTTGCAGGAGCGCACCGTGCGTCCGGTCGGCAGCACCGCTGAGATCTCCATTGACGTACGCGTGATCGCCGCCACCAATCGCGATCTGGACAAGGCCGTTGCCGAGAATACGTTCCGCGAAGATCTCTACTACCGCCTCAACGTCATTCCCATCCGCGTGCCCGACCTGCGCGAGCGCCGCGAAGACATCCCCCTGCTGGCCAATCACTTCCTGAAGAAATACGCCGCCGCCGCCAACCGGAGCATCCTTCGGGTCAATCAAAAATCACTTGACGATCTCTGCGGCTACGAGTGGCCGGGCAACGTACGCCAACTGGAAAACACAATCGAGCGCGCCGTCGCCCTGGAAATGACGAACGAGTTGCACGTCGAATTACCGGCCGAACGTCCCAAAGCCCGCGCCGCCGCAGCGGGAGTAGGCGCTTCAGGCGGCATGTCCGAGATCGAGCCCGGTGCGGTGCTTCCGCAAGGCGTGGGCATGGAAGGTTACGTCGCCAACATCGAGCGTACGCTGTTGCAAAGCGCCCTCGACCGCTCCAACGGCGTGCAGACCAAAGCCGCCGACCTGCTCGGCATCTCCTATCGCTCGTTTCGGCACTTGATGAAGAAGTACGAGCTGTAGCTGTCAGCTATCAGCCGTCAGCTTTCAGCTTTGACGTTGAAGAATCATTTGCTGACTCCTAAGTTCGGGTTAACGGCTGCAAGGAGGGTCTGATAGCTTATGGCGGAAAGCTGACAACTAGCTTTTCTTCAGCTGCTGCTTCCATCCCAACACCCGCGCCTTCGCTCCCTCAGCCTCAGCTTCCGGAATCATCCCTTTTTTCTGGTAAAGCACCGACAAGCTGGTGTGGGCAAGCACGTCATCCGGATCCAACTCCGTAATCCGCTCCGCCACCGCGATCGCTTCATCATAACGCTGCAGATCCTGCAGAGCGCGCGCCAGCCCGTGCATAGCCTCTGTAAACGTAGGATCGACAGCCAGCGATTCCCGGTAGGCCGCAACCGCCTCTTCCAATTTTCCATCCCCCATCAAATCAAGCGCGGCGTAGTAGCGATCTTCGGCCTTCTGGCGGGCATCGGCATCGGACATGGAAGGACTTTCCTTGGGCGGAGACAGGATTCTACCACGCTCCCATAGCGGCGATCCGCACTACACCACGCCCTGTCATCCCGAGCAAAGCGAGGGACCCTGGTTCTCGCCTGCGCCGCCTCCGTGCCGCGCAAGGCTGGGACCAAGATCCCTCGCGTTGCTCGGGATGACAACGGTCGAATAGTCGGAAAGCGCCGCTTGTGGTTATCATGATCCCATGCGCTACAAGCTTCGCTTTCTCTGGAACGCCACCAAAGGCCACCGCCTGGCTCCGTGGCGGAGCCCCTATCTGCTGTGGCGCATCGAGACCTACTGTGGCGTCAAGATGACGCAGATCGGATTTCTTGAATTTTGGGAGTTTCTGTGGCGGGAGCGCACCAGCCTTTGGCGTTTTCTCAAGTGGACGGCCGAGATGGAGCGCTACGCCCACCCCAAGCCAAAAAGCTAAAACAGTGGCCAGTGATCCGTGATCAGTGGCCAGTAAAATCGTCAGCGCGCCAATAGCTGCCCCTTTTTCACTGGCCACTGGCCACTGCCCTAGGCTCCCTTGCCTGCCGCGGCTGCCTCGCCGAGAATGATGCTCACTTCGTTTCCCTTGCCGGCTCCGGTCAACTGGGCTGCCGCTCCGCGGTTGGCGGCAATCTCCAGAAAGCCCATGCTTCCCAGAATGCCGATCACTTCTCCTGGAGCGCCCTCGGCATAGGCATTGCGGATTTCCGTAATCTCGCGGCTGCCCACGACGATCTTGAATCCCGTAGCTCCGGGGGCAAAAAGCGCGGGAGCATCCTGCGGAGTAATGTTGGTGACCAGGTTCCCGAACCGGTCGACCTTCAGCACCACGCCGCGTAAACGCTTCGCATCCACGGCTTTCGGTTTCGGCGCCGAAAAACGCACATACTCCGTCACTTCGTCCCCAAACTTCAGCGCGTCCACCTCTTTGGCCAGGTAAGCGGCTACAGGAGCAAAAATGTCGCGCGCATGGAACGTGTTGCTCACCGGCTGCAGAAAATAATGTTCGGAGGTGATGTGCCGCACGTGCATGCGCTCTTCGCGGGAGTAGACCAGCGAGAGCACTCCGTTATCGGGCGCAACGAAATGATATTTATCGCTCGAGGCCAGGATCGGCCGCCGCGCCGTACCGACCCCGGGGTCCACGATGACCACGTGCACCGTCCGGTTCGGAAAATAGGAATACGCTTGCGAAATGGTGAGCGCTCCATCGAGCACGTCATAGGCTTGCACCGAGTGGCAGATATCGATAATCTGCGCCTCCGGCACAATATCCAGGATGACGCCTTTCATCGCTCCAACAAAGTGGTCGTTGCCGCCGAAGTCGGTAGTCAGTGTAATGATTGGATGGTACGCCAAAGTTTCCTCGCGGATGGAAGACAAGCTTCTCCCAGATGATCGAAAGTAATTGCTGGGTAACCGCGGCGTCAAGGCACGGAGGTAATAAGAAAGTGATCAGTGGCCTGTAAGCCCGGCCCATGCGTTGAACCTGGGCTTACTGACCAATGACTACTGATCACTGACCACTGTTATTCGATGTGAATGTCGCCCGACCCGGTGCGCAACGAGAGCAACGGGCCGCCGCCCCGCACTTTGCCTACGATCTGCTTGTGCGTTTCCTGAACCCGCCCCTGCACCGTCATCGTGATCGGCGCATCCACGTCGAGTGTGCCCGAATTGGTGGAGATATTTGCATCGAACGCGGCATTCGTCGGCAACCGCACATGCACATTGCCCGATCCGGTGCGGATGTCCCACGCGCCCGTCTGCGTACCCTCGGCCGTAATGTCGCCGCTCCCCGCATCCGCGTGCAACGCCCCGTGGATGCCGCGAGCCGTTATGTTGCCGGATCCGGTGTGCAGATCGATGTCTCCAGTTCCCGTTTCTTCTACCTCAATGTTTCCGCTGCCCGCGACCCCGCGTACCGGACCCGAGATTTCTCGCGCCCGCACATCCCCGGATCCAGTCTGCAGACGAATCTCCCCGGTAAGCCGCGAGAGTCTCACATCTCCCGACCCACTCTGCAGATCGATGTTGCCATGCGTGCCTTCGATGGTCTGATCTCCCGAGCCGCTGTGGGTGCGGATCGTGGTCTGCTCGGGCACGGTGATTTCGTAATCCACAGAAATGTCGCGGGTGGTGACGTAATCAATATGGATGCTATTGCCGTCCTGCCGCAGCGGAGGATGCTGCTCGATGTCGCTGACGTCGGTGTGCCGGTTCCCCAGCAGCCAGCGATCCCCCACATAGATCTTGCCGCGAATGGAAACTGAGCCCGCCGGCCCGCTATGCACAATAATATCGCCCGAGTGAGTTTGCACTTCCAGATCCACCGGCCCGCTGACCTGGAAGGTTTGTTCAAAGTGTCCCTGCGGCGTGGAAGCTACCGCCAGCGTGGAAGCCAGCAGCACCACCAGCGCGATCGCCAGAAATGAAGAACGCGCCGGAATCGAGGTCGGAATACCGCAGATGGGTTGATGATTCATGTCGAAGCCACTCCACTAGGGTTTTTTCGTAAAAGTCTGCCTTCACTGCGGGGCGACGCCTTCGGCGAGGAGCAGGCGGCTGTGGGTAGCACTTTGCCGGAAACCCCTGATCGCCTTGTACTCCGGTGAATCGTACCACTCCCGCGCCTTTTCAACGCTGTCGAATCCGATTACCACCACGAGGGCTTTGGGCGGTTCGCCCTCCAGAGCCTCCACCTTGCCGCCACGAACCACGTAGCGTCCGCCGTAGGATGCCACGATTTCCGGCGCCTTCTCTCCATACTTTTGTAAGGTCACGGGGTCCGTTACCTCGACTTCCGCGATTATGTAGCCAGGCCGCGTCTTCGCCTGCTGCGCATAAATCGTCCGGGCCCCAGCGACGTCGATCAACACGCCAGCCAACACTGCCAACGCCACTTTGTAATTAGTTTTCACGGACTTGTTCTCCTACGTGCGTTCTTGTGAACAAGGGCCAAACCACGAAACGCCAAGTGACCCGAAGCCCGAAGTCCGGAAGCCGAAGCCCGAAGCCCGAAGCCGAAGCCCGCTTACTGCAGCACCACCTGATCGCCTTCCTTCAGTCCGCTGAGCACTTCCGTCTTCGCGCCATTCGAGATTCCGATGTTGACCGCAACTTTATCCTTGCCTTCCTTGCCCTTAGGATCGGGAATCTCCACCGACGCTTTCTTATCCTTGTCGTAAAGGATCGCACCCTCCGGAATCTGCAGCACGTTCTTATGCTCTTCCAGAATGATTTCCGCGTTGGCCGTCATCTCCGCCTTGAGTTCGCCGCCAGGATTCTGGATCGAAACCCGCACTTCAAACGTGGTCACGTTGTCTTTTTCCACACCCATCGGAGAAATCTTCGTCACCTTGCCGGTAAACGTCTTGTCCTTGAACGATTCCACCTTGATCCGCGCGGGCTGTCCCAGATAAACCTTGCCGATATCGCTCTCGTCCACTTTGCCTTTCACGTAGACTTCGCTGGTATCGCCGAGCGTCATTACCAGAGTGGCCGAAGAGCCGAGCACCAGAATCGAGCTCACCGCATCGCCCATCTCCACGTCGCGCGAGAGCACAATGCCATCGATCGGCGAAACGATATCGGTATAGCTGAGCTGTTCTTCCAACTGCGTCAGGTTGGCTTGATCCTGCGCCACCTGCGCCTTGGACTGTGCAATCTTTGCCTTCAGCACCGTCACCTGCGCCTTGGACACATTCTGCTTGTTCAGAGACATCTCATAATTCTTCTCGGCATCGTCCAGCGCTGAAGCCGAAACTACGCCGTCCTTCGCCATGCCTTGCGCGCGATCATAGGCACGCTTCAGCAGCGGCACGTCGGGACCCTCGGCATCCACCTTGGCGCGTTCGAAGTCGGCCTGCGAGCTGGTCAGGTTGGCCTGAGCCGCATCCAATGCCGCGCGCGACTGCGCCACCTGCGCCTCGATCTCCACTTTGTCCAGCTGGGCTAGCAGTTGTCCCTTCTTCACCCGATCGCCGTAATCCACCAGCAACTTTTTCACAATGCCGCTGGCCTTCGATTTCACCTCGACCTTGGTGATGGGCGTCACCTTGCCGGTCGCCACCACGCTCTTGGCCAGGTCGCCCTTTTCCACCTTCGCCAGCTTGGTCGGATCAATCTTGGTGCCGCCACGCGTGGCGGCGAACACGCCGATCGCAATCAGCAGGACAATCCCCACCCCAATACCGCCCCAAATAAACAGTCTGCGACGCTTCTTCTTATTATTTCCGTTTCCGTTCACAACCGCCTCCTGATGCTTGCTGGAAATGTTTCGCCGAAGTTGGAGATGTTCCGTGCTCTCACTCTGTTGTACGCGGCCTGCGCTGTATTAGTTCCAGAGATCTCACGACGGGCCTGAAATGAGTCGGGCGGCGTAAGTGACCAGCCACCTATCGATTAGACCGCTCTGATCGAAAAAAGGTTAGCCTTGCGGATGCAAAAGTCTTACCCTGTGTTCCCCCCGTGACCTCTGCGTTAAAGATCCCGCTGGGATCCTGCTCGCTCTCTCAGACTATCCCACCCCCTTTGGAATGTTAGAATTACCCCATCAGAATTACTCCTAAATGATCGCCTTTGTGCTGCTCCGCGTGCTCCTGATCCTTCTCCTGGTGGCAGCGAATGCGTTTTTCGCCGCCGCGGAGTTCTCCCTGGTCAGTGTTCGCGACACCCGCATCCAGCAGCTCATTGAATCCGGCCGCACCGGCGCCCGTGTCGTCCAGCGCCTGCATCAGCACCTCGACGAAGTCGTCAACGGCGTCCAACTCGGCATCACCATCGTCAGCCTGACTCTGGGCTGGATCGGCGAACCCATGGTCGCCCAACTGGTAGGTTCGCTGCGCTTTGTGCATGAGATTCCGCACGCGGCCGTCTACGCCCACGGCATCGCCATCGTCATCGCCTTCAGCCTCATCACCTATCTCCACGTCCTGCTCGGCGAACTCGTCCCCAAGACTCTCGCCCTGCAGCGCTCCGAGCAGATCGCCCTGGCTGTGGCTGCTCCCATGGAAGCGTTCCTCACCCTCACACGCCCCATACTTTTTTTCATGCGCCGCTCCGGAGGCCTGGTCCTGCGGCTTTTCGGCGCCCGTGATGCCCGCCGCGGCGGCCCCGTCCACTCCCCCGACGAACTCAAGCTCATCGTCACCGCCAGCCGCCAGGTCGGCCAGATTCCCGCCTCGCAGGAAGAGATGATCCACAACGCCATCGAACTCGACAGCATCACCGTCCGCGAAGTCATGGTCGCTCGTCCCGATATTTTTTCTCTGCCCTCCGACCTCACCCTCGATGAAGCCCTCAACCGCGTCGTCGAAGGGCAGCACTCGCGTATCCCGGTTTACGACCCGCAGCGTGGCCCCGAACACATCGTCGGCGTCCTTTATTACAAGGAACTCGTCCGCTGGGTGCGCCTCCGCCTCGTCAATCTCGGCCAGCCTCTGGCAACGCGCATCGCGCGTACCCAGATCAGCCAGATCATGCACGATGTCCTGGTCGTTCCCGAAACCAAAGTCCTCGCCGAACTCCTCGACGAATTCAAACAACGCCGGCGTCATCTCGCCGTCGTAGTCGACGAGTTCGGTTCCACCGCCGGCGTAATCACCGTCGAAGACATCCTTGAGCAGTTGGTCGGCGATATCGAAGATGAATTCGACGTCTCCGCCCCGGAACCCGCATTGGCAGATGAGTCAGTCCTGGTCCTCGAGGGCTCGGTCAACATCCGCGATCTCGAAACCCAACACGGCCTGCTCCTGCCCCGCGACGCCGGCTTCGAAACCCT
>PLIO01000027.1:280-8268 GCA_003140075.1 Acidobacteriaceae bacterium | reverse complement strand
CGGCCAGTCGCTGTGTCCAAAGCCAGGGTAATCAGGAGCGACCAGATGATAGCGATCGGACAGCCTGGCGAAGAGCGGCTCGAACATGCGCGACGATGACGGAAGTCCGTGCAGCAGAAGGAGTGTGGGTGCGTCTTTCGGACCAGCCTCTCGGTAGAAAATCAACAGCCCATCGATCTGTGCGGTGCGATAGAGCGTCGGATATTTCATGGGATCTTCCTTTCCCTTGATCTGGGCGAACAATTGAAATGATGCGAGCATTACAGCTATCACCAGTTTCATGCAAGAGAGCTGCAAGGATGAATCTAGACGGGGAGACGTAAAAATGTGCATTTGCTTGGCTCCCTGCATGCTTAGGTGGCCACCCGTTCCGCCGATCGCATCTTATGCGGCGAGCCGACGTACGGAAAGGAGGTGAGCAGGTCTGTGTGCGGCCCTACGTTATCTCGCGTCACCTTCCCATTTGTAAGAATGGAAAGAAAGACATCGATAGCGTCGTCGGAGAGTGTGCGTCCATTGGCCGGATATGACGCCTGCTTGCTGGGATCATAAGGGAGGTTGTCCGGCAGCAGAATCCCTGCCGCTCGCCTTGCTTCCTCCGGCGTATAGCCATCCGTGTGCTCCAGCGAGTGCGCGAAGACGGGGATGAAACCAGCATCGTCCGCCGGTTGCCCAGCCTGGTAGGCGGCTTTCTCGTCACCAGGGAGGAAGACAGATTGCGAGGCCAGCGCCCCGCGGTCCGCCTGAACCCAGTTCCCGCCCGCGCCGTCCACCGTGCGTTGCCATAGGCCCATCTTGCCAAAGCCCAGGGCAGAGTTGGGTACTTCTAGCACAATGCTGCACACGTCCTTGTCGGCAAAGAAATCTTCACCTGTGAACTGCAGATTGTTCAGTGCCCCCATCGTGTCAAAGAAAAAGGGATCGCTGCGCCAGCCCGCGAAGAAGCGGTAGTCTCCGGCCGCAGTTACAAGCGCCTCGTGTGCGGTCGAGACTGGTGCTCCTTCTATGATCGACTGCCCGTCGTCCCCAGTGCCGGCAGCCTGCCCGCCT
The DNA here is from genome assembly GCA_003140075.1 of Acidobacteriaceae bacterium. Lineage (GTDB taxonomy): Bacteria > Acidobacteriota > Terriglobia > Terriglobales > Acidobacteriaceae > Sulfotelmatobacter. The sequence continues at coordinate 7,218 of PLIO01000027.1, read as the reverse complement.
TGAACACGGCGCAATGTTGCAGTCTGGGCTCCGTTCTTGTCTGAGTTGAAGCGCACTCGGTATGCGATATCGGCGACGAGATCACCGTCGGTGTCAATCTTGAGTTCATATACCGCCTGGGTCGCGAAGGGATCGTCTGTCGTAGGTCCGGCTGGGTTCACACCTACGGAAGGATGTACGTTCATAATGAGGATCGACTTGCCTGCGTCCCCGGGCTTGGGGAACGCATACAAGTCGGTAAGATCGAGGCGGGCGTCCCCGTGGGGGAAGCCATAGTCGGGACCGGAGTAATGGTGTGACATATTTATCTTCTCCTACCGTGGTGGATAATTCACACGCGATTGCATCGGCTGCGACGAGCGCATCACACCAGAAGCGCGCAAGTGAAACAATTGGACGATCGTATTGCCGATACGTTCGTATTAGTCGATGCGCCGAAGGCTCGATCATCTCGTGCGACAGTCAGCCGACTTGCCAATCGTGCCGAGGCTGCGACTGTGACTGCTCGCCAATCTCGACTGGTGGACCGAGGCGGGCTATCCATTAACTCAGACTCGTCAAGCCAATCATCGCCAGAGAGGAGAGCCTGTTCCGGACCAAATAACTCCTTTACTGCGCCGATGAATGACGCCAACTCACGCTCCGCCAGGTGTATCTGGTCTGCACAAGTCGAATTGTCAAACGATTCATCCGAGTTCACGGGTTCTCCTTCCTCTCTGCCTGCGTCGTGCAATCCGACTGCATCGACTGCGGCAAGCGCATCACACCAGACTCGTAGAGGCAAAGCAATTGGACCATGGTATTGCCTTTGCATCAAGGCGCGTAATGGGTGAAGACAAAGTCGCGAGCTTTGACAGGCTCGTGGCACGGGAAGCAGGTTCTTAGCAACGCGTCGGCGGCGGGTTTGCCGTCTTTAAATTGCGCGAAACCCCAGCCGCCCGTCGCGGCGTATTTTCTTGAGTCCTTGACCATAAACTGAACGTTCGTGGCGGGTCCGGGCACGAACGATTGGGCGCGGCCAAAGACTTTGTTGTTTTCCTCAGACGGAACGTAACTCCAGGCCAGCCTGGCAATGATGGTGCCGTCCGGGAACGTAAGCTTCCCCTCCCGGTAGGCCTTGATCGCCGCATCGTTGCCGAGAAGCGCGCGAAGATCGTTGAGGTTGCCTTCTTCGTGGGCCACAGAGATCAACCTCCAGTCGCGGTATCCGGGGGGAATCTTGATTCCGAAGATCGGGGCAGCCTCTCCATCGGCATGTCCAGAGGCGTGGGCCATGTAGACGAGCACGCCGGTCAGCGCTACAACTGCAAGCAACAAATAAGCAAACCCCTTCATACGATGTGCCCCTTTCAAAAGTGCTTATTTAGCGACGGGTTCGGATGTAATCCCAATCAAAAACCTCGATCTCTCCTTTATCCCTGGTTGTGAGCATTCCGAGTGAACCCGGTCGGCGCCAATAATCAGAACAGAAGCTTGGGAGATGAACAATTGGACGATAGTATCGTCGATACCTTGGTATAGGCTCTCCTGCTAATGAGCGATTGCCACAAAGGTTGCAGGGTATCGCCCCAGCACAAATGAGAGGCTCTCTGGTAGAATTCCGTCAACGATGGGGCGTCATCCGTCAACTGTGCACGCGAAGCATGACTTTAGGTGCGCGCACTTGGCCATGAAATGGGGTGACCGCAAATGTTGCAAGTCACACCAATCGTCTTCGTTGTCGACGACGACGTCTCCGTTCGTGAATCGCTGGAATTGCTGATCCGCTGTGAAGGCTGGCAGCCGGAGACATTCGCGTCTGCCCAGGACTTCCTCGACTACCCACGCGTTCTTGTTCCCAACTGCCTCGTGCTTGACGTTTCTCTTCCGGGTCTGAACGGGCTAGATCTCCAACGCCTCGTCGCCGGCGATCGGAGGGATATGCCGATCATCTTCATCACGGGCTACGGCGACGTGCCCATGACGGTCCAAGCCATGAAGGCGGGGGCTGTCGAATTCTTGACGAAGCCATTCAATGATGACGTGCTGTTGACCGCTATCCGGGCAGCCATTGAACGTAGCCGAGTTGCTCTTGGGATGGAGGCGGAGATGCGGGCACTCCGGGACCGTTACGCGTCGCTTACCCAACGCGAACGGCAGGTTATGGCGTTGGTGGTTTCTGGCCTGCTGAATAAACAGGTCGGAGGGGAACTTGATATCAGCGAGATCACGGTGAAGGCGCACCGGGGCAAGGTGATGCAAAAGATGAAGGCCGACTCTCTTGCCGACCTCGTGAAAATGGCCACGAGACTCCGCCCCGCGCCCGAGGCGATTACGGCGGCGTAACGCCCATGTTCGCCGTCGTAATTATTCGTGAAGCCGCGAAATTCGCGGACGCCGTCCTTCGAGTATTTTGCCGGAGTGGTGGGCGCGCTGGTCCTGAAACCGGGCGGACAAGATGAACGGAGTGCGCTGGGCAGCATAGAAACCTGCAGTGCGGCCGACCCCTATCGGAGGAAAACAGCATGAAGAAGACCACAACACCGATTTCCCTTGCCGGCTCGCAGCTCGGTGACGTACGTCATGTCTGCGCATTTTTCAATAATGACGACGAAGAGTATCGCGTGCTGCTTCCGTTCATTAAGGAAGGGTTCGAGTGTGGCGACAAGGCGCTTCACGTCGTGAATCCGGATCAACGTCGCGACCATCTGCAACGCTTGACCGCTGCCGGAATCGACCCTGCGGCAGCCGAGCAGAGCGGACAACTCGAGGTTCGAATCAACACCGAAGCTTATATTCGGGACGGCCGTTTCGATCAGGCTCGAATGCTGGCAGCGTTCGAGCAGATGGCTAGCGGCAATGCCAAGGGAGGATTTCCGTTGAGCCGCATTTGCTGCCGGATGGATTGGGCAATTGAAGATCGATCCTACATTGACGATCTCGTTGAATTTGAATCGCGCGTAAACGATGTGTGGCGTAGCCACGACGACGCGGTGATCTGCACCTATCATCTCGGCAAATTTGGAGGCGACACGGTGATCGACATCATGCGGACGCATCCGATGATCATCATCGGTGGCCTCCTGCAACGGAATCCGTTCTTCGTGCCGCCCGAGGAGTTCCTACCCGAGATCCGCCAACGTCGGGCCATGCGGACTTCCACGTCCTCCGAGGCTGCCTGATATGGAGGTCCAGTCCGAACATGCCTCGGGAGAGATCAAGCACCTTCAACGGTGCATTAACGATCTTATTAGCCTGCTTGCTCTTCCCGCCATCTGGAGTGGTGGCGATCCATCCCAGGTTCTCCACACCTTGCTCGATGCGCTCATGCGCATGCTGCGCTTGGACCTAGTTTCTGTGAGGCTGACAGATTTAGTTGGCGGGGCGCCCGTTGAGATCGTCCGGCTCGCCGAGTTGCGAGGACGGGTGCCTTCGGCGCACGAGATCTGCGAAGCGCTCAGCCAGTGTTTGGAAAACGACTCACGNNGGCACGGCTCCTGAGCCATCAGAAGCGGCTCGCCAGCGAACTTGATCAACGGGTGGTGCAACGGACCGCCGAGCTTGCCACCGCCAATGAAGAGCTCAAAAAGGAATTTGCTGAGCGCAGACTGGTAGAAGAGAGGCTCGGGCAAGAGGAGATGGAACTGAAGCGCAGTGAGGTCCGCAAGGCAGCGATCGTGGACTCGGCGCTCGACTGCGTTGTGACGATCGATCACGAGGGCTGTATCACTGAGTTCAATCCGGCGGCGGAGCACACCTTCGGCTACCCTCGGGAAGAAGTCTTGGGAAAGCATCTGCCGGACGTCATCATTCCACCGTCTCTCCGGGAGAAGCATCAGCAGGGTTTTGCCCGCTACCTGGCCACGGGCGAGGCGCAAGTGCTTGGGAAACGCATCGAGATGACGGCAGTCCGTGCTGACGGAAGCGAATTCCCCGTCGAGCTCGCAGTCACACGCATTCCGCTGGAAGGGCCGCCGTCCTTCACCGGCCATCTGCGCGACATTACGGAACGCAAACGGGCGGAGCAGGAACTACGGCGCAGCCAGGCGTTTCTCGCGGAAGCCCAGCATCTTAGTCGAACCGGCAGTTTCTCCTGGCGTGTAGCGACAGACGAAATCACCTGGTCAGAGCAGCTTTATCGCATGTTCCAGATTGACCGCGATGCGCAGGTGACCTTTGAACTGATCTGTACTCGAATCCACCCTGAAGATTTGTCAGTATTCCAGGAACATATCGAGCGATCTCGCCGGGACCGCAGCGATGTGCAACTCGAATTCCGCCTGCAGATGCCGGACGGCGCGGTCAAGTACGTACACGTCGCCGCTCACATCCGGGGCGATCACGGCCAACCAGAGTACATCGGCGCAGTTCAGGACGTGACCGAACGCCGATCCTCCGAAGAGGCACTCAGCAAGGCCCGATCGGAGCTCTCACAGGTGGCTAGGGTTACGAGCCTTGGAGTATTGACGGCGTCCATCGCACACGAAGTCAACCAACCGCTTTCGGGCATCATCACGAATGCCGGCACCTGTCTTCGTATGCTGGCCGCCGATCCTCCCAATGTCGAGGGCGCGCGCGAAACCGTGCGGCGCACAATTCGCGATGGCAACCGAGCCGCGGATGTGATCTCTCGATTGCGCGCACTCTATAGCAAAAAAGAACCCACGATCGAATCGGTGGACCTGAACGAAGCTACGCGAGAGGTGCTCGCGCTGTCCTTGAGCGAACTTCAGAGAAATCGCGTCATCGTGCAGCAGGAACTTGTCGACGACCTGCCTCTTGTCGCGGGCGATCGTGTGCAGTTGCAGCAGGTCATCTTGAACCTGCTTCGCAATGCTTCGGATGCCATGAGCACCATCGATGATCGCCCTAGGGATTTACTGATTCGAACTGAACCAGATGACGATGATCGGGTGCGCCTCAGCGTGAGCGACGTTGGGATCGGCTTCGAACCTCAAGCTACGGATAAGCTTTTCGAGGCCTTCTACACGACGAAGGATGAAGGTATGGGAATCGGATTGTCGGTCAGCCGTTCTATCATCGAACGTCATCACGGCCGCCTGTGGGCAATGCCAAATAGCGGTCCAGGAGTTACGTTCTCGTTTTCTGTCCCGTGTAAAGTAGAGGGTTTGACGAGCGACAGTGCTCGCGCCAGTCGGACACCTTCCGTGTCGGATGCGGCATGAGATATCCATGGCGGCCACTCGGCCCGCCACTTGCGGCGGCGAAACCAATACCAAAGTCTAATGGACGCCCTCCCGCGCGAGGCGCATTCTTATGTCATGGAATTGCGCCAGGAAAGGCGTGCTGTAGACCGCCCACTGGTATCGGTCGTTGATGACGACGAGTCTGTGCGCGAATCGCTGCCCGACCTCCTTGGCGAGTTAGGCTTTGCAGCGCGTACATTCTCATCCGCGGAAGAATTCCTTGCGTCCGACTGTCTCGACCAGGCCCGTTGCCTGATCCTCGACATCGCCATGCCGGGCATGAGCGGACCTGACCTTCAACGGGAACTGAAGCTTCGCGGGCAGGAGATCCCGATCATCTTTATCACCGCGAGCACAGATAAGAGTACTCGCCCCCGACTACTCGAACAGGGTGCGGTGGAGTGCCTGTTCAAGCCATTCAGCGACACGGCTCTACTTAAGGCTATTAATACGGCATTTCACCGGAAGTGAGAGTCCGGCACTCTGTTGATTGGTGGCTACCTGCGGATCAATGACATGAAATGCCGAGTGACCGGCGCTTTTCGATCGCAATTACCCGCGTCGTCACAAGCACTACCGGAGGCACGCAAGCGCGAGGGTGTACCAACCCCGACTGTCTTTCCATGTCCCTCTGATCCCAAAACCGGCGTTTCTGAAAAGGGTTCGAATGCTCCGGTCCGTGAACTTGTAACTATTCTCGGTGTGAATGGTTTCGCGTCGCATGAAGTGAAGATTGAAGCCCGCGTGCTCGATGCTTACATGCTGCACTTGCGTGCTCTCGAGGTGCATCTCGATCCGAGACTCGATGGAATTCCAAAGCGCACGATGACGGAAGCAAGCGGCGTCAAAGTTGGCCCCCAGTTCTCTATTGAGGCGATGCAAAATGTTTAGGTTGAACGCCGCAATACGTGACATTTGGGCCTCCTAAAGACAATGGGGCGACAAAGGAGCGTTCTTTCTTACCGAGCCATTAGACAATCACGGCTGGGAATGGCGCTGCTACATGCGTGATCCCGACGGCTACCTCATCGAGGTCGGCCAATATACTCAAATCGCCCTCGACTGGTTCAACAACCGCAGTTGATTCGGCATGCGATAGGCAAGAGGACGTGCAAAGCTTCCTACGCTGTGACGCATGAAGCGATTCGCTTCCTGTGAGGCACGCGACCAAGAGCGGGGATATACGCAGGAACCTCGACGCAATTGACCTCCTTCGTGTTCTTTATCGGCGTTTCCAACGTGGCGTCGGGTCCGCCTCTTGCAAGGTTTTTCTAGGACCACCCGCATTAAAGATACAACCGATACCATCGTCCAATTGCTCAAAGCCCACCCTTCTGCTTTCATGAGGCTATGCTGCAGCTTTAATCATCCGTTCAACCAAGGAGACCTACCAATGGATCTGATCAAGATGCCCGAAGACATCAACCATCCGCGCCGCCGCTTCCTCAGCACCGCGGCAATGGCGATTACCGCCGCCCAATTCGGAATGCTAAGTTCCGCGAAGGCCGAAGCCCCGAGTGAAACTGCTACAGAAATCCCCCCGGTAAAGCCGGGGACAAATACGTCATTCAGCTCGATGAAGCAGATCGACGCCGGTCTGCTTAATGTTGGATACGCCGAAGATGGCCCCGCCGATGGTCCGGCAGTCATTCTTCTCCATGGCTGGCCCTACGACATCTACAGCTTTGTCGACGCCACACCGGTGCTTGCAGCGGCGGGCTACCACGTCATCGTCCCCTATCTGCGCGGCTA
>PLIO01000027.1:0-272 GCA_003140075.1 Acidobacteriaceae bacterium | reverse complement strand
GTCAGCGGCTATCTGATTAGCAGCCCTGCGGGCAACCAGACACCGTGGCCGCCCCAGGCTGCATTCGCATTTTGGTACCAGTACTATTTCGCCACTGAAGTCGGCAAGGCCGGCTATGCGAAATACCTCGACGAGTTCAATAAGTTCATCTGGCACCAGGCTTCGCCGAAGTGGAATTTCGACGATGCCACGTACAACCGCACAGCAGCTTCCTTCAACAACCCGGACCATGTTGACATCGTGATGCACGATTATCGCTGGCGGCTCGGCCT
>PLIO01000114.1 GCA_003140075.1 Acidobacteriaceae bacterium | reverse complement strand
GCTGTGACCTCGGTCCAGGACCCGGTCTTCGTTGGAAACATCAACGCGCCACGCCAGATCGTCATTGCCGGCTCGAACGTGGCAATGGATCAGGTCTTGGAGGAAGCTCGTCTTCAGGGCGCCAGCAAAGCCGTGCGCCTGCATGTTTCTGTTCCATCGCATTGCCCTTTACTCCACCCTGTTGCGGATTTCCTGGGAGAGCGAATGTCCTCCGTGAATCTGACAACGCCTCGAATAACTTACGTCGGAAATGTGAACGCCCGAGCCATGCGCACCAAGGAAGCAGTTGCGCGCGATCTGGTAAATAACATTGCGCACGGCGTCCGCTGGTACGATGCGACAACAATACTCAAGGAATTGGGCTGCGATCTTTTTCTTGAGATGCCGCCGGGACATACTCTCAGCGATCTTGCCAAAGAGAACCTCCCCGGTATCAACTCGCTTCCCGTTGAAGCAAGTGTATTGCCCAGAGTTTTGCGTCTAGCCCAAATGCAAAATGCAAACGATGGCGCGCCCCAATTGATCCGCGTGGAGAGGGTACAACCAGTCCAAGAGACTTGAAGTCATGACGAGAAAAGCTAAGCACCACCGGACGAGGATGCAATGCGATCACAGCATTTATTTCGAGGGAGCATCGTGAACTACCACCCCAACACTCGCGAGGACCGGCCAGCGCTCGAAGTCATTGGTGAGTTCACGACCTGCGCGGCGAAGTCGTATTGGATCGCTCTCGTCCTCACGGGCGATGAAGATACGGCAGAGAGAATTATCTCCTCCGGGATACATGGCGTCGCTGATTCAGGCACGGCGTTCGGGGAGTGGATGTGCGCCTGGGGCATTGGGGTTGTCATCAAGGCCTGTGTGGCGCTCCGCTCAGATGAACTGAGGAAAGAAGAGGGCTCTAGGGAATATTGGCGTGCGAAAGCGGCGGAAGGATCAACCATCGAATTGCAGCAAACCCCACTTTCGACGGAGCGAGTGAGACGGGCACTTCTGCTCCTCCCGCTGTTTCCGAGGTTCGTATATGTGCTGCGAGTCCTAGAAGGTTACTCCTTGTCGTATGTAGCGTCGATCCTGAACGTCGACGAAGAAGCGTGCCAAGCCGCCCTGGCCTATTCCTTCGGAGCGTTCGCTGAAGCCTTGATGCCGGTGCAGTTGGCCAAGGAACAATGAATCCCGTCCTTGGATCCGGGCCCTTGGCTAGGGTCCGAACAGCTACTACAATTCCCAAACGAGGGATTGCGTGCTTCCTCCTAAGCCAATTCACAAGGCCCGGCTGTTGAACCCTTCGCTGTCGCGTGGTTTTGTTTTACTGTTTGTCCTGGCAGCAACTGCGTGGGCAGTCGATCCCAGCAAACAGATGACCCAATATGCGCACACCGCGTGGAGAATGCAAGACGGGTTTATCAACGGCGTGACAACTGCAGTTACTCAGACTACGGATGGTTATCTATGGATTGGAACGCAGGCTGGACTCATGCGTTTCGATGGGGTCCGATTCGTTCCATGGAAGCCGACGAGTGGAAAAACAATGTCGTCATCCTACATTAACGCACTCCTCGGTGCGCGCGATGGGAGTCTATGGATCGGAACGGCTTCCGGGTTGAGCCATTTGGTCGATGGAAATCTGATCCAATATCCTGACCGGCCAAGTGAAGTCTTGTCAATTGTGCAGGGGGCAGATGGAGAAATCTGGTTTTCATATCTTCAAATCACGGAGAACGCATGGGGGATATGTAAGGTCGTCGGAGCGCAAACGCAATGCTACTACGGAAAGAACAATGGTATAGCGCTGGTCGAGGATAGTTCGGGATCTCTTTGGACTGGCTCTGGGGCAACGCTAACGCGCTGGAAACTGGGTTCGTCCAGTACCTACGCTCAGCATGGGCTGAGATTGTTGGGGCCGACGGGTGTGGCTAGCCTCGCTGTGGCGAGAGATGGTTCGATATGGGTTGGAATGACGTCTGGCGGGCACGGCGCAGGATTGCAACAATTCACAAATGGTGCATGGAAGCCGTTTATTGCGGAGCACTTCGACAGCAGCACGTTGGTGGTTAACGCATTATTGTTAGACCGGGAGAATACGTTGTGGGTTGGCACCACCCAAGGACTTTACCGTATTCGCGGCCGGCAGGTGGATCATTTTGGAAGTTCAGATGGTCTGTCCAGCGACTCTGTGAATTCTCCGGGTTTATACGAGGATCGCGAAGGCAACATATGGGTCGCAACGTCCCAGGGCCTCGACTGTTTCCGCGATCTACCTGTCACGACGTACTCAAGCCGCGAGGGGCTTCCACCGGAAGAGGTCGATTCCGTTTTGGCGGTTCGCGATGGTACCGTGTGGATCAGTGGGAATCAAACCCTGACTGCACTTCGGCAGGAACGAACTCCCAACGTTGAGGTGCACCGGGCGCCGGGGAACCAGGTTACGTCGCTCCTGGAGGATCATGCCGGTGAACTATGGGTGGGTGTCGATGATTTCTTGACGATATATAAGAACGGAACGTTCCGTAGGATCGATAAGCCTGACGGTAAGCCAATTGGGCTCGTTGTCGGGCTAACTGAAGATGTGGACCACAATGTCTGGGCCGAAATCTCAGGGACGCCCCGGACACTGTTTCGCATTCAGAAATTCAATATCCAGGAAGCGTTTCCCGCGCCGCAGATGCCCGCTGCTCGCAGGGTTGCCCCCGACCCAGGAGGCGGTATCTGGTTGGGTCTCATTCGCGGCGATCTGGCGCGATACAAAAATGGCAAGCTTGAGATATTTCCCTTCAGGCACAGCACGGTCCCCGGCATTGATACTCAAGTAAATGAATTGCTCGTAACTTCCGATGGGGCTGTATTGGGAGCTACACATTTTGGATTGATCGCGTGGAGAAACGGAACTCAACAGACCCTCACAGTTCAAAACGGCCTTCCCTGCGATGGAGTCCATGCACTCGTTTTTGACAATGAGGGGAATCTCTGGCTGTACTCGCAATGTGGACTCATTGAGGTGCCGAAGGGGGAGATCCAGAAATGGTGGCAAAAACCTGACACCGTCGTGCATTTCCGCCTCCTGGATTCTCTTGATGGCGTTCGTCCAGGGCAGGCCCCTTTNNGTTATGGTTCGCCAACGGATTTGTGTTGCAGGTCGTTGATCCGGCTCACCTGTCCAGGAACTCCATTCCGCCGCCGGTGCATGTCGAAGAAATCATCGCCGATCGCAGAAGCTATGACCCCGGAAGCAATCCTAGTCTTCCGTCGCTCACTCGAGCTTTGGAAATCGACTACGCAGGGTTGAGCTTCGTTGCGCCGCAGAAAGTACGCTTTCGCTACAAACTTGAAGGCCACGATACGGAATGGCAGGAACCCGGGAGTCGGCGACAGGCATTCTATAGTGATCTTCGTCCGGGGAAATACCGCTTTCGCGTGATCGCCTGTAATAATGACGGCGTTTGGAATGAAGAAGGAGCAACTCTAGATTTCAGCGTCGCGCCAGCCTGGTATCAGACGATCTGGTTCCGCGTCTCGTGCGTGGGAGGCTTTGTTCTGTTGCTATGGGCGCTTTATCAGCTCCGCCTTCAGCAACTGGAACGGCAATTCGGCATGCAGGTCGAAGCGCGTGTCAACGAACGCACACGAATCGCTCGGGATCTGCACGATACTCTGCTACAGAGCTTTCATGGACTGATTCTCCGCTTTCAAGCTGCTACGAACCTGCTCCCGGAGTGCCCGGCCGAAGCTAAACAAAGATTCGAGA
>PLIO01000023.1 GCA_003140075.1 Acidobacteriaceae bacterium | reverse complement strand
AGTCAGGTCTTTGCCGGCCAGGCCGTCGGCATCAAAGAAATTCACGACGATATTTGGCTCGTCTCTTTTATGGATTATGACTTAGGATACTTTGATCTGGAGACTCGTGTGTTGGAACCGCTGGAAAATCCCTTCGGTCCAAAAGTGTTACCCATGTAGCCGGTACATTCTGTTACCCATGTCCCCGGGCCGGACCTTCAAGTCTTTGAAATAATTGGTCGGGGAGAGAGGATTTGAACCTCCGACCCCCTGGTCCCGAACCATGGAATTACAAACTCCAAGTGCTTTATCTGGTGTCGCTTAGGGGTCAGAAATCCATTCTTCCTCTCGCTCAGTTGTACCGAAGTTGTACCGAGGGCCTGCCGAACGAAGTTGGGAGCCAGTAACCAGACTCAAAAGATCCATACATATAGCCCCAGTAGCGAAAGGTGGGGCAAATTGTGGGGCAACTACCGTTTAGGTTCCAGTTCACAATCCTCGACGCGAGTCGCCGTATAGTCTGAATACTTATCAAGCAGCTTTTTCCATTCGCCATCCAACGTCATCGGTGCTGTGTTGCCGGATTTCAACTGCTCGGGGGTGTATTTCGGCCACACCACTCTGCTTCTTCCGTCTTCCGAAATCTCAAATGCTCCGCCTCCCTCAATGGTGGACACCTGAATCCGGACATCGGGACTGCCTTGCTTCGTGAGAACTGCGCGATGCCCAACTATTATGGATTGCATTTTCTTACCTCACAGCTTCCGCCACTCATTTTAGGCTTCGAGCGGACGAAACGTAAGCCCCAAGCTCCGCATAGTTTCTTCGCTAAAAAACCGCCTTACCCCGTGGCCGCCGATTTCAGTCCGACTGCCCGCCAAAAGTGAGCGACGCGTGGCTGCCAATTGTGGCTTCCGCAAACCAAGTTCTGAGCCAAGGACGGAAATCACGTTTTGCAAAGTATCGAATTGCGCATACATTTGTTGGCTGCCTGAGTCTGGCGTCGCAAAGGCCCGAAATCCTGCGAGCTCTTGCTTTCCGTCGGCATCAGTTGCGTAGACCGAAGCGAGCTGCAGGTAGTAAAGAGTCTTGTCAGACGGGCCGCCTGATAACGAGAACCCGCTCGTAACGTCTATGAAGCAGCCCTCCGCCATTTCCACATGGTTATGAGGCGCATCCATCGTGGCTTCGCGGGGGTTAAACTTTTCAATCTCTGACGCTGCCTCACTACCAAACAAAAAGGCGCTGGCCGCTACAGCAACAAGGCGTTTGTTCATGGCAGTTCACCTCTGGGAGATTAGATGCTTCAGATTTTGGGCGGGTGCGCCAAGAATGGGAGGCACGGAGTCGGTGGTGTGCGACGGCGGGCACTGACACCGTTTTTCTTCGCCATCGTTGAACCCCTCCAGCGGTCACGATACTGAGGGCCGGGCGGGCGACAAGGTTATTTCGGAGTACACCTCGGTTGGCACATCTTTGGACATTCGTACTCCTTGCTCTTGATCGCAAACGGCGAGAACGTGAAGGTCGTGCAGGAACTGATGCGATATGGAGCAGTGGATTCATGCTCGATGTCTATTCGCAGGAGCCTTCATCGCGTCGGGCGAGGAGCCCGTTCTCAGGCTTGCTAAACCCTCTTCTCGTCACAGCTAATGTTCAACCTTGCTCCGCGCTGCCGGTTGTTTTGTCAGAGTGCCATGCCGAAGTGCGTGGCGTTTCATCAAGAAGAAGAAGACAGGCACTAGAATCAAGACGTGAATGGTCGATGTAATCATCCCGCCCACGATGGGTGCGGCTATCGGTTTCATGACGTCCGACCCAATGCCTGACTCTCACGTAATCGCGAATACACCTTTGTGATTCTCTTTGGGATCCCAGTGGTTTAATTCTTGTTCCGTTTTCGATTCCCTCTTGCACCATTCTACTATAAGTAGACGAACAAAAGGCGAACATATATTATGTTGGCATGGATGAGGGCCGCAAGCGTGTGCTCGGAATCATGGCGGCGATTCTCGCCAGCCTGCACATGCAAACGGCAGATGACCTGTTTGGCGGGCCTCAGGGGAGCCCGCGTTCGGACAAGCTCATCGCTGCATCAGTGCAATGGGCAGAAGAAATTATGCGGAAGATTGATAGTGTGTTCGGCTAACTAAGGAAGCACGGCTTGCGCAGAGGTGACCGGGAGAGGTACGATCGCCTCCTTCCCCGGAAAAGAGAATGTCAGCGTGATAACAAGCGACGACCTCGCTACAACTGTAATTAGGCACGTGATTTTTCACGATGTTCCGCAGAGAGTAAGAGATGGCGGCACCCAACCTCAATTGTCAGACATTGAGACGAAGGTAGATGCGAGTCAGAAGAATCATCTGACGACCAAGTTGGCCCGAGTTCTCAACTCAACTAAGGCGTATCCCGTGCAGTTTCTGGCAACGACGGCGTCTCCAGTTCCGAAACAAGTTCGGCTACTTACCAAGTCTGGTCATAACTCAAAGAACTTTATTGACGCATCGCGCGAACTGGCTA
>PLIO01000140.1 GCA_003140075.1 Acidobacteriaceae bacterium | reverse complement strand
ATCTCGCGGTTGACCTGGGCCAGAGTTTCTTCGCCGCTCATGGCGAGCACGGAGTGGCCAAAGCCGACGAAAAGAATGATCCAGGTGATGTGGCCGAGCCAGTTTGGCAGCCAGCCCAGCGATTCCTTGTTCAGGGGAATCACGCCCGCATGCAGCGGGTTCGGGGGCAACTGAATGGGAGAGCGTAGGACGGTGATGGCGCACCAGATGAGCAGAATTACCACCATCACCGTGGTAATGGCCATGATCTGCAGCGCCTTCTGGCTGGACTCGTGCATGCCCTGCGTGTTCTTCCACCAGAAGTAAGCCACCACGATCACGGCCAGTCCAGCGGCGAAGTGGTCGTCGGAAAAATTCAAGGGGCGGTGCAGGTACACGCCCATGTCCTTGATAAAGCCCGCCAGATATTGGCCGGCGGATACGGCACTGATGGGACCGGTCAGTACGTAGTCAAAGAGCAGGGCCGAGACGGAGAACTTGGCCAGGCCTCCACCCATGGCTTCCTTGACCACGCGGTAGACGCCGCCGCGAACGAACATGCTGCTGGATTCGATGTAGAGCGCCCGCACGGCATAGCTGAACAGCATGACCCCAAGAATGAACCAGGGAGCGCTTTTGCCTATGACCTTCTCGGCATCGCCGCCGGCGTAATAGGCGGAGGATGCAAGGTCGGAGAGCACGATGGCGGAGGCTCGCCAGAAGGAGATGAAGGTCAGCATCACCGTAGTGGCGACGAAGACCTTTATGGCCGGTTTGGAACCTTCAACGGACGTTGCCATGCTTCAATGAACGCAGGGGTTGCAAGAGGTAAACCTCTTGAAGATAGCATAGGAACAAGCTAGACAGGGACACACGAGCGGCTCGGGGCGGTAGACCGGTCTCGTCTTCCACCGGTTTCCTGCCTGAGTTAGTCCGGACAGGAGGCTTTTCAAGACGTCTACAATTCTGTTTCGAGCAGTGGTAAGCTTTTGTGTCTTCCCCCCAGACGCAGTTCCACTAAAGCATTAGGGAGGACATCCACAATGGCGCGCGCTCACCAATTGCTGTTATTACTCTGCCTTGTAGGTCGATTCTCGGCTCTGGGGTTGGCACAGGAACCGCAATCTCTCGGCGCTATTGGAGTAGCTGACGGTGACGGCATCCGCATCACCGAGATCATCCCCGGCGGCCCTGCCGAAACGGCAGGACTCACTGTGGGGGACCTATTGACCGCGATTGATGGAAAGCCAGTGAAGAGGATCGCTGAGAAATCTGAGCTAATGACAGGCAAGAAGGCCGGTTCTCAGCTTATTGTCACGTACATACGCGGAGACCGTCTGGCGAAAGCCACCCTGGTATTAGGGAAGTCCGGCGATTCTGCACATCCCGATTCTCAGACTCAGCCGCACTCTAGAAAATCTGCCGATGCACCCGAACCGACGGTAGTTTTCGGAATAACCTTAGGCCGTCCGCTGCCATCCTTGCCCGCGTGCCGAGATGACTATTATCTCGCTGCGCCTGAGCCGCCGTGCAAACCACGTGTTGGGAATATCAAGGTTTCCGAAAGCACGGCCTCAATCATTCATCCCCAGACAGTAGGTGCCAACGTCGAATACGTGGACGCTGTATGGGAACGAGACGATTTTTGTCAAGAGGCGCGAGGGCGACTTGAAGCGAAGTTTGGCAAGCCCGCGCAAGAGCTTGATGGCGAGGCCACTACGGGTACGGGTATTGAGATCGCTCAAACCAAAACGTTTTGGGCGCTCCCCGATTCAACTGCGCTGTTCCTCGCACCGTTCAGTAATGTAGGCGATTGTTGGTTGGTGGTGATGACGCCAAAGTGGCAGAAAGCACATCCGCAAGAGAAGGCGGATTTCTAGTCGCCGCCCACAAGAAACGACGCTACCGGCTTTGTGGTCTCATGCGGCGAAGATCGTGAGCAAAGTTAATGGCACGCTGGAGTAAGAGCTGGCCACCGAATCGGCTGCAGTTTCAGTTTCATCAATTGCTCATCGGTGAACGAGATGAGGTTGGCCGACTCCCACGATAGCCCATTACACAAATTCTGCTGGAGGTCATTCGAGTCTGCCCTGCTCAGAAGATCGACGCGAGCCAATTCCTCTTGCACGCCGTCGAGGCCCTTGAATAGTCGGGCCGATACGGTGCTCTCGCCAGTCTTGGAATGCCGGGCGATGGCAAAACGCACGACGTTTGCCTGTCTGGGAACTCCGAGGCAATCAAAAGCCGGCGTAACGTAAACGGAGCCGACGTTCATGTGAGCCTCCAATCTAACAACAATACCTGCTTTCAGGAGAATGCCCGCATTGACAAAGTAGATTCGCATCACGGTTGTCTCCGCCGACAACCCAAGCGTAAGCTGTGCTCTCTACCTTTTCGGTGCCAAGTAAGTGTGGGTAATGCGATCATGCCAGCAGAGAGCGTCTTCGTCGAGGAAGACCCAGATGTATCCCATGCCCAGAGAAACAGCCGAGAGAATTGAAGCGAGCACGCGCCAGCGGCGAAGCCGGCGGCCGGCGGAGCTTCCATCGAAACGGGCGAGTTCGAGCCGTGACAGATGGAGGCCGAGCGTGGTGCCCGCGTAGACCACGAGCAGATATTGGTAAGCGGCCCAGAATACGGGCGCGAGTCCCGCGAAGAAACCTGCGACCTGCAGTCGTGGCGGGCGGAACGCTGCCATCTTCCAAAAGATCACGCCAAAGAGTGCGCAGGCTGCAGCGATGATGAGTCCGTCGATGACGGCGGCTAGAACACGGCGCGCCAGCGGCGCACTCTGCAGGGGGATATCGATACCGGGGCGCTTCTCGATTTCGGGCTGCTGCGCGGTCTCAATTGTGATTCCACCGAGAGCCGGAGGCGGCGGCACAATTTCAGGCGCTTCCAGGATGCGGGGCCGGTCGTGATCGAAGACCGGCTCGGCTAGTTCGTCGAGGGGCGCGGGCGGCGGAGTCCAGGAACGCGGGAACTCGATGATCTTTGCTGTGGTGTGCGGTGTAGCCGGGACTGAATGCTGGGCAAACTCGCCGGCACGAGTGGAACCATCTGTCTCCTCGGCACGGGGTAGCGTCTGCTCGAGCACCGGAGCATCGAGTGTCTTGGGCCTGTCAAAGAGCCCATCCAAAGCCAGGGCTTGGTCGCACACTGGGGCCATCGTCTGCGGAGAGGCGGAGAACTCAGACGCGGCCCCACTCGCGGTGCGAGTAGGGTCTTCCTGCTCGAAGCGCAACCGCAGCGACGGATACCGTGGAGGGCGTGGCTTGCGCCGGGATTGATAGCGATTCAGCCGGGCCGCAACTTCCAGCCTCCAGGCGGTGGAATCCTCGGGCGCATCCTGGTTGTCGACGCCGGGCAAAACAGCTTCGGCCCCGGCATGTGGGCTCGGCTCGCTCGCGGCCGGCGTTTCCGCAGCCGTCTGCGGCATGGCATCAGCAGGGCGCGCCTCGGCATCGGGCAGCCAGCGCGGTGAAGCGGCGGAAGACTCCTCGGAAAAGCAGCGGCAGATCTCACCACAAAGCGGACAAGGCATGAATCAATTCTTGCGAGAAGGCCAGAACTCACTGCGAACCGGATAACCGCGAAGCCCTCGCCGGAATCCAAGACATGAGCAGCTTTGCCTTGCGAGGCACAGCCGTGCTAAGTTCACCACGACTGCTGCCGGCAGAGGCGTCCGAGCGCTTCTTTGATTATGCGTGCTTCGGATGATCTCGTTCCCATGATCTTGGTTCCGGCAATCTTGTTCCGATGACTCTTCGCAACAGATTCCTTATCACGGCGGCGCTGCTTTGTCACCTGCTTCTCGTCCCGCCGTTAGTTACCAGCCAGTTGCCTGCGGACCCCCCTTCCGCAGCTGCGCATGCTGGTGCGTCCGCCGAGAAGTCGGCGGCTCCTCCACCCACGCCCTGTGCCCTGGCGGCTGCGGCGCAGAAGGAAAAGGGAGAAGACGTCCATACCATTTGCGCCATTCAGCAGGAAGAGCAAGGTTCCGTTTACAAGCTGCATGGGGCGGTTGAAATCTACTACGGCAGCTATGTGATGCGGGCGGACGAGGCCACTTACAACTCCGACACGAAAAACACGACCGCAACAGGACATTTCGCGCTCGATGGCGGACCGAATGACGACCACATTCGCGCATCGCACGCCACATACAATCTGGCGCTCGAAACCGGCCGCTTCTACGATGTGACCGGGACGACCGGCATGCAGTTTCGCGCCAACCGGGTAATCCTGACTTCGACCGCTCCCTTTGCATTTACGGGAAAAATTGTCGATAAAACCAGTCCCGAACACTACCTGGTGTATGACGGCACGATCACCACCTGCGAGTTGCCGCGTCCCAAGTGGGAATTCGATGCGCGTAGAGTGATCGTAGATGTGGGCGGCAACGCCAAAATCTACCGCAGCGCGTTTGTGCTGCACGGGTTTCCCATCTTCTATTTTCCGTTCGCAACCCATCCGGTGGATAAGGAATCCCGCCAGTCCGGATTTCTGATGCCGTCGATTGCCCGGTCTTCCACCAAGGGCAATGTCATAGGCGATGCTTACTACTGGGCCATCAATCGCATGATGGACGCAACCCTGGGCGCCGAATATTTCTCCCTGCGCGGCTGGTCGCAGCGAGGAGAGTTTCGCGCCCGGCCTACCGAGACCTCTTTCGTAGACCTGAACTACTTCGGAGTGATCGACCGGGGTATCGGCTCGCCTCCGGTCAAAGAAGGCGGAGAGAACGTGCGCCTGAACTCAGCCGGAAACGTCGATGACTTCCGGGCCGTCGCCAACATTGACTACTTGAGTTCGTTTCTCTTCCGCCTGGCCTTCAACGAGGTTTTCAGCCAGGCCGTGTATTCGGAAGTGAAATCGCAGGCTTTTCTCTCGAAATCCACGGACGGTTTCAGCGTCAATGGATTTTTGGAACGCTATCAAAACTTCCTGAGCACAACGCCCGGACAAGTGATCGCGATCTCGCACGCCCCGAGTCTTGACGCCTCGAGCGTGGACCACCAGTTGGGGCATACTCCGCTCTATTGGTCGTTTGACGCGTCGGCTGCGGGCTTGTCACGCAGCGAGCCACAGGAGTGTTCGGGCCCGATCTTGTTCCAGTTTTGCACGCCAGCTTTTCGTACCGGACATCTGCTCGGGCGGTTCGATCTGAGCCCGGAGATATCCTTGCCGCTCCTGTTTCGAGGATGGTCTTTGCGTCCAGAGCTGACTGTGCACGAAGCTTATTACACCGAGAGGTTGGTTGGAGAAAGCGGAGAAAACCCCGGGCAGGCGGTAAGCGACGCCACCAACCGCCAGGCCTTGGACACGGCTGTCGAATTGCGCCCACCAACGCTGGAGCGCGTCTTCGACAAGGAATTCCTCGGACGAAAGTGGAAGCACGTGATTGAGCCTCGGGCTATGTATCGCTTCGTCACTGGCGTGAACAATTTCCAAGACATTGTCAAATTCGACGAACGCGACATCCTCACCGATACCCATGAGGTGGAGTACGGCTTCGTCACGCGTCTCTATGCCAACCGGACATCCGACAAGCCGGAGGATTGCAGTCCCATCATGAAGGCTCTCACCGTCGGAGGGCCGGCGCCGGAGTCGATCATCCCCTGGCAGCATCCCAGCATACTCAAAAATGCGCCGTGCCAGCCTGGACCGCAGGTGCGTGAAGTGCTTACCTGGGAACTGGCGCAGAAATACTTCCTGGATCCTACGTTTGGCGGGGCATTGATTCCGGGGCAGCGCAATGTGTTCACGACCACGACCGACCTCACCGGAATCGCTTTTGTCACCGAGCCGCGCCATCTTTCACCGCTGGTTTCACGACTGCGCCTGGAAACCACCTCCCGCACCGACGTGGAGTGGGACATGGACTACGACTTCCAAAGTGATCGTGTCAATGCTAGCACCCTGCTGGCCAACTACCATATCGGCCAGGTAACCGTGGGCGGCGGCGATGCCATCTTGCAAATACCGGGGCAGACCATCACTACATCCTCAGGCATGATTGAACCCGCCCGCTTCAATCAATTTCGTGCCGCTTTGGGCTACGGACAAGCTACCAAGCGCGGCTTCAGCGCCGCCGGCAGCTTTGGCTTTGACGCCGATGCGAAACAGCTGCAATTCGTCAGCACACAGGCTACCTATAACTGGGATTGCTGCGGCATGACGCTGGAATACCGCAGCTACACCGTTGCCAATGTGCAGAACGAAAACCTGTTCCGCTTCACCTTCACCCTGGCGAACATCGGGGGGTTCGGCAGTTTGCGGCGGCAGGAAAGCTTGTACTAGCTGTCGTAAGATGCATAGTTTAGTCGTGCTGGACTGACGTGGACCTTTGAGCCTGCTAACATAATCCACACATGCTCACCGCGGACGCGAATCTCGAAACGAAGAGCGTATTGTTGCAGGCTCGCCTACATCGACTGGGCCGCATTCTCGTCGCCTATTCCGGCGGGGTGGATTCCGCTTACCTCGCCTGGGCCGCACATCAGGCATTGGGCGCCAATATGCTGGCGATCATTGCCGATTCGCCCAGCCTGGCACGCACCCAGCTTGCCGATGCGATTGATTTTGCGCGGGAACAAGCGATTCCGCTGGAAGTGATCGCCACCTCTGAACTCGATCGGCCGGAGTATATGCGTAACGATGGGCGGCGCTGTTTTTTTTGCAAAGATGAACTGTTCACAATGATGGAGGAACTGCGGCAGGCACGCGGCTTCGATGCCATCGCCTACGGAGTGAATTTGGACGATCAGGGCGACCTCCGTCCCGGCCAGAAGGCAGCAAGCGACCACCAGGTTGTAGCTCCTCTGCTTGATGCGGGACTCACCAAGGAGGAAATTCGCTCTTTGGCTCGCCAAGCCGGGCTGCGCATCTGGGATAAGCCTGCGTCCGCGTGTCTTTCGTCCCGCATCGAGTACGGCCGCCCGGTCACGCGAGAGTCTCTCGACGTAGTAGAAAAGGGCGAAGACGCTGTTCGCGCCTTGGGTTTCCGCCAATTCCGCGTACGCCACCACGGAGAGATTGTCCGCATCGAAATTGCGCGCGAAGAGTTGCCGCGGGCGCTCGACTCCGCCATGACCACCGAGTTTACCAGGATTTTCAAAGGGCTGGGTTTCAAGTTCGTTACCCTGGACATGGAAGGTTTTCGTTCCGGATCCATGAATGCCCTGCTGCCCGCTCAGGATTTGCTCCAGCGAAGAGGTTGAGAAGCCAGGCCTTCCCGGTTCGCCCAATTGCACGTTTGCCCGGTGGTTCCCTGCCCATGGCTGTTTCAGCGCCCGGCCCCGCGCTGTGAGATAATCAACCTTTGACTTGCAATGCTGAGGCGGTTTTTGGTGACTCTAATTCGACGCTCTTTTCTTCTCCTGCTGGTCATTTGCGTAGGCTGCGTGGCCCAGTCTGCTTCGCCCGATTTAACCAAGAAGATCGAGCGCCAGGTGCGTTCCTACTACCACGTTCCGCCGGAGGTTCACGTGCTGGTGGGGGCTCCTTCGCCCAGTTCCGACTTTCCCAGCTACGATTCGCTGACCGTGACGATCCAAGGCGACGAGCGGAAGCAGGACCTGACGTTTTTGATTTCCAAAGACCGTTCGTCCATGATGCGGATGACCAAGTTTGACCTGAGCAAAGACCCGTTCGCGGAGACCATGAGCAAGATCGATGTCAGCGGCCGGCCCACGCGCGGAGCAAAGGCATCCAAAGTTGTGGTGGTGAATTTCGACGATTTCGAATGTCCGTTCTGCTCGCGCATGCACCAGACTTTATTTCCCACAATATTCAAAGAATACGGCGACCGGGTTACGTTCATTTACAAGGATTATCCGCTGGTAGAAATTCATCCCTGGGCAACGCACGCCGCCGTGGATGCGAATTGTCTGGTTGCGCAAAACAATGATGCCTACTGGGATTTTGCCGACTACATTCACGCCAACCAGCACGAGGTAAGCAACGAAAAAACGCCCGGAGCTCGCCTGGAAGCGCTCGATAAGCTCGCCCTTTTGCAGGGACAAAAGCACAATCTTGACGTGGTGAAGTTACAGTCCTGCATCAAAGCGCAAGACGAGAGTGCAGTGAAGGCGTCCATGAAAGAGGCGGAAGGAGTTGGCGTGGAAGCCACGCCCACATTGTTCGTCAATGGACAAAAGATCGACGGCGCCGTCCCTATCGGCGAGCTTCGTGCGGCTCTGGATAGCGCCTTGAAGGACGCCAACCTGCCTGTGCCCGATCGGGCCGCCGCCGTTCCTGCGCCGGCCCCGGCTTCCAAGTGACATAGTGGCCAAGGAGCAGGGATTTTCGTCGCGCCCGTTGTGCGTTTCAAATGCGGAGCGGAGTGTCAGTTTTCGGAGAGAAACTCTTTTGAAAAGAAATGCGGATTTTTTGAGGCTTGTGGTTGTGCTGGCTGCCACCGTTTCGCTGGCGGCAATGCTCGGCTGCAAGTCACAAGTAAGCGGTGATGTAATGGCCACCGTAGATGGCCGCAAGATCTTTCGCTCCGATGTCGACAAGTATTACGACAATCAGGTAGCCAGCGCCCAGCAGGCGCCCACCGGCGAACAAGCCACGATTCTCCGCCTGAACATTCTGCGCCAGCTCATCGACGACGAGATGGTGATGCGCCGCGCCGAAAAGCTCGGCCTGCTTGCCACCGAAGAGGAAGTCGACCGCAAACTCAACGAGATCAAGTCCCCTTACACCCAGGAGCAGTTCGATCAGAGGTTGAGGGAAAAAAGGATCACCGTCGAAGACTTCAAGCGCGACATCCGCCGCTCCATCACCGTCGAAAAGGTGATGAACAAGGAAGTGTCCTCCAAAATCAATGTGACCGACCAGGACATCAACGAATATTTCGGGGCGCACAAATCGGAGTTCAATCTCATCGAACCGCAATACCACCTGGCCCAGATTATTGTCACATCCGTGCCCAACCCTCAAGTGCACAACCAGAACAACAAGGCGCAGAACGAAGCCGACGCCCGCAAGAAGATCCAGATGCTCGCCAACCGGCTGGACAGCGGCGACGATTTCGCCACACTGGCCATGACTTTTTCGGAAGACCCCGACACTTCCGGCAACGGCGGCGACCTCGGGACAGTTCCCGAATCCTCTCTGCGGAACATTGATCCGGGCACGCGCGAAGCCGTGATGAAACTCAAGCCCGGGCAATACAGTCCAATCGTCACCCTGATCGACCCCGCGACCAGGCAGACGGGCTTCCGCATCGTGAAGATGGTGTCGAAAGAGCCGGCTGGACAGCGTGACTTATCCGATCCTCGCGTGCAACAAGCTATCCGCTCGCAGCTCCACGACCGGCGCGAGCAGTTGCTGAAAGCCGCCTACTACGAAATGCTGCGCGACTCCGCCAAGGTGGAGAACTATTACGCCAAGAAGGTGCTGGATAGTAACGGGCTGGCGAACTAGGTGTTCAGGTTGAGAGCCACAGCAGTCCGGCAATCACTCCACGATCGCCAGTACGTCCCCGGCGTTCACCGCCGCGCCTTCGCTCACTAGAATTTTCTGCACGGTTCCCTTCTTCGGCGACTTGATCTCGTTCTGCATCTTCATCGCCTCCACCACTGCCACACCCGCGCCGGGCTGCACCTCATCTCCTTCGCGCACGAGCAGGCGGACGACCTTGCCGGGCATGGGCGCGACAATCTTTCTGGGCCCGTGCTCGTCGCCGGCACGGGTGCGGCCGCGCAGAGAGCGTGGATCACGGACTTCCACGGCAAAGCGCTTGCTCCCCACCCACAAATGCAAATCGTTCGCTACCCGCTCGGACTTAACCTCATACGCCATATTGCCGATGCGCAGCGAGAGCACATCCGGACGAGCAAGAACGGCATCAACCTCCAGGTCCCTGCCATCCAGACGGCACGACCAGCGTCCCTCGGCGCGGTTGAGGTCAAGCCGGTAATTCTTCCCGTCGATGGTTACGTCGTAGAGCATAAGAAACAGTTGTCAGTTATCGATAACCAGTTGCCG
This sequence comes from Acidobacteriaceae bacterium, assembly GCA_003140075.1. GTDB lineage: Bacteria > Acidobacteriota > Terriglobia > Terriglobales > Acidobacteriaceae > Sulfotelmatobacter. The sequence continues at coordinate 16,962 of PLIO01000140.1, read as the reverse complement.
GTGTCGAAATCTCACAGGAGACTCAACGGAGAGCTTCACGACGACTCACACTTTTCCAGTTCGACTCTGCCTTGTCGATCGCCTGGGAACTGCCGTCCGCCGTTCGCTCGCCAGCGGCCGCCCCCCTGGAACCGAGGGCAGCGAACATCCCTGCGGCGATAGCGGCCACTTCTGCCGCTCTGGCATCGACCACCCTGTCGTCAGGTTCCTTCAGCATGCGGTCGAGGAATCCGGTATCGAGTTTGGCCGCACGAAAATCCGCATCGCGCAAGATGCGGCGAAACAACGAAATATTGGTCTTGATCCCGCCCACAAAATATTCGCTGAGGGCTCGCGTCAGCCGCGAGATCGCCTGCTCCCGGTCGGTGCCGTAACCGATGAGCTTGGCCAGCAGCGGATCGTAATCAATCGGCACGCTCCAGCCTTCATACATGCCGCTGTCGCGCCGGATGCCCGGTCCGGAAGGCGCCAGCAACAGGGTGATTTTGCCGGGGCTGGGAAAGTAATTGTTGTCGGGATCCTCCGCGTAAATCCGGCATTCGATGGCGTGGCCGCGGATGTACACGTCCTCTTGCTCAAACGGCAGTTTCTCCCCCGCTGCAATGCGAATCTGCAGATGGACCAGGTCAAGGCCGGTGATCAGTTCGGTCACCGGATGTTCCACCTGCAGACGCGTGTTCATCTCCAGAAAGTACAAATTCTTCTGCTGATCGACCAGGAACTCGACGGTACCTGCGTTGGTGTAACGCGCAGCCTGCGCCACGCGGACCGCAACCTCGCCCATCCTGCGCCGCATGTCGGCGTCTACGATCGGCGAGGGCGCTTCTTCCAGTACCTTCTGATGGCGGCGCTGCAGAGAACACTCGCGCTCGCCTAAATAGACCGTGTTGCCGTGCTCGTCGGCCAGCACCTGCATCTCGATGTGCCGCGGATTGACGATGGCCTTCTCGATGTAAACTTCGCGGTCGCCGAACGAGCGTTCCGCTTCGCTTCGTGCCCCCTCGAGAGCGGACTTGAGTTCATCGGCAGCATGCACCAGCCGCATGCCTTTTCCGCCGCCACCGGCAGCGGCTTTCAGCATCACCGGATAGCCAATTCTCGCGGCCACTTCTTCGGCTTGTTCGAACGACTCCACGCCGCGCGACGTACCCGGCACAAAGGGAACGCCGGCGCGTTCCATGGCCTGCCGCGCGCGCGTCTTCGAGCCCATGGCATCCATCGCGGCCGCGGTCGGTCCAATGAATTTCACCCCGGCATCGACGCAGGCCTGCGCGAACTTCGCATTCTCGGAAAGGAAGCCGTACCCGGGATGGATGGCGTCCGCGCCGGATCGCTTGGCGACGTCGAGAATCTTGCCGATGTTAAGATAGGATTCCGAGGCCGCCGCAGCGCCGATGGGATAGGCCTCGTCAGCTTTGCGCACGTGCAGCGCGGCGCGGTCCACATCGGAATAAACCACGACCGCGGCGATACCCATTTCGTGGCACGCGCGCAGCACGCGCACCGCAATCTCCCCCCGATTCGCTATGAGGATCTTCTTGAACATCTTTTTGAACATTCGGCGCGCGATGAGCAACCGTATCGAAACCCACGATTCTACCCGAGATTCGACGGCTGCGCTGGTTTTCCAGTTTGCAGCAGCAGGAACACCGCCAGAATGAGCAACTCAGGCTCAATCGGATGCCGGTAGCGCGCGTGCGGAAACACGAAATAATACGTCGTTGGGTAGGTCAGGATAAGCCCTGCGAAAAGCCATGCCCCATGCCGCTTTTGCCACAGCGCCCGGCCCAGGCCCCAGATGCACAGCACGGACGACAACAGAAACAGCGAATTGCGAAAGTCCCAGGGTGCGCGGCTGTCGGTGTCCCGGGGCACTCCGTTCCAGTAGTAGAAGAATCGCTTCAGGCTGATCATCATGAATCGGCTGGGATTCTCATGGATCCAGGCGGAAGCGAGCCGCTTGCAATCGGCGGCGTAGGCCAGTTCACCCATACGCTGGAATTTCTCAAACTCCAGCTTGTTGAGGTTCGGTTGAAGATACGCCATCAGCATGCCTTCCGCGCCCTTCGAATTGCCCAGACGAAATTGCAGACCGAAATCGTCGCGCAAAAAAACAAAGCGTCCGAAGACTTCATAATTTCGGGTCAGCCACGGTGACAGGAGCAAAAAGAAAACTGCCGATGAGAGCAGAACGCCGAAGAACGAGGGCAGCCCACTCTTGAATCTTTGCCGCCACACCCAAAGCCCGCAGAATGGCAGGAATACCAGCATTGACGGGTTGGCCAGCGCACCCACTCCCCACAGAACCGCGAAGATGGTCCAGCCCTGCCAGCCTGGCCACTCCTCCAGTTCCAGCGCGACCAGAAAGATCAGGCACAAAACTAGTGGAGTAAAGGTTGTGTCCCAGATCCAATGAATCGACCAATACCAAATGTAGGGATTCAGCGCCCAGCCCCATGCTGACCGGCGCGCGACACGTTCGTCGAATGTTTTACGCGCGATCAGAAAAATCGGGATCGTCGTGAGCGCGGCGAAGAGGCTGTTGATGCTCAACAGAACCCACGCCGAGGCGTAGGTGTAAATGCCGAAGAGCTTGAAGACCCCGGCCATCAGATAGGGATAAAGCGGCGGCTCCCAGGCTGTAGGGCCGGTGTTGCCGCCGTAGGGATTGCTGAAGCCTTGTCCCAGCGCGATGGAACGGGCGACCCGGCCCATTTCCCAACCGAAGGCGAAATGATCTTCCTGGGGGCGCGTGCGGTATTGATGGAAGACGCCGATCATCGCAATCTGCAGGAACAACGACAGGAGGACCAGCCGGAACACGGACGTGGGAATCGGAGACGGGGACGGTCTGTTCATCGAGCGGAAGTGTATCAGGAGCAGCGCGTTCTATTCCGGCGGCAAGCGAACGAAACTGACGGGGAACGGAGCCCGCGGTTGCGCGCCGTCCAAAGGATTCGCCCAGAGTCCACGGCGGCTAAGGCGATGGCGCAGCAAAGTCCAGATGGCGAGCCAGCCATCGGAGTGGCGGATTTTTTTTCCCTCGCCTGCGGAGCGCGGAGTGTAGGAGACGGGCACCTCCGCAATGTGCTTGCCCATACGGCAGAGCTTGGCCGTTACTTCCGGGCAAAACTCGAATCGACGGCATCGCAGAGTAATTTGCGCCAGCAGCGACCGGCGAAAAACTTTGTAGCAGGTGGCTTCATCGTGAATGCCCGCGCCGTAGAGCAGGTTGGTGAGGTGGGTGAGTAGTTTTGCACCCAGAAAAAACCGCAGGCCGCGCTCGGGACGATCCGGGCGAACGCCATACACCACATCGGCCTCGCCTTGCTCGAGAGGGCGCAACAGGGCGGCGTAATCCTGCGGATCGTATTCGAGGTCGGAATCCTGGATGAGGACATACTCGCCGCGGGCATATTCAAGCGCAGTTCGGATGGCCGCGCCCTTGCCGCAGTTCTTTTCGTGGAATACGACAGTGACATCATCACTGAGCGGCATCGAGCGGAGTTTTTCGCGGGTGCCGTCTGTGGAACCGTCATCCACGATGATGATTTCCTTCTTCACCGGCGAGGCGTGGATGGCGCGCAGCAGTTCGTCCACGTGCGCAGCCTCGTTGTAGACAGGCACCAGCACAGAGACGCATCCCGCCCACCGGTTCCCCTCTCGGGCCGGATTGTTCCGCGGCGATGGCTGCAATGAGGCCAGACTCATACAAAGGCCGGCATAGAGAGCGCCAGCAAATTGCCGAAGCACTTACGACACGCCCGGCATCCCCGATCCGAAGCTTCCCTCGTGCCCGGGCCGCTAGTCGCCGCCGGTTCCTAGAATAGTATCATCTGAAAATGCGTGCTTAGCCCTGCGGGCGCGCGGCAGCCTTCAAGAAACAAAACCCACAGCTTGCGCCGTGGGCTGACTGATACCGCCGCTAAGGTGCTTTTTTTCGGTCCGGCTTACTTCGGTTGATCCATAGTGATGCCCTGTTGTCCGGGCTGCTTCTCGGCTTTGACCTTCTTGGTGAGCAGAGTCTGGTCAACCCAGTGGTCGGCCGTCTTCAGATCTTCCTGGCGCTGGTTGAGATCGTCGCATTCCACGTCGGCCTTTTCACGGTACATCAGGTTTAGATAGGCCATGGCATCGTCGTAGTCAGGACGCAGCTGGATCGCTTTATTCAGACTCTCAATGCCTTCCTGAATCGCAGGGCCGTTCTTCACCTTCAATTCGTCGCACACCTTTTTCTGGTCTTTGTTTTTGGGATTCAGGTTCTCGTCGGGCTTGAGGCCGAGCTTGGCTCGTTCCTCCATGCGAGGCGCATAGCAAACCGCCCAGTCGATGACGCCGATCGAGTAGTAGGGATCGGGATCGTTGGGATCGATATCGGACACCATGTGGTTGTACTTCTTGGCATCCTCGAACTTCTTCATGTTGTAGTAAAGGGATGCGATGCCCTTGGCGGCGTTTTCCTTCTGATCGCGGGGCGCCTTCATGTCGATCACGTGCTGGTACTGCTCGATGGCCTGGGTCGCCATCTTGATGTTGTCGGGATCCTCGACGCCAGGAATGTATTGTTGCGCCAGGGCGGTGGCCAGATACATTTTTGCGTTAATCAGGGAGGGGTCGAGCGCCGCGCTTTGTTGGAAGTGATCAATGGCTTCTTCGAACTTGGCGTTCTTGAAAGCGGTCACACCCTTGTTGAGTTGGTCGCGGGCACGCAGTTTGCTGCAGCCCATGGAAGATAGGATCGCCAGCGTAGCAGCGGCCAGCGTCAGTATGCGAATAGATTTATTCATTGCGGTATAAGTCTCCCTTGCCACAGCATCCTAGGCCCAGAGACGGCGGGTTGACAAGAGCTGGCCGAGCATTCTTTAGCAGGCGCGGCACGGAAGCCCCTGGCCCCCGTGCGCGAGCTGAATGCGGGATGCGCGACCTTTCCGGGCGTTCTTTAGTCCTGGGGCGTGCTCTTAACCGCCCGCTTCAATCTTTGCCGTAATCAGACCGACCTTGTCCACACCGGCGGCGTGCGCGATGTCAATCACGTTGGCCACGTCGGCGAAGGGGATAGCGTCATCGCCCTTCACGAACATAACTTTCTCGGCGCGGGTTTTGTAGATATCGGCCAAGCGCCCTTGCAGGTTATCCCAGGTGGCATCCTCCTGGTTGATCTTCAGGCCGGGATCCTGACCGGCGCCACGATCGATCAACTGTACAACGATAGTGCGGTCGGGAGTGTTGTTCTTGGGTGCGTTGGGTGGAGGCGGCTGAGGAACCAGCGCATCCAACCCCTTCGGCGTTAAAGGCGTGATCACCATGAAAATGATGAGCAGCACCAGCAGTACGTCAATGAGCGGAGTGACGTTAATATTTGCACTTTGGCCTCCGCCGGTTCCAACTGCCATACTCATGGTCGAGTCTCCTCTATTGCCCACCCGCCGGAGCGGCAGGCGGTGCATTTGGCGTGCTTTTTCTCTGCTCAGTAAGCAAGCCCAGATCATCCACACCGGCAGAGCGCACCGCATCCACTACCTGGACCACATTGCCGAAGTGGGCGCGGGCATCTGCCTTAACGTAGACCATCTTGTTCGTACGATTGGTCAGGCGATCTTTCACCTTGCCAGTCAAGCTGTCCACCACCACCTTGTCCGAGCCGAAGTAGACCGTCCCATCACGCATCACCGACACCAGAAGAGCGTCTTCTTTGTCGGCATCCTGCATGGGAGTGGGGTTGTTCACCTTGGCCATATCCACGCTGATGCCCTTCTGCAACATGGGCGTGATCACCATGAAGATGATCAGCAGCACCAGCATGACGTCCACCATGGGAGTAACGTTGATGTCAGAGTTGACGTTAGCTCCCTCGTTCCTTTTTGCGATTGCCATAATTCGATTTCTCCGTAAACCAGTGGCCAGTTGCCCGTGGCCAGTTGCCAGCAAGACCCTACGCCGTCAGACCCAACAACCACACCCCGGATCTGAATCGGTTCCGCATAAGTCGGGAAGCCCGGTACCGGGAAGCCCCGGCACCGGACAGCAGCAACTCATAGAGGACTTCTGGGTCCCGGATCTCACGCGACGAGATCGCATGAACCCAGAAACTCCAACGATCCTAGGACCGGCGAACGTCTCGCCGCTTCAGGAAGTAGTCGATTAGTTCGCTCGACGAGTTGTCCATCTCCACATCGAACGCTTCCACGCGGCCGGTGAGGTAGTTGAACATCATGACGGCGGGGATGGCCACCAGCAGCCCGAAAGCCGTGGTTACCAGCGCCTCAGAAATGCCGCCCGCGACCGCTCCCAGACCGGTGGCCTTCTGCTCTGAAATACCCTTGAAGGCATTCAGAATGCCCATCACGGTGCCGAACAGGCCCACGAAGGGAGCCGTGGAACCGATCGTAGCCAAGCCGCCCAATCCGCGCTTGAGTTCGGCGTGGACGATGGCTTCGGTGCGCTCGAGAGCGCGCTTGGAGGCTTCAATGGTTTCGCCGGGAATGGCGCCGGGGCTATCCTGATGAGCTTTGAATTCCATGAGACCGGCGGTTACAACCTTGGCCAGATGGCTCTTCTTGTTGCGCTCAGCCACCTTGATGGCCTCGTCGATGCGGCCATCGCGCAAGGCTCCGGCTACCGCAGGAGCGAAGGCGCGAGATTGCTTGCGGGCCGCGTTATACGCCATGGCACGGTCGATCATAACGCCGATCGACCAACCCGACATGATGAACAGGATGATGACCACGATCTTCGCGATGATACCCATCTGCTTCCATAGCGAGATCGGATCCCAACCCACTGCGCCACCTTCCTGCACAATCCAGGCGGCTACCCTAGGGACATGACTGATCACTGCTGTTGCCACATTAGCTAACATGAGTTGCTTTTCCCTCCTCGGAACTTCTTAGACTTTGATGCGAGATTCGTACACCCTGCAAAGCTTCACGGCAGAAAACTGCCGTCGCCGCCCGCTCGCGCACCTAAGATGAAAGGTACGGCGACCGCGCCCTAAAAGGGCTCTCCTGGCCACCGTTCTTGGTGGGAAGGGGAGGGCCATCCTGCTTAAACTTCCGAAACGTTGCTGCATCACGCCGCCGGGACTAGCCTCCGGCCAGAGTGAAGTTGACCAATACTTCCGTATCCACCTCGACTGGTTCGCCGTTCAGCAGGTACGGTCTGTACTTCCACTGCTTCACCGCATCGATAGCCGCGGGAGCCAGCATGGGATGCCCGCTGACCAGCGTAAGATTTATGATCGAACCATCCTTGCTGATCACTGCTCTCAGCACAACCTGCCCCGAGATGCGCGCCTGCCGCGCCAAAGGCGGGTAGGTTGGATTCACCCTGCGGACCAGCAGGCCGGTGGAGACACCCTGAGAAACACGGACACGTTGCGGTGCAGCGACTTTAGGCACGGCCACGGGAGTCGAGCTGATAATTCCCCCAATCACGCCGCCCATCTGACCGCCGGGAATCCCTCCCGGAACACCGCCCACGACGCCTGCCGACGCCATCGCCGGCGGAGCTTCGTCTTCCTTGATCATCTGGATCTTTTGAGGAATCTTGGTGGGGGTGCGGAGAGCGCCATTCACAATATCGGTCTGAACTTGATGCACCACATGCACGGGCGCTGCAGCCGGAGGTGGTGGTGGCGGAGGCGGGGGTGGGGCCACCAGGAACGTCATTAACTGTTGCTTCGGCAGGGCTTCAGTAAAGATGAGGGGCATCAGAACCATGAGGCCGATCAAACCGATCTCCAGGATGATCGCGAATGTCGTCGTCCGTCCCCGCTTCGTCTTCAGCCTGCCACCCGATTCCAGAAGGCTATCTTCAAACATAATAGTTTCCCCCTACTCAGAGCCTACGTAAACTTAGACACCGACAGTTTCCCCTTTGCTCCCAAATTCAGCAATCGAACCCGGCGAGGCCGTCCAAGCCCTGCCCGGCTTCGCAAACCCTTACAAACTAACGACCTGCAAGAAAACAAACCATAACCGGGCAACTACTTGGTCCGGCCTGGCATTGCAACCGGCCGCTTGCCCTTCTCGATCCTCCAGTCCTGATAGGCAACCAGGATCGGTGCGGCTATGGCAATCGAGGAATACGTGCCGATCAAGATACCAATTACCAGCGCGAGGCTAAACCCGCGAAGCACCTCGCCACCGAACAAATAGAGTGCAAGTACGGTAAGGAAGGTTAGCCCGGCTGTCAAGATGGTTCGACTCAGGGTTTGGTTGATGCTTCGGTTCACAATTTCCGATAGCTTCTCCCGCCGCATCAGTTTAATGTTTTCCCGGATTCGGTCAAATACCACGATCGTGTCGTTATTAGAGTAACCAATCAAAGTCAGGATGGCGGCGATCACGGTCAGGGAAATGTCCTTGTTGAGCAGGGAGAATGCGCCGACAGTAATTAGAGTGTCGTGAAACACCGTGACCACGGCCGCGATGCCGTAAATCCACTCGAAGCGGAACCCCAGGTAAATCAACATTCCAGCCAGCGAATACGCCGTAGCCAGCAGCGCTTGCTTGCGCAACTGTGCGCCCACTTGCGGTCCGACAATCTCGACGTTGCGCACCCCGAAATCCGACAGGAAAAAACCATCCGGGAGAGAACCCGCAGCGGCCGGATCGACCGATCCTTTCAATTGGTCGAACGAACTCAGCACGCCGCCTTGCCCTTTGTCCCGGGCATCGACGATCGCCTGGGCTTGCTGGGTGTATTTCTGGTCAGCATCGGATCCCAAGTGCATCGGGTCTTTGTCCATCAGGTAATTCTTGATGGCCAATGAACTGGAGTTGTTAAGATCGCTCTTGCCCGCGGGAACGTTGGTTTCCAGCGTTTGGATGATCTTGTTCTTGCCGTTGTCGAGCGCCTGTTCGCTGGTTTCCTGAACATCGAGGTCGATCAAAACTTCGTTGTTCGATGGCACATCGTAGCGCTGGATCTTGGCATTGCGCAGGCCAGCGCGGTCCATGGCCGCGCGCAGAGCGTTATCGTCAGGCGTGTGCGAAAACTTCACGTACACCAGAGTGCCGCCGCGGAAATCCACGCCGTACGGGATGCCGTGCCAGAACAACATGGAAAAGATGCCCGCCACACTGAACACGAGCGAGAAGGCGAGAAAATACCACTTCTTCCCGAGAAAATCTATGTTGGTATTGCGAAAGAACTCCAAGTCTGACCCCTTATCCGATTTATGAATTCGTGAAGAATTGAGCCTTTGAGTGATTGAGTCATTGAGTGATTGAAAACCTGATTCGCGCTGCGGTTTTCAATGGCTCAATCACTCAATCTCTCAATGACTCAATTCCTAAATGCTCAACGCCTCACCCCGCTGTTTGCGGCTCAAAATCCAGTCGAAGATGACGCGCGAAACGAATACGGCCGTGAACAAATTCGCGAGCAGACCGAAAGTGAGCGTGACCGCGAAACCCTTCACCGGGCCGGTTCCGAACAGGAACAGGATGGCCGCCGAAACGATGGTGGTCACGTGAGTGTCCACAATGGTGATCCAGGCATGGCTGAAGCCCTGATCCACAGCGGATGGCGGCGTCTTGCCGTTGCGCAACTCTTCACGGATGCGTTCAAAAATCAGCACATTGGAATCTACGCCCATACCGACGGTAAGGATCACGCCGGCGATTCCGGGCAAAGTTAAAACGGCCTCAAAGTAGCCCATGAAGCCGAGGAGGATAATGAGGTTCAGCAGGAGCGCAACGTCGGCGTTGATGCCTGCTGCGCGGTAGTAAATCAGCATGAAAATCAGCACCGCGAGCATGCCCACGATAGCGGCACGAACGCCGGCGCGGATGGAATCGGTGCCGAGGGACGGCCCGACCGTCCGCTCTTCGAGATATTTGATGCCCGCAGGCAGCGCGCCCGAACGCAGGATCATGGATAGATCCTTGGCTTGCTGCGCGTTCATGCTGCCGCCGCTGATGGTGCCCGTATCGCGGATGGCTTCTTTAATATTCGCAACTTCCTGAACTTTGCCGTCGAGGACTACGCCTAGACTTTCGCCCACATGCGCGGAGGTAAAGCTGTAAAATCGCTGGCCGCCCTCGCCGGTAAGGGTGAAGCTCACGTCGGGCTGGCCATTCTGGTCGGTGCTGGGCTGCGCATCCCGCAGGTCTTTTCCGCGGACGGCGGAAATGCGCGAAACCACATACCAGGCCTGTTCGCCTGAGGAAGATCCGGGAGCAGCGTGCCCGGGAAGCAGCATCCCATCGGGCGGCAGAACACCCATTGGCTGCTGCGCCTGCAGGGCGGCCTGCTCGCTGGGATAAGGCCCACCCAGCACCTGCTTGATCTCAAGCATGGCGGTGGACTGGATGAGGCTCTTTACCCTCTCAGGATCATCGACGCCGGGCAATTGCACTAGAATCTGATACTGGCCGAGTCCGTGCTCTTGAATGGTGGGCTCACTTACCCCCAGCGCATCGATGCGGTTGCGGATGGTTTCAATCGCCTGGGTCACGGCCTTGTCCTTCAGGTCGGTGAGCATTTGTGGCTTCATCGTGAGCGTGTAGGTATTTTCCGCTCCCGAACCGAGGCTGTACTCTTGCAGGCGCTCATTCAAGATATCCAGCAGGTCTTTGCGCGCATCCGGCGGCACACCCTTCAGCACAACCCGGTCGGGATTGTTCTGCGGATCGGGCTTGGAGATATCCGCGAAAGTGATCTTGCGCTTATTGAGTTGCTCTTTGAGGATTTCGATTGCATTGTCGGAATCGATATTGACCGCGTCGTTTACCTGCACTTGCAGAATGAGGTGGGTTCCGCCGCGCAGATCCAATCCGAGGTGAATGCGGTTGGTCATGGCCGTAAGCAGGCCCTGGCCCGAAAAGTTTTGCGGAATGCCGAAGATCCCGAACAGGAAGACGAGCAGGACCGCGACGATGAGTGCCAACTGCCAAAGAAGGTTCTTGTTCATAACGAAAACAAATCCAAATATTAGTTTGTACAGCGATTACTTGGTCTTAGTCTCTTCCTCCGTGGTCGTGACTTGGGTTACCGAGGCCTTGGTCACTTCCAGAACGATGTTGTTAGGCGGAACGCGCAGATGAACGGAATCATCTTTGAGCGCCATAATAGTTCCCCGCAATCCGCCGCTGGTCACCACCTTGTCGCCAGTCTTCAGGCCATCGAGCATGGCCGTCCACTTCTTCTGGCGGCGCTGCTGGGGAAGAATCAGCAGGAAATAAAAAATTCCAAAAATGAAAATGAGCGGGGCTACGCTCAACCACCCCATTCCGCCACCAGCTTGCACCGCCAAGAATGATTGCATGCTCATCAAAGTCTGTTCATTAAAATTTGCTCGTCAAGCTACACTCATCAGACGATCTTTTCTGCGATCTCGGACCCAGTCCGCGAACAACCGCCCGCGCTTACCTTCGCCACAGTCCTGTCATTTCACGACGGGAGTTCTACTCGATTCCGGCCGGACTTCTACTACTCAGGCTTGAATCCGGGGAGCTTCCCAGGGAGGTCTACGGTTTCGGTCGAGACCAGACGTTAGAAAGAAAACCAGACTCTTCCCCAAGTCGAATAGAATGACGCACCCGCCGCATAGTGTCAAGGTAGAAACTCAGGTTATGCAGGGTATTTAAGACCTGAGCCAGCACTTCATTAGAAGCATAAAGATGTCGCAAATATGCCCGCGAATAACGCTGGCACACCCGGCAGCCGCAATTGGGATCGAGCGGGCCTGCATCCGTAGTATAGCGCGCCTGCTTGATGGAGACTTTTCCTTCCGAGGTAAACAGCAGGCCGTGGCGGGCGGCGCGCGTGGGCAGGACGCAATCCATCATATCGACGCCCAGACTGGCGTATTCAACGATCTCCTCGGGCGTGCCTACTCCCATCACATAGCGCGGCTTGTCGGCGGGAAGGTATTCGAGCGTGGCTGCGATGACCTCGCGGGTGCGTTCGCGGGGCTCGCCGACGCTGAGGCCTCCGATGGCATAGCCAGGAAAGCCGATTTCGATGGTGCGCTCGGCGGATTCCTTTCTGAGCGCGAGATCCATCCCGCCTTGGACGATGCCGAACAGGGACTGGGTCGAGTACCCAGTACCCGGCACCCAGTTGGCAGCACCTTTCTCCGGGTACTGGGTACTAGGTACTGGGTACTGACAACTGTCCCACGGAACTTCGTGCTTGTGCTCCTCGAAATACTTCTTGCTGCGTTCAGCCCAGCGCAGGGTTAATTCCATCGAAGCCTGCGTGCGGGCTTGATCGGCTGGATATTCCGTGCACTCATCGAAGGCCATGACGATGTCCGCACCCAGGCCGATCTGTGCTGCCATGGAACTTTCCGGACTAAAGAAGTGCGATGAGCCATCCAGATGCGAGCGAAACGTTACGCCTTCTTCTGTGACCTTGCGAAGCTCGTTCAGACTGAAGACCTGAAAGCCTCCGGAATCGGTCAGAATCGCTCGCGGCCACGCCATGAAGCCATGCAGTCCACCAAGGTTGCGCACGGTTTCGATTCCCGGGCGCAGGTAGAGGTGATAAGTGTTGCCGAGAAGAATCTGAACGCCGAGTTCCTCGAGAACGTCCTGGGGCACGGCTTTGACCGTCGCCGCGGTGCCGACGGGCATGAACACCGGCGTTTCGATCTCGCCGTGAGGCGTGAGCAGCCGCCCAGTGCGAGCGGCGCCGGCATGAGCCTCGATCTGGAACTCGATGGGCATTTGTGTTTGCCTTGCGATTGTAGCAACGGCACCACCGGCTAGTGGTCAGCGGGGGGCAGAGTCAAGAGTTCGCCGCGCACGCTCCCATCTTCCACGGTCAACCTTCCCAAGCTGACGGGCAGCTTGAATCGTCTCGCGCCCGCGCTGCCGGGATTGAAATAAAGTACCCCATCGCGCGTTTCCTGTTTGGGAATATGACTGTGGCCGCTGATCACGGCCGCAAATCCGGCAGCTTTGGGCTTGAGGTCCAACTGCGCCAGATCGTGCAGCACGTAGATGGAAACGCCACCCAGTTCAAGCACCTCGGTATCCGGCAATTTACGGCACCACGGAGCCTTGTCGATATTGCCTCGTACCGCAGTCACCGGAGCGATTGCCGATAGCTTGTCGAAGATCTCGGGTGAACCTACATCCCCGGCGTGAATAATCTGGTCCGATCCGCGCAGGGCTTCGAGTGCCTCAGGACGCAGTAGGCCATGAGTGTCGGAGATGACACCGATCAGAATGGTTTTTCCGATCTTCACCTCGACCTTAAGCGCTGGCTCCGCTCCATTATCCGATTCATCTCGGCGTACGAAGGAGAGTCTTCCAGCGCGGAGTAAGTGCCCGTGGTCTTCAGTTCTTGCGTAATGCGGCGCAGGTGGCCCAACGTAGCGCGCATCGTTCCCGAGCCCAAGCTCACTCTGGCCACTCCCAGCTGGGATAGCTCGGGCACCGATGGAGAACCCGGACCGGCAAGAATGTTCACCGGGCACTTCAAATCGGCAACGAGTCGTTTGATTGTGGCCGCGTCACCGAGACCGGGCGCGAACAGGCAATCGGCGCCAGCGTCGCGGTAGGCACTCAAGCGACGGATGGTCTCGTCATATCGGCTCGAAGGAGCTCCCGCTTGCAAGAGATAGACGTCTGTCCGTGCGTTAATCACTAAGGCGACATCCAACTTGACCGCGATACTGCGGATCGCTCGGATCTTCTCCAGTTGAAGGGACAAATCTAGAAGCGGCCGCTCCGCATCGCCGGTCGCGTCTTCGAGGTTCATCCCAATCGCCCCACTTACAATCACGGCGCGGGCAGTCCGCACCGCAGCTTCCGGATCGTTCCCGTAGCCCGATTCGACATCGGCAGTAACGGGGGCCTTCACCGCCTGTGCGATGCGTGCCACTGCCGCCATCATGCGGTCTTTGTGAATTCTCTGTCCGTCTGGGTATCCAAGGGAAAATGCGACGCCTCCGCTGCTCGTCGCGAGGGCCGGAAAGCCAGCCTCTTCGACGATGCGCGCGCTGGCGACGTCCCACACGTTCGGCAGCAGTAAGGGTTCGCCACCGTAGTGCATGGCGAGGAAGACCTTCGCTTTTTTCTTCTGCACAGGGTCAGGAAGGGGCATACGAAGGAATTGGATGCGTCTACTGGCTTCGATTCTCCATCTTCTTCGCAAACTTTCCGATGCTCACCACCGCCCGGCCTACCGTACCGCGGCCGATTTCCTGGACATCGTCGCGCGCCGTCACGCGCAGAGTGTAGAAGCGTCCGTCGAACGATTCCAGCGCTGCTACGGCCTCGATATGTGCGCCGATACCGCTCGCCGCACGGTGCTCGATGTGGATCGAAGTTCCCACCGTGATCTCGTCGCCTTCACAGTAGGGCTGGAGCGCATGGAAGGCCGCGGTCTCCATTAATCGGATCATATCGGGCGTGGAATAAACCGGGGGCAGTTCTGGATGGTGCCAGGTCAAAGTGTGCTTGAACTCGACAGTCTCACGGGCTTCGCCGCGCGCTCCGATGGGGATTGGTTTCGCCATGTTCGCTCGTTAGATGGCTGCCTGCGCCTCCGGGGGCTTGACCGCGACGTCCCGCCCGAGGACACGCATCGCCAGAACTCCAACGATCAGGTCGTAGGCAGCGTGAAAGGCAATCACAACATAAAGTGTCTCCGTGAGAAACACGGTGATGTGAAACAGAACGGCCATCGCCGATGCCAGTAACACCCCACGCCATCCCTGCATCATGTGAGCGAAGCCGAAACTCAGGACGCAAACCACGACGGCCAGGCCGGGCGCGCCTGTAATCTGCGACAGGACGGTGTACGCCACGCCACGGTAGGCATACTCCTCCGTCAGCCCAACCAGCAGCGAGATGGCAATCCAGTAGCGCATCTGGGATGCATTCTCCGGAAGGACCAGGCGGGCCCGCTGCTTGCGTTCTTCACTAAGCCGGCGCCAGCCGAAATGAAGCCTTACCGCGATAAATGTGAGGTATGCGGCTGCCACCGCCCAGACCCAGGCCGCAGGCCAGTGGGCATCAAGCAACCGAAGGGAATTCTGTCTGGCCGTGAGCGAGGCCAGGGCCAGGAGCACAAGTTGCAGCGCAATCATCGTACGGTAACGGCGATTCTTCGGCAGGAGCGGCTTCCCTGATTTCACCCGGAACCAGGAGAGAACTCCGAGTGTTGGCATCAGCAACAGCACAAACACCAGAAATGAAATCGTGATGGAATCTGGCGGCTTCACCCAGATCTACGCCGCGTGTACCATCCGTGCCGCTTCGATTCCATCCAGAGCCCGCCACAACATTTTGGCGGCGTTCTCGGCCGCGTCCAGCGCGGCTTCCGCCGCCTCCGGATTCGCCGCGAGGCGTTTTTCCAGTTGCTTGCGCCAGACATTCGAGTGATGGATATCGGCCGTGGCGTGCAGGCCAAAATAGCCGCAGGTCTTGTCGTCGGCGCCGTACATCTCGCGCAGTCCGCGCTCCTTTTCCCTGGCTACGCGGGGCACCTGAGATTCATAAACGTAAAACGCGGTCAACACTTCTTCCGGCGTGCCTTCACTGGCCACATAATGGAAATGCCGCACCAGTTCCCGGACTTCCGCGACCGGCCGGTGCCAGTGCATGTCTCTTCGCGATCCCATGCCTTCGGCGAAGTCGAGCCATAGCTCAGAGTGAGGCACGGACTCCCTACCCGACCCTCCAGCGGCGCCCTTCTCGTCGTACAGATTGGTCAGCACCGCCCGCCGCAGCTCACCTTCGTCCAGACGAAGTGCGAACTCGGCCAGATACGATGGAAACGCTTCGACGTGGTGGTAGTACTGGCGGGCATACTCGCGCAGATCCTCGCGCGTTAGATCACCGGCCGCCCATGCTTTGTAAAATGGATGGCAGAGCAAGTCGTATTTCGCGATCGACGATTCCAATTGCTCGAAGAACTGAGTCGTATTCATGATGGCCTCCCGGTTCGGATATGACAGACTACTATACGGTCGGAGCCCTGCGTCAGCAAGTGATTGGGACCACGCGCAGAGGGTCGGAACATGGGTTGTTGACTTGCCAAGTTCCACGAGATTTACGGATTGTCAACGCCCGCTACGAAGCGGTAGTGGTGTCGTTTGATTTCCACAGCACTTCTTTCTGTGCCGGAGTATCCGCGCAACCAGCGCCGACAGGAGCGCGAAAGTGAAAATAATGCTTCTCGCGATACTTCCAGACTGGAATTCGCTCGACTCGGTTAGACAGGCCCACAGCGATCTTGAGCTTGCTGGCCTTGTGTTCTTCGCGCTGCTTGTAGTAGCTGAAGCATTGGCCCACAATTCCAAGCAAGAGACGAGGAAACACCTATTTGATTCGATAGGCATATGGTTCTTTGCTATAGCCGTCTTATGCGAAATAGCCGGGTACTGGTACGGCCAGCGGAATGATGCTCTATCGGAACAGGTAATTAGCTCTCTGGATTTCAAAGCACGAGACGCTGCCAGTAATGCGTCTACGGCGTTAGATAAGTCTGGGACGGCATTAAGCAACTCGAAGGAGGCCGAAACCAAATCAAGTGACGCGGCAGATAAGGCTGGTAAAGCCCAAGCACGTGTAAAGGAACTTGGAAAAGAAGCTGGCGAACTTGCCAAAAGGCTGACAGCCACAGAGGCGGAAGAAAAAGAATTGGCGGATTCCATCGCGCCGCGAACGATCCCATTGGTTATACGCGGAGGCCCCGAAGGGAAGTCCAGCTTTGATGAACTCAAACCATACGCCGGAGTGGAAGTGGAGTTTGAAGTTTTACCAGATGCAGAAGCGGAAAGGGCGGCGTCCGAAATTGAGACACTACTGCATCTTGCCCAGTGGAATGTCGTCAAAAAATCGTTGCGGACGGGCATTAATATGGGGTATTTCGATGGGGTGATCATCCAATCCCGAAACCTTCCGGGACGGTTAATGGTATTGCCGTGGGACCAAGTGAAAATAGAGGAAAACCGCGAGAAAGCAGGCGACACGCTAGTGGAGTGGACCCCAAAACTGA
>PLIO01000200.1:1333-6323 GCA_003140075.1 Acidobacteriaceae bacterium | reverse complement strand
AGAATGAGTTTGGCGCAGGAATCACTCGGCTGTATCCGATTCGGCGCGACTCGAAACATTTCTAATACATCCATAAGACCTCCGCATCTCCACGTAGTTGGCCGGTTCGAGATCCAAACTACATGCAGCTAAGCTCGTGATGGTCTTGCCGCGCACAGTTTCCAACAAAGAAGAACAGCGATCTGTGCCGTTTGGCATAGGTGCGACGTCAGGTGGCAACTTCACAGGAGCGTTGGCTTGATGGAAGAAGAAATCAATACAACTCCCGTTGGGAGGTCGTCCAACAATCAGAAGGATCCCGATGAGCTACTGAAGATCGCTCAGGATCTCAATCGAGTCCTGAAGCGTGAAGAGCAAGTCCGCCGTGACTTCAGGGAAGCCAGGAGAGCTAACAACCCATCTGAGGAAATCCAATGTTGACGACCTATTCTGCTCGGCACCGCCACACCCTCCGTGGACGACTAGATCTAGAGTGTTGAGCGTATCGGGCCGTGGGGTAAATCCGTACGAAGAACCTGAAAGTAGATTTACTTTTTGAAATGCCGCAGCTTGCCGTTAATGAGACACGGGCACTAATTACTGGAGCCGGCAGTCGGGTCAAACGGCTCCTCCTTGCGGCAAGAGATCAGGGAGGTCGAGGCGAGCCACACCAATTCTGTTGTCAGCCATTCCGTAATAGACATCGAAGCGATCCGGTGAGCCGATGTCGTCGCGCCGATCGATGCCGGTAGGGAACACCACGTTGGCGACAATACCGTCACGTTCCTGCGGCAATGTCGGCGACAACACAGGTGTCGCCGAACGATAACGGATCACTTGCGGCTGCTCTTTCGAGAGCACCATCACTCCCGCCGCGTAACACAGACGATGCACACCATTGCTGGGCTGCCCAATTTCGCTAACGCCGTGGTAAACGACCAACCAGCCGTGACGAGTCAGGATCGGGGGAGTGCCGCAGCCGATTTTGAGGCATTCCCAGGGCGATACCGGAGTCGCCAGCCGATGATGAGAAAACTGGTCGACGAGACTCGGTTGAAAAGCTTCCAGGGAAATCGGACGGTATGAAATCCAGATGCTTTCGCGATCAAGATCCACCTCGTGGGAGGCGGCGTCGCGCGCCTTTTCTTCGGGAGCGGTCCCAGGAAACAGTGGCCGGTGAAGCAGCGCCAACTCNNAACTCCGGTTGCCCGGAGGGATTTGGAATGGCAGCGGGGAATGGGCAGGCGTCCTTGTCGTCAACGGTGCTGACGTCCAAGCCCTCAAACGGAGCAAAAGGGATAAGCCCGCTCCGCTTCCAGTGAAAGAGGTCCGTCGAGTGTGCCGCGGCGATGCGCGGCCCGCGCGGGGTGCGGGCCGTATAAGTCATGAGGTAGCGCTGCAGCGGTTCGACGAACGTGACGCGAGGGTCTTCGCAGCCTCCGCGGCCGTCGATCCCACACTCATAGTCGGTTTCCGGCTCCAGAGCGATGCCGAGACGCTCGACTCCGTCTGGGTCTCCCGCTTCATTGAACCGCACTCGGGCAATGCCGATGCGCGAGTAGTTCCCAAGCGAAACCAGTCGTGGAAAGAGGTACAGCTCGCCGTCCGGGCCACGAGCGGCCGCCGGATTCAGGACGCCTTCGGCCTCATGGGGATCGCCCGGTTGCGGCTCCATCACCATTCCTAGACGCTGCAACTCAAATCCCCTCATGTTTTCCTGACCTCATGCTGCCTGATCGCTGACCGCCAGACACGCGATGATTGTTTGAATCACTCGCTTCGTCTCGTTCGGATCCTTAACCGGAATGCAATCAACTCCTGTTTCTTTGGCGGGATAGTCATTCCCTCCGACATACAAGGCATCGCCGATGTAAATCATCTCTTCCAATGAAACGCTCAACAGGTCGCAAAGTTTCCGGATGCCATAGGCTTTATCGATGCCAGGTTTGGTGATATCGATCGATGTCGAGCCTCCGATCCGGACAGAAAAATCAGGAACCAGACCGTCGAGAACCGCTTTGATCTTCTTCCGTTTGCTGATATCGGGGTCCCATTTGTCTTTCTCCTCTAACGGTGCCTCCTGACCCAAGGCCGAAAATGTGATCTGGCTTCCCCGATCTTCGATTTGTTCGCCCCACAATTTATCGATCTTGAAGTCTACGCTGCTGATCGCCTTCTTGAGAGCACCCAGAATTTTGTCTCGCTCTTCCGAGGTAAGGTCTTCCGAGTAGATCTTTTTCCAAACCGCCGAGTCGTATCGGTAGAACTTTGTTCCGCAGGTTGGAAGCAGGGACAGATTTGCGAGCATTTTGTCATGCGGAAGGTTGGAGAGCAGTTGTTTTTCGAACTGCGGCCAATCGCCTCCGGAGATCACCGCTACTCTGACGATCAAGAGAAGATCATGCAGCAGTCCCGACATTTCAGAGTCAAGAGGTGACTTGCTTCCAGCGAGCGTGCCGTCGAGATCAAACACGATGAGCTTTTTCACGATGCCTCAATGATGAAATTCTTGCGATTCTTAATATGCGATCTTTGATGAAAGTTGCGGCTCGGATGAATCGGACTGCCGTTTACCGTTTGCAAACTATTCGGGCAGCGCAATTTCCAACAGATCGACTGCACCGCGGGGCCAAAGAGTACAGAGTCCCACCACCCCCGGCAGGAATAGAACGTCGCCTTTCCCAACCGTATAAGTGGCGTATCCCTGTTCAATCTCACCGCCGCCTTCGATACACACCAGCACCCGCGGTAAACCCACTGCGCCAACAGAAAACGGCAACTCTCCGCCGATCCGCCATAACTGGAAGTATTCACAGTCAAAAAGCTGCTCGCGCCTCACTGGCTTCGTGGACTCCAGCACGGGCGTTACGCTATCGACAGGCCCCTCCGCAAAGTCAATGCAGTCCATCGCCTGATCGACTTGTAGTTCCCGCAGCTTCCCTGTCTTCGCGTCCACATGATCCCAGTCGTAGAGGCGAAACGTAACGTCACTGTTCTGTTGAATTTCGAACACCACAACGTCGCCGCCCAGAGAATGGACTGTACCGGCCTTTATGAAGACACCGTCGCCAGGCTTCGGAGTGAAGCCTGCGAGTAGCTCTACCACCCTACCGTTCGCAAGCGCCCGCCGCACATCGGCGGCAGTCGTTCCAGCTTTCAAACCCGCATAGATGCGGCTGTGCGCGCCGGCCTCTAACACAACCCAGGCTTCGGACTTTGCGGTCTCACCCGCGGGCAACAGATTCGTATTCGCTTTCGTTGGATGCACTTGTACGGAGAGCAGTTCCTTCGCATCGAGGAACTTCAACAGCAGCGGAAATCGCTGAAAGCGGTGGGCGAGCTTTCCCAGCATTTGCTCCGGAAACTGCTTCAATAATTGGCCAATCGTCTGGCCTTTCAGTGGACCCTCGGCTACCTGGCTCGCGTGGTCATCGCGGTCGCTGAGCAGCCATGCTTCTCCGATAGGTCCGCTCGGCATGGGCTCGGTTAGTAAGTCGGCGAAGTGCCGGCCACCCCACGGTCGATATTGATAAATCGGCTCAAATCGCAAGGGATAGAGCAGCGGTTCAGTTAGTGCTATGTTTTTGCTCGCATCGATCGCCAGCAGGTCTTCGGTTCGTGCCGTTTCCGTCTGCATTTGTGCTCATCTCCAGGTCCGTAAGAACGAATGGCCTCGTAGCTAATTCTCTTCAGGGCGTGACCCAGCTGGTTGAGCGTCGAGACGCTAATTGGTCTCTGGCGGCGTAGCCTTCCACTCGGGACCACCAGTCAGAATGCTTTCATTCCAGCAATGAAGATTCATTAGTTGGTAGTTGGACATGTTTTATCCGACGTCAAGAATCGAACTCGGGTGGAATGCCAGCAGCGGCCACGAGACTCCGCGGATCTCTGCTTTCAAACGTGACGATGCAGGTATGGCTCTTGTCGACGGTGATCCTCCGGGCCTGACCGAGATCGGAAATCTGCATGTCACTCAGTTGGATCTCGAGGCCTTTGGTAGTGGTTTTGCCACCGGTCAAAAGGCTGATGTCATGCAACATGCTTTTGCGCTGATCGCCGAGGCCCGGCGCCCTAACGGCGGCAACTTGCAGATGGCCACTTAGCTTTTTCACAACGAGAGCGGCAAGCGCCTCTCCGGTGATGTCCTCTGCGATTATCAGCATCGGCCTTCCACTTTTTGTAATCTGCTCCAGCAGTGGGAGCAGATCTTTTCTGGAACTGATTGTTCCTTCGTGGACGAGGACATAAACGTTGTCGAAGGCAACTTCCATGCGTTCGGGATCAGTAATAAAGTGCGGCGAGAGATATCCGCAATCGAATTGCATGCCGCCAATCAGTGGTGTGTCGCCGATGCGCGGAATGAGGCTGCCGTCGCGGATAACTCCAGCGTCTTCCACATGAGCCAAAATGCGGTCGCCTACTGTTGCAAGTTGAGCAGTCATATATCGAGAACCTCTATCGCTCGTCTTAAGTTCGTGGGCTTTCTGAGTCCGTCTTACGGGCTTTGCATGATGGGCAATCCCGTGGACGACGGATTAGGGAAAGGGCCGCGTGAGAAACGACCGCTCCTTCGGTCTAGATTCGCTCAATCCCGTCGGACATACTGTGCCGAAGGGATCACTTCGAAAGTCGCTCGGGCGAGCGCGACGTGGTCGCCCTGAATTGAGAACCTGAGAGGGCCCAACGAGCTCTTCATCGAAAGGATTGCCCGCTACGCTTTCCCTCTCTTCGTTGCGGTCTGGTTCCAAAAACATCTGATCAATGTTGTTCTTGTGGTGAGTCATCACATACGCGAGTCCTGCTTCCTCGTCGAGAAGAAAATCGTCCATCATCTTGTCTGCTCCCAGATACTCAGGGACGCAGACAGGTGCAAGCGTTTCGCCGTCCACTCGAACCCGCATGAAGAGCTTGAGTACGGTATTGTCCGACCTCCCGACTCTTCGACGCTCTCGTTTCTAGAAGACACCTGCGATAATGCGACGAGATCCGAGCGCGGTCCTGCTCAACCCAG
>PLIO01000200.1:0-1273 GCA_003140075.1 Acidobacteriaceae bacterium | reverse complement strand
AGAACGTATTCTTCCTTAACCCCGGTCACCGGTCCATCGCTGGCTGCAGCCTCGACCTCCAGTTGCGACAGTCCGTTGTTCAGGGACATGGGTACGTTGGCCTGCCATTCGTAGGGGGAGTTCAGCACTTTGGCTGCGCGCAGTATGATCATCTGCCGGAGCTTGGGATCCACCCCAGTTGCTCCGAAGACCGCTTTCACGAGTCCGATGAGGGCATCGAACATATCTTCAGTTCCGGCCATCATCTTGAGGACGTTGAGTGCCTGAACCGGATCATAAGTGGAACCGACAACGGCTCGGATCTTTTCGTCGGAAGGCAGTGGTATAGCGACTCTTGCGTTGTAGGAAGTCGGTGGTGTCATGATTTCTCCCTGGGTCGTGGACATGGTTGCAGGATCGGCACGAAACGGCAACGCGTAACTTTTTTGCGGCAGCACCCAAAGTGCCGGCCGCGGCCCTACTCAAGCGAAGCCGCCGTTTGGGCGAACAATCTGTGCATTCATCCAGGCGCCATCAGGCTCATCCATGCGCCTTATGGCCCTTCATACAGCGGGGATGCTTTCGGCGAAACGCCCGGCCCACGCCGCGACACCCACGAAGTCCAACAAGAAATCCTTGAGGCGAGAGACCGCGGTTGGGTTGATATCTGTGAGCTTTGTTGTAGCCACGAAATGTGCGAGCGTCTTGGTGATGCCACAATTCGGATCAGGTGTTTCGATCGGGAATACCTCGTCCTTACCGCTGGGTGAGTCGGCGAACTCTGTCATGGCCGGATGATTTGGCGTTTTCGGATGTTGGGCGGA
Organism: Acidobacteriaceae bacterium; assembly: GCA_003140075.1. Classification (GTDB taxonomy): domain Bacteria; phylum Acidobacteriota; class Terriglobia; order Terriglobales; family Acidobacteriaceae; genus Sulfotelmatobacter. The sequence continues at coordinate 470 of PLIO01000200.1, read as the reverse complement.
GGAAGCTCGTGAACCTCGCGTAGCGTGTGAAACAGACATAATCAAGCTCCGAAGTTCATTCAGTGTTCCATCGGCTTTCTTGACGTACACTCTTCAACTAAGAACGCAAGTGTCCGCCACAGAGCAGGGGTTACGATGAGCAAAACAGCTCACTCGCCAGTTCAATAGCCGCAAACCTGATTTGCGTAGGCGCAAGGCTCGGGGCCGCAGTATGAGCACCTAGTGATGCACTGACGGCATCTGAAAGATACCGGTTCCGCGCATTCCCACGATCAACTAACAGATTTGTTCGAGCCGTCAAAAAGGAGCAGCATGACCATCCCCTTCGATATTACCTTGCCTCAAGTAAATGTTTTGGCTTCAACCATGGCGTACCGTGAATCGGGCGATCCGCAAGCACCAGTGGCGCTTTTCTTGCACGGGAATCCAACCTCGTCTTATATATATCGAAATATTCTTCCGCTGGTTGC
>PLIO01000259.1 GCA_003140075.1 Acidobacteriaceae bacterium | reverse complement strand
CGAGCGTTTTTCGTGCTGGTAGAGATCTGCGCCCACCGAAACATTCTGCGTGAAATAAGGATTGATGCGACCGAGATTGAAGTTGAGGTGATTAATCACCACTTGACCGTATTCCGTCGCGTATTGCTGAGGAGTTAAATCAGGTTGGAACGGCAGTCCACTGTTGTAATCGGCTCCCACGGCGATCCACAACCGCGGTGCGACCTGATAGCGGACGCGGGCGCGCACCGTGTTGCGCTGGTCCTGTGAATCCGGAAAATGTCCGGTGAGCGGGAGACACGTTTCCCCTGTAGGTTGACTGAAGCACGTGTTACTCACGCCGAGAAAGAGGCCGCCGGTCACCGGGAACCAGGCATTGCCGACGATGTAGGAGTAGCTGGCGAAGCCTGAGAACCCCTTCCATTGCAGGAGTTGCAGCTTGCCTTCCGCGCCGTAGAGAATGGCGTGGTCAAAGGCGATGGGAAAACTGATTCCGGTACTCAGAATTTGGGAGTCGTCGGCGTAATTGTTCACTTGACGGCGGAACATATTCGCATCGAACCGCAGTTTCCCAAAGAATGCTTTCGTGGCTCCCAACTCATAATAGTTCCCGTGAGAAGGCTGGACCGGCAACTGCAGTGCGGGAACGCTGTTGTCGATGGCCTCCGCAGCCGGAGAACTGGATAAAAGTATGTTTTCGAAGGATGGCGTCTGGAAGATCCGATCATAAGAGGCGTGAACATTTAAGCCAATGGTCGGGAAATAGCGCGAGACGGCAAGGCGCGGGCTGGCTGCATTCTGATTCAGCAACAGTTGGTAGTGATCCCAGCGAAGGCCGGCATTGACCGTCCAATTGCCGAGGCGGATTAAGTCCTGAACATAGGCCGCTTGTTCAAGGTCCGGGCGGCTGCCGGTAAAGGCAAAGGTGATCGCGCCGGAATCCAACATCCCCAGATTGATAGGGCATTGCGGATCGGTAGGATCGGCGCAGTCTGGTATCACGTAGCTGGTGTTTTCGTGCAGGAAGATGTTGTCGGATTCAATACCCGCCTTAAATTCCTGCCTGCCATGATGAAGGGAGAAGCTGCCATTGAAATAGATTTCTTTGAAGTCGTTGTGATTGGTGGCAATGAGCGGCCAGGAGGCAGGATTGGAAGAAAAGTCAGTGGAGGTATCGCGGGACATTCCCCGCAGCACGCCGATCGAGTCGGAGGAAAAAATGTGCTGGTAGGCGATGCTGCCCATGGTTTCAAAGTTATCGCCGGTCTGAAGCTGGCCGCCGGGGATGAAGACGCAATCGCTGGGCTCGTCTGCTGGGGGAACGGGCGGACAGCCGACAGTGTTGTTCGCGTTCGGCAGATATGCTCCGCTCTGCTGTACCAGTTCGTTGGGGATTTGATAGCGGGCGAGTTCGTGGCGGACGATCAGAGTGAGGCGGTCTTTCGGTGTGAGGTCCCGCTCATAGCTCAGCGAAAAGCTGCCGGTGGTGCCGTTGTTGGTGTAATTCTCGGGCACCACCGGGTTGAGATAGTGGCCGGTCATGTTGCCGGAGGCGCTAATGCCAAGCGTGTTCCCCTTCCATGTGTATTGGTCCTGGGTATTGATTCCGGCGGTATCGTAGGAGCCGCCGAAAAGAGTGAGTTGTCCGTGAAAACCGGGATCAGCGCTTTTGAGGGTATTGACTTCCACCACGCCGCCCATCTTCCGGCCAAATTCCGCAGGAATGCCGGCGGTATAGATCTTGAGGGAATCGACGTCATCGGCTTCGACTTCCGGACCAAAGCTGGGCGAACGGTTGTCGGTGAGCGGGATGCCATCGACGACGAATTGAGTTTGATATTCGGAGCCGCGGGGATGGAGAACGGCATTACCTTCATAGAGCCAGCCGGGCTCTGAGTTCACCAGGTCCTGCATGGAGCGGCCGGGCAGCGCGGTCAATCGATTCTCGATCGTCTGCAAACCCATTTCATTGACCGAACCGGCGCGATAGGGATCGACTAATGTGCCGGACGCGCTGACGTTCACCGATTCGGATACTGAAGCCACTTTCAGCCGTATCGTGCGATCCAAGGGAAGCGCGGAACGGATTTCAATCGACTCGGAAGCCTGAGCAAAGCCTGGTGCGCGGATCTGGGCCCGGTAGATGCCATAGTTCAGGCGCTTGGCATCGAGGTAGCCGTGATCATCGGTGGTGAAGGTATGGCGATACTCGTTGCCCTGGCTGACGAGTTCAACCGTGCTTCTCAGGCCCAATCCGGCGGGATCGGTGACGGATAAGCGCAATTCCCCGGTGTTGCTTTGCGCAAGCAGGGGAAGAGCCCACAGCAGTACGGCTATCAGGGCCTTTTTCGCTCTTGAATTGTTATTCAATCGGCTTGGCTTCCGAGTATGCAAAAGTACTGTCCTTCTGGATCGCTGCCTTCGGTCGGCTTGGCGCTGCTCTTAAGTTCTTGGTTTTAGTCTGCGGTCAAGCAGGCATTTCCTTAGAGTTACCTTCGTACTCTGCGCTCTTGTGGTTCTTGTCTTTAATTAGGTTACGTCAGGGATGTCTGCTTCGTTCTGATCGGAGGATGCACTACTGTGGAATATTCTTTTCGGCTGCATTTTGTTCAGACATTATTTCTTGCGCTCCGATAACAACTAGCTGCTTGCAGTTGGGGCGGGATGTGCTAAGCTCGAATTCTCCTCCGCAGTCCCAATCTAAGGGTGCATGTTTGTCTTTCTCTTACGATTCCATTTTCTCGTGGCCGCTGGCAAGGCCGGCGGATGCAGACTCGCGGGTTGCTTCTCCTCTTGAGATTGAGGTTGTGGAGTTGTTCGAGGAGCTGCGCAGCCGCCTTTTGCGTTATCTGCTTGTGTTGGGCCTATCGGTGCACGATGGGGAAGAGATTGTTCAGGAGTCGTTCCTGCTGCTGTTCCTACACTTGCAGAGCGGAAAATCGCGACAGAACCTGCGGGGCTGGGTTTTTCGCGTGGCACGCAATCTGGCTTTGAAGCAGCGCGCGGCAAATCAATTGCAAATGCGGCGGACGGTAGACTTTGACGAAACTTTGCCGGAGCAGCACGCAGACCGGAATCCGAATCCCGAAGAACAATTGCGGAGCAGGCAAAGACAAAGCCGATTGCTGGCAGTGGTGCGGGCGCTACCGGAGCAGGACCAATCGTGCTTGAGCATGCGGGCCGAGGGTCTGCGGTATCGCGAAATCGCTCAAGCTCTGGGAATTTCTCTCGGTTCGGTAGCGGCGTCTTTGGCGCGGTCGCTGGAAAAGTTGGGCCGGGCGGATGGAGGCTAGGACATGGCGAAAGAAAATCTTCATGTGACTGACGAGGAGCTGTTGCTGTACGCGGACGGAGAAATGCGCCCAAGTTCCAGCGGCCTGATCCGTGCTCATCTGGAATGCTGCTCCCCGTGCCGCGCTCGCTCGGCGGAACTGGAGAGCACGCTGGCCGAAGTGGGCGCGGCTCATCGGACAGCATGGGATGCGGAGTTGCCGGCTGCAGCGGGTCCACGTGCTCTGCTCAAAATGCGGCTGGCGGAATTGGCGGCGAAGGATGCGAGAAATGGGCGCTCACGTTATGCCTGGGCATTTTTACAGGAGCATGGCCAGGCGGTGGCGCTGGCGGGCATTGCACTCGCGGCGTGTTTGCTGGTCGCGATCCGGCTGCACGGGCCGGCGGAAAGGTCACAATCGCTCTCGGCATCGCTTGGACATTGGGAGGAACCGGATCTGCGCCTGACACCGGGAGCGACGGTTCCGGTAACGTCGCGTGAGGTTTGCGGAACGACGGCGGCGAAGGCTGTGCCGGTAGTTCCCGTGTCTATGAGGCGCAAAGTGTTTGAAGAGTACGGCGTGACGCCGGCACAGCCGGATGCGTACGAGGTGGACTACCTGATTACTCCGGAGCTCGGGGGCGCAACCGATATTCGTAACCTTTGGCCGGAGCCCTACCAGGACACGGTGTGGAACGCGCACGTAAAGGATCAATTGGAAGATCGCCTGCATCGCATGGTGTGCCGCGGAGATGTAGACTTGGCAACCGCGCAGCGCGATATTGCCACGGACTGGATCGCAGCTTACCGCAAGTATTTCCACGCGGACAGGCCAGTCGTGGACGACTCATCCTTGGACTTCTCCAGTCTGGGGCGTTCCCTTCCGCGAACATAGTTTTTACAAATTGTAGACATGGGTTTGACAAATGAGGGCGGAGGGCGAGGCATGATGGGTTCGTGACCGGCATGGGGGAATTGCCGGTTACCGACCTTCACGCCCTCGTCCCGAGGGAATGGGGAGCCGGCGGTCCCGCCGCAGGGGGTGGGGACGCCGGTTTTTGTTTTTGAGGGGGGCGCAGCGCCTAAAGGCGAGGCTCATTGCGGTATGCCTAGGCATACCCTGATACGAATCTTTCCGTCGTACCTCAGCGGCTGAAGCCATTATAAGAGTTGCGCTTTATGGCAACGCTGAAGAGTGTGCGTGAGAACTTCAGGCGTCCCTCCGGGGCGCGGCTCCGTCTCCCACTTCACCCGGCGCTGAAGGCGCCGGGCTATTGTCAATCGCCCCTCCGGGGCGCGAATCCGTCGTTTCTTTTTCATTGCATCGCCCGAAGGTCCATTCTAACGCACACACTGAGGCGCTGCGCCACCCAAGAACCAGTGGCTTTATTTTCGCAGGAAGAGGTCGGCCGCGATGAAGATGGCGAAGACGACGGAGATTACTCCGTTCATGGTGAAGAAGGCGGCGTTGAGATTGGAGAGATTGCCGGGCTTGACGAGGGAATGTTCGTAGAGCAGGAGCACCGTGACCACGATGACGCCGGCGATGGCGAGTTTGCCGAGAGCGAAAGCTGGGATGAGAGCGATCAGCAAGAGCAGCATGATGGCGTGGAAGGCACGTGCGATCCAGAGAGCGCGGCGAATGCCGGCGTGGCGAGGGATGGAATGGAGGCCGGAGTCGCGGTCGAAGTCGTAGTCCTGGCAGGCATAGAGGACATCGAAGCCGGCGACCCAGAAGGTGACGGCTGCGGTGAGAAGCAGAATGCGAGGGCTGAGGGAGCCGCGAACGGCGATCCAAGCGGCGGCGGGCGCGATGCCGAGAGCAAAACCGAGCACGAGATGCGACCAGCGAGTAAAGCGCTTGGTATAGGAGTAGAGGAGCAGCACGGCAAGAGCAAGCGGTGAGAGCCAGAGCGTGAGGCGATTCAGTTGGGCTGCGGCGAGAATGAAGATGGCGGAGGAAACGATGACGAAAGTGGTAACGAATGCGGGCGAGAGATGGCCGGCGGGAAGAGCGCGGGTGCGAGTGCGGGGATTGGCGGCATCGATGGAGGCGTCGGCGAGGCGATTGAAGGCCATGGCAGCCGAGCGGGCCGCGACCATGGCGATGACGATCCAGAGCAGTTGATGGGCGGTGGGAAGGCCGGAGGCGGCGAGCATAGCTCCGCAGAGCGCGAAGGGGAGAGCGAAGATGGAGTGTTCCCACTTGATCATTTCGAGGGTGACGCGAAGGTTGCGAAGCAGGGGCACGGGAAGATTGTAGAACAGGACAGTTGCCAGTTCTGCACTTCCCTGCTGGTTTGTCGTTTCACTTGCTGGTACCGGCAAGCGCTCGGCGGGGCGCTCTCGAGGCGGAAGGGTCGCTCCGCAGGGTACAATAGTTTTCCTGTTGGATGGCGTTTGTGTCTAGCCGAAGTGGATTTCTGTGAAAGACCGGAAGGATTGGGTTGAAACGGACAGATTGGATCGTGAGCATCGGATGAAGGTTCAACTTCGATTTGTTCTTATCCCGCTGGGAGTAATTGGACTTTTGTTCCTGCTGCGGGAAGCGGAATCGCGTCCTGGTCTGTTCGCGAATGCGACTTACCTGGGTGCGATCCTGGCGCTCGAACTGGTGCTGGCGTGTCTGTGGCGATTCGAAAAAGTGTTTTTCCCGGTGACGATGGCGTGCTTCGTAGTGGCCGCCACAGGCCTGCCGTTGGCAGTAGAGACTTATACGCTGCGCTGGCTTTTTCTGGCCGTAGGAGCACTGGTGGGCTTTAACTTGTGGATGAGAACGAACCGGGCCAAACATTTCGGGATGTTTCACCTGGTTGCCTTGTTCTGCGTGTTCGCCGCGCTCGCCTCGGCTAGCGCCTCGGCATTGCCGACGACTGGCGCGCTTAAGGCTGGCAGCCTGTTTTTGCTGTTCTTGTATGCCGGAAGCGGCGGGCGAGTGGCCTTGGCCGGGCGGGAAGGCGCCTTCGTTCGCGGGCTGATTCTGGCTTGTGAGATTCTAGTTTTTTTCAGTTTCGTCGACTATTTTGTTGGTTCCAACACGTTTGGGAATCCAAACAATCTAGGCGCGATTATAGGAGTGGTAGCCACACCTATTCTGGTTTGGGCGGCCCTGGTGGCGGAGGACCGTAGGGAACGCCGACGCCGATACACGGCTTTGGCACTGTGCGGAGTCTTGCTATATGCCACCGTGTGCCGGGCGGCAATTGTGGCCGATGCGATTGTGATTACCGCGCTCGTCATCGCGCTCCGCCGGCCGGGGTTGCTGGTGAGAGCGGTTTTTGCCGGAGCTCTATTTCTCGAAATTATGGCGGTGGTGAATCCCTCCCACATGGGCGAACTCACGGATTCGCTGACCGGAAAGTTTATCTTCAAACTTGATGGACATCGCAGCAAGTCCGGCGTCTTCGGATCGCGCGAGACACCGTGGGATGACACCATTGCCGCGGTCAAGCAGCATCCCTGGTTTGGAACTGGATTTGGAACGAGTGACGTAGGGGCCGTCGACATTCAAGGGTCTTCGATCTATACGGTGGAAGGCTCGAATCGCGAACACGGCAGCAGTTACCTGGCAATGGCGGAATACATGGGATTGCTGGGAATTGTACCTTTCTTGTTTCTGCTGGTTCAGGTGGCTTGGGCGATCGGTCGAGCCTATGGCTGGGTGCGACGAACCGGAAACGCATCCCATTACGCCGTGCCGTTTGCGATGGTCACGCTGGCGGGTCTGATTCATGCGGGCTTTGAAGACTGGCTTTTCGCGGCGGGTTCTTATCTTTGCGTATTCTTTTGGGTGGCGGCCTTTCTGCTGGTGGATCTGGTTTCCGAGATCAATAGCCCTTCGCAGGTGTCGGCCCCCGATGCTTTCGCCGCTTTTGCGCGGCAGGGGTTGGGGCAACCGACCACCGAAGCTCGCTAATAGCCGCGGATCGAATCCCAGCGACAATGCTGAACCTGGCGGCGCCAGCGATATTCCGAACAGATGCAATTCTCTCCACGAGAAAGTTCCGCAAGTACTCGACGCGCGGGTAGTCCTTGGACCGTGGTGTGTCTTGGCTTGCTGTTGTTAGCGGGCGGCGAGTTCGCGGTGAGGGGGCCGGTGCGGGCGATTCGTTCCGCAAGCCAGTTCAATGATTTTCTGTCGCCTTACATACAAGCGAATGCGTGGATGCGAGGGCTGGACCCATACAGTCCGGAGACGCTGCTGCGGCTATGGCCGACGGGCGCTGCCCACCTTCAATTTCTACCGAAAGAAGTTGCGGACGGTACGCTCATCGCCAAGAGGGGCATTCCGACCGCGTACCCGATCACCGCCCTGGTGTTGATCGCGCCCATCAGTTTGCTGCCTTGGAATTTCGCCTACGCGTTCTGGCTGGCGATCAACCTTGCGCTTTTCTTCGTCATGTTATGGGTGCTGGTGGAGTTGGCTGGCTTCTCCTACCGGGAGCCGGCAGCGATTTTACTGGTTGCAGGGACTTTGGTACTCGCACCATTTCACACGGGAATTGTGACTGGGAATGCGGCGCTGGTGGGAGTGGAGCTGGGCATTATCGCCATCTGGGCCGCACGCAGGCGCTACGAGGTCACGACCGCTATTTTGCTCGCGCTATCGGCCGGGTTGAAGCCGCAGATCGGACTCTGCTTTCTTCTGTACTATCTGGTGCGCCGGCGGTGGCGCGTCTTCGGAACCACGGTCGCGGCGATTGGAGTGCTTGCCGGGCTGGGGTTATTGCGGCTGGAAGTTGGCCACACTCCATGGCTGGGGAATTATCTCAACGACAATCACGTTCTGCTCGAAAGCGGAATACTGGCGAACTTCACGCCGGTCAACCCGATGCGGTTCGGTCTGATTAATTTGCAGGTGTTGCTATATTCCTTCGTGGGCAGCGTCCGCTGGGCGAATGATCTGGCGGTGTTGATGGGGGTGGTTCTGGTGATGGTGTGGCTGAACGGGATGCGGCGCAGAGGCGCTGAGGCCGATCTCGAACTGCTCGATTTGAGCGCGATCGCCGTCATCAGTTTGCTACCGGTTTATCATCGATTCTACGACGCGGCTCTGCTGGTCTTGCCTCTGTGCTGGGTTTTCGTCTGGTTCCGCAAGTCGCGGATGGTTGGAGCCGTTTCGCTGCTGTTGATGCTTCCATTCCTGATTCCCGGTGGAACGCTGCTGGAAACCATGCAGGCCGACGGACGCATTCCCTCGGCCTTGGTGAGTCATTGGTGGTGGGAAGCGATTGTGCTGCCGCATGAGATTTGGGCGCTGTTTTTCCTGAGTGTTCTGTTGCTGTATGAAATGAGTAGGGCTGGGTTCGTTTCAGAAAGTACGGGGCGCGCATTCAGGGGCTGAAGCCCGAATTCGTTGGGGCCTCCACGCGGCGCTGAAGCGCCGCTCTTCCACGCTGCTACCCGCAGGTTACCGCCCGCATTCCCGAACGCCCGCCGGCCTCCAAGAAATCGTCTTCGCAAATTCACCCGCGGTCTGAGATCAGAGGGACGAAGCGGACGGGCTCGCGGAGAGAGATCACGGGCTGGCCGTTGCACATCCGGACGAAGTGGAGTTGCTGCGAGTCGGAGGAACCGATCGGAATGACCATGCGGCCGCCTTCGCGGAGTTGTGAGAGCAGAGCGGGAGGCACACGAGGAGCGGCGGCGGAGACGAGGATGGCGTTGAAGGGAGCGACGGCGCTCAGGCCGAGCGTACCGTCGCCGCTGAAGACTCGGACATTGGTGTAGCCAAGTGCGGCGAGAACCTGGCGCGCATTGCCGGCTAGGGCCAGGTGGCGTTCCACGGAGAAAACCTGTGCGGCTAGCTCGGCGAGCAGGGCGGTGACGTATCCGGAGCCGGTGCCGATTTCAAGAACGGCGTCGTTGAGAGTGACATCGAGAGCTTCAAGCATGACGGCAACAACGTAGGGCTGAGAGATAGTCTGATTGTCGCCGATCGGAAGAGGATGGTCGTCGTAGGACTCGGCACGGTACGGCTCGGGAACGAATTCGTGACGCGGGACGCGAAGCATGGCGTCGAGGACACGCGGGTTGGCGATGCCACGGGCGCGGAGTTGGGAGTCGACCATCTGGCGGCGGAGGGTGAGGGGTGTGGTCATAAGCAGTGGTCAGTGGTCAGTGAAGAACTGCATTGGGTTGCTGGCCACTGACCACTGGCCACTGATCACTGCTACTTCTTACGGCGGCGGACCTGGATGTCGAAGCTGACTACGCCGTTCTGGTCGCGGGTGCCGACGACGGAAACGTTGCGATTGATATAGTACTCGCCCTGGATGATCTGCTGCGAACTCTGCGACACATTGGTGGAATAAGTGAGGGACAGATTATTGGCGAATTGTTGCTCGATGGTGACCTGCGGACCGCGGGCGGTGGGATTGGTTTCGGTGGTGAGTCCCTGGGGATCGATTTTGATGTTGCTGGCGCCGAACAGGCGCTGGAAGCGGCTGCTGGCCGTGTCGTTGAGGGCCTGCTTCAGGATGAAATCGGGATCGGAAAAAGCGCTTTGACCGGACTGCTCCTGGAGTTGCGCCGATTCGTCGCCGGTGCGTCCGAGAGCGAGCAGGGCGATGATGTCGGATTTGGGCAGTGGAGGCTCGGAGCGATAGTTGATGTTGAGGCCGTGGTCGGGCGTGCCGGTGACGGTGACATTGAGGTCGTAATTGCGGACGTGAGTGGAGGCCTGAAGATCGAACTGGGGTTCGATGGCCACGGGATTCGAGAAGGTGATATCGCCGCGTTCCAGGGTGAAGTGAATGCCATGAAAGGTCGCCCGGCCTTCGAGGACATCGACCCGGCCGAGAACAGCGGGACGGGCCACAGAACCGCGAAGGCGAAGATCGGCGTCGCCGGAGAGGCGGGCGATGGCGGTGCGCATCTGAAGTTCGGGCGAGGTGCGCACGTGGATGTCGAGTTTGACGTTGTAGAGGGGGGAATTTGCACCGGTGAGCGTGGAAACCTGGCGGCTTCGATCCAGATAAGAACCGAAGTCGAATCCGGGAGTGATGGCCATTTTGTCGATGCTGATTTCGCCGGAGACGGAAGAAGCGGAGCGCGTGCCAATCCAGCGCAATTCGACATCGGCAGTGGAACTGACGCCGGGAGGATAACGCAAGCGAACTTCCTTTCCGGAAACCGTGAGATTGAAATTGAGTTGCCGGTTGAAGTAAGTGGCGTCACCCTTGAACTCGAGCGTGCCGCCGCCGGTGCGAGCCGTGAGAGTCTCGACGTGGATGCGGTCGCGAGTAAAAACCAGAGAGCCGTTCAGATCGCTCAAACCACTGGGCAGAGTGGCATAGGAGAGCGAGCCGTTGGCCACTTGAAGGCGGCCTTGCGGCAAAGGCTCGGCGATGGTTCCTCCGACGGACAGGTTCATGGTGACCAGTCCCGCTGAAGTAAAGTCAGGGTCAAAGGTGGAAAGCAGCTTGAGGTCGAGGCGGCCGTCGGCGACGAGATCCATGGCGTGAGCGCCAGAGATTTGCACCGAGCCGTGAGCGGTGAGGTCAGTTCCCTCCCCCAGTAAATGGAGTTGCTGAAGGTTGACGACGCGGTTCGCCAGCGTGAAGCGAATGGGGTCCTGGTTGCGGAGTTTGACGTTTTCGAGTTCGAGAGCGAGCGCGGTCAAATTGCCGTTGAGCGTCCACTGCCAGGGGTGGCGTAACGGACCACGGACTTCGAGTGAGCCGTCGACGGCGGAGTGCCCGGTGAACTGGCCGCGGGCGTACGCACGCCAGAGGGCGTCGAGATCGAGTTGCTCCATGCGGAAGGAAAGATCGGCGGGATAGTCGTCCCGCATCTGGATGCCTCCGTCGACGACCAATGAGCCGCGCTGCAGGCGGGATTTGCCGGTGAGATGAAGTTCGCTGCCTTCTGTGACCGCTTGCAGATCAAGGTCGCCGGCAAGTTCGTGATCCAGAGTGAGGTTGAGGATGTGAAGGCTTCCGTTGAGGGACGGCGCTTCAGGAGTGCCGGAGCCTTGGAGAGTGAAGTTGGCGCGGCCTTCCACGGAGAGGCGATTGGAGTGAATGCGGGAGATGCGGGCGAGATCGAAATTATTTCCAGCGAGGTCGAGGCGGAAAGCGCGGGTGGTGGGATTGTAGGCGGCGCTTCCCGTGATGACGGAATCGTCATGGAGGAGATGCATGCCCTCGAGCGCGATTTCGCCGTGGGCAACGTGGAAGTTGGAATCGAATTGCTGAATAGCCTCGCCGTAGGCGGAGGCGTGGTTGAGGTGGATCTTGCCTTCGCCGTCAGGATCGGAGAAAGTGCCGGAGGCTTGCACGAAAAGATTGGCGTTGCCGGTGATGGGATAGTTGTATCCGGCGAGGTCCAGGATCGGTGTGAGTTCGGTGTTCTGGAGGTTGGCGCGGAGGGCGAAAGAACTGTCGCCGGTAAGGTGCCCATGCTGGAGAGTGGAGGAGGCGTCGAATTCGGCGGAGGTGTCGTCCCGGCGCAGAATGGCATTGTGAAAAGCGATCGCCTGGAAGGACATTTCGACCGAGGCGGAAAGAGAATCCCAGTGGGTTTGGAGTGGATGAGTGTTGGTCGTGGCGGGGAGGGTCACGTCGAAATCTTCGACCAGCAGAGCGCCGGCGAGTTGAGGAGCACGGAGTGAACCGCTCATCCTGCCATTGAACGTGGCACTGCCCTTCAGCGCGACCGGAAACAACGCGGGACCGCGCACCACGGACATGAAAGGCAGCCAGTCGGCGAGACTGGAAGTGGAAATCGATAGATGGACCGCGGAGGCGGAAGACAGAGTGCCGGAGGCCTGAACGTGGGACGTAGGCGTGCTCAGAGTGAACTGCGGGAGATCCAGAGTATCTGTGGCGGCATGGTAGAGGCCGCTGGCGTGGGCGGTGATTGGTAGTCGCGCGGGGGCGGCGTGGGCTATGGGAACGACATCGAGCGCGAATTGAACTTCGGCGTCACAGCGCGTCCCTTGCCAACGAGTTTCAAGCGTACCGGAGGCCGAGCCGGCGGGATGGAGCCGCGAGGTCGGGTGCTCGGGAACATCGAGAGCCGCAGCAATATCTTCGGCGGAAAGATCGTGTAGCCGAAGAAAGATCCGCGCGCTCTGGATTGCCTGCGGCTTCGGCGAGGGGGGCTTCGGGCTGGCGTTTTTCTGGCCGGACTTGTTCAGGGGTGGGCCGGCGGAAATCACCGCGGTCTCGAGGGTTTTCCTGGCCGCCGCAGTGAGGTGTTGTTCGGGTGCGAGCCAATGATTCAATTCAGCATCGCCGCTGAGGCTGCCACCAAAAATCCGGCCTTGCAGCTTGGACAGTTTGAGCTGCTGATCGCTGACGGAGTAGCCGGCGGTGAGAGAAGCCTTAGAGAAAGAAAACCGATCATCCTGCCAGGCGAGATTGCTAAGAGTGAGCAGTCCATTGGACGTGAACTGATCGAGCGACCAATCGCCGCTTCCTTTGAGCTCGACAACGCCTGAGCGAAGATCGCGGCGGCGGGCAATGGAGGCCACTTCGGTGAGATCGAGTTGGGCATCGTAGGTGGCCTGAAGATGGGGATGGCGGAAGTCTGTGACCTGGCCGCTGACTGAGACATGAGAGTGGCCGGAAGTCCATTTAAGAGAGGTAACGGCGGCAGAACTGGATGCGAGGCTGAACTCGGCGGACGTCATCCAGGCGAAGGGACGGCAATCCTGCAGCTTGGTATCGACCATGCCGAGCAGAAGCCGTCCATTGTATTGGGAGTGGAGAAAGGAATAGTCCATGGCGAGCGAAATGTCGCGCGCGGCGAGATCGAGAGGAACGGTTTGGTCGTCCCAGAAGAGCTGGCCGCCCTCCATTTCGAAGCGATTGATGGAAAGAGCGAAGAGTTGCTCGACAGCGTCCGGGCCGGAAAAGGCGCTGGCCTTGCGCTGAGGAAAGTTGGTGGTGCCGTCGGAATAGAAAGCAATGTGGATAACGGGCTGCTCGAGGATAACTTCGTGAAAGCCGAACTCGGAACGGAGAAGCGAGCTGATCTTCAAGCGGGCGATGATGCGGTCGGCATGGGCCAGAGGGACGTCGGTGGCGGATTCGCGGCCGTGCACGGTGAGATTGCGCACGTCCACCTGCAAGCGGAAGGGAGTGGTATGGATGCTGCCCACTTCGGCGCGGCCGCCGGTAATGCGCTCAACTTCGGCAACGAGACGGCGGCGGACCAGCGCCTGAAACGATTCGGTGTTGACGTAGATCAGCAACCCAATCGCTAAGAGAGATGCCGCGCCGGCAGAGATGAGCAGATATTTCCACCAGCGGCGGGTGGGCTTGGCAGCGGGAGCGGTCATTGTTAATGCTATGGCTAATGTTATGGCTATCGCTACTGCGATTGTACTCCGGGGTCGCTGGCCGGAGAGGTTACACCGGGAGTATGAACCTGCCCTTCAGAGCGCAGGGTTTGCAGCCAGGAGACGAGCATCTCACTCACCTTTTGCTCGGTGAGTAATTCACGAATCTTGTTAGAAACTTCGGCTAGGGGAACCTGGTCTGCGCCGGACTTTTTCAATTTAGGGACAAACTGGTCGCGATAGTAGGCCTCGATGGACTTGGAATCGATCTGGACGGCGGGGCGAAGGCGGNNTGCGAGCCTCGGCGACGTGGGCAGCGACCTCCTCGTCGGTGGCATGGCGGAAATCGGCAGACTTCATTTGCCCGCGAAGGAGTTCCTGGTCGATGAGGCGGTCGAGAACGGCGCGGCGGTCGTCGTCATTGAATTGAGCGAGGGAGCGATTGGAGAGAAGAGCTTCGTAGCACAGGGCTTCGTCCCAGTCGGACTGCAGAATCACGTGACCGTTGACGGTGGCGATGATGCGGTCGATCACTTCCGCAGCGTGCAGCGGCGGCAAGGCGAGTATCTCCAGCAGAAGTGCAAGAGCCGCTACGGTTGCCGCCGTCTTGATGCGAAAGCTCAGCATTCTGTGGTCACCAGATCATTCCCTCATCAGAGTGCGTCAGACTCTGTCGCCCCTCCGGGGCTTGTTCCTTCCCGCTTCCCACCCCACGGCTTACGCCGTGGGCTGCATTCTGTCGACGCTTCGCGGCTAAAATCAACCACTTATGAAACGTGCTCTGGCCTAGAATGGCTGCCCAATGCTGAAAAAGAAATTGAAATGGCCCAATCGCTCCGGAAGAAACGCCGGCGTCGGCGAACTCGGCGGCGCGCTGAACGTGTAGCCAGTGATATACGCCGTCGGATTCAAATTGTACCCGAAGTCGAAGCGTAAAGGGCCGATGGGCGTCTTGTAGCGCAAACCCAGGCCCACCGCATGAGAAGTGTAGTCGTAGCCCGAATTGTCGAAGCTGGTAACGCAGTTGTTATAGGGCGTGGCCTGCGTGAGAGGGCTGAATTGCAGGCACTGGTAAGGACTGGGCTGGTGCCAGCGCAGGAGGCCTTTGACCATATCGTGTTCGGCGGTAAAGACGTTGCCCATATCGTGAAAGATAGCGAAGCCGAAACCTTCTCCAAGATAGGGCAGGCTCACCGGCGGAAAGCGGAGTTCCCCGCTGTTAACGAATAGCGCTGTGCCGCCTACAGGAAAGCCGGAATCGGGATCTCGAGGTCCTGCTTGATTTAACCCGAAACCGCGGTGCGAGTTGCCGCCGCCCGCGAAAAAAACTTCGGGCAGCGGGACCACCGAAATACCCGGGGGACAAGAGTTAATTAGATTAACGACTTGACATGCTCCGGGTGGCAAGACGGTGGTGCCGTGATAGACCTGTTCCAGGCCGAGGGTGGTGGAGCGAGCGAAGACAAACTTGTGCTTGGGGCGGCCGAAAGCGTAGTACGTGGAATCCTGGCCGAGGACGCGGCCATAATCAGCCTGCGAACCAACGTAACTGGATGCGGCAAAGGCATCGAGGGTGAAGTACTGGCCTTTGGTACTTTCCAGAGGGTTGTCACGCTGGTCGCGGATGAAAGTGAAACCCGGACCGCCGACCCGCGCGGGCAGGGATAGCAAACTGAATTCGGCGGGGGAAAAGTCTGAAACTATGCTGCTGGCTTTCACCCGGCGATATTCAAAACGGTAGGTCATGGAGGTGGAGTGGTTGAGTTGCTGCTTGCCGATTTGCTGGCGCAGATCGATTTTCCCTTCCAGGCGCTGCGAGGTAAAAGTGGAAACGTCGAGACTGTTGTCGTAGAAGATGGTGTAAAAGAGCTTGAGGCGGTCACTGTCGAAGAGTTTCGGGATTTCGTAACTGATGAGGCCGCGCTGCTGCAGCCGGCCAACGTGAGACTTGAAGGTCAAGGTTTGGTCGCGGCCGCCGACGTTGAGGCGGGTGATATCGAATTCCACGCGGGGACTCACGCCGGTGGCGCCGCCGGGAGAGGTGGTTCCGGCGGGCAGTCCGGTTTCGAATTCCAGGCCGAGACCGTAGGTGAAGGTGTAGCGTTTGGCTTCCTGCACCTGGACCAGAACATTCTTCTGCGGGTCGGAGCCCTCGGGATTTTGAACCGCGGTGTCGACCTGGCTGAAGATGCCGAGATCGTAGAGCTTGCTCTGCGTATCGAGGAGATCGCCCTGGCTGAGTGGCTGTCCCGCAGCCACTTTGATTTCGCGCTGCACCACGTAGTCGCGAGTGTGATTGAGCCCGGCGGCCATTACGCGGTTGACGAAGAACTGTTCGCCCTCCTGGATGGTGTAGGTGACATCTTCAAGGTGGGGCTGGCTGGGCGAGGGTTTGGTGGTGATTTCGAGAGTGGCGTTGGAAAAGCCGTGATTGAAGTAGTAGCTGAGGATGGACTCGCGATCGTTGGCGAGGTTTTGTTCGGAGTAAGGTTGGCCTTGGCTGGTATTGAGTTCAGGAAACGAGTTGGCGCTGATTTTTTCGTTTCCGACTACGTGGAGGGCGCCGACCAAAGTCTGCGGGCCTTCTTCAATTTGAATATGGACCGCAAGGTGATTGTCGGAGTGGTGGTAGTTGTCGTCAACTTTGGTCCGAATCTTTGCGTCGCGGAATCCGTTGGAGACATACAGCGCCTGAAGACTGGCGACATCGGTCTTGAGCAGGGCTCCACTATAGCGGCCGTGGGAAATGAATTTGCTGGCGGGCTGAATCTGAAGGCGCAGGCGCAGCATTTTTGTGGAGAAATATTTGTTCCCGGCGATCTCAATGAGCACGAGATTGTGCACCGGGCCGGGATTGATCCTGTAGATCACACGGAGAACGTCGGGACCACTTTCCTTCTGGTAGTCCACTGAGGCATCGAAGAGGCCGCGAGACTGAAGGTAATCAAGCAGGTTGCGCTGGCCTTCGTTGAGCAGATCGTCGTCGACGGCGTTTTCTTCGTAGACGGGAATCTGTCTCTTGAGAACGCCTCGGCTCACGTGAAAACCCTGGGCGTAGATTACGACGACGGGGCCAGGATCGATCAGGAAAGTGTAACCGACGGCGTTCAATTCGGGGTGGTATTGCTGCTGGGCAATGGAAACCTGGGCGAGCACGCGCTGCTGTTTCTGAAGTTTCTTGCGGAGATGCTGAAGAGAATTGGTGACGCGGGCAGCGGTAACGCGATCGCCGGGGTGCATGCGGGCGATGTCCTGAACCTGGCCTTGAGAAAAAGTTGAGTGGCCGGCGACGTTGACCCCGCCGATGTGGGCAGGCTCTCCCGGAGTAACGTGGAAGAGGATACTGACCTGCTGAGTAGCGGCATTGGAGGTGCTTTCGGCGGTGACGCGGGCTCGGTAATAGCCGTTCTCCTGCATCAGTTGGCGGATGTTCTGCAATGCGTGGTCGAGCTTATCGAGGGTATGAAGTTCGCCGAGCTGAAATTTGGAAGCATTGAGGATCTGGTTGGTATTGGGGTGGTTGGGAGCGCCCTCCACATCGACAGCGCCGACAAAGAAGTTAAGCGAAGTGGTGAAGGTGAGCACTACGTCTGGGCCGGAGGGAGCGACTTCGGCCTGGATATCGGCAAAGCGGCCGGTGGCGAAAAGAATACGGATGCTTTCGCGGACCTGGTCGCGATCGAGGGGCTGGCCGGATTTTTGCGGGAGCATTTCGAGCAGGCGGGCGGAATCCGGCACACCGGGAAGCTCGATGGATCGCACCGTCCGCCCGACGTAGGCGGACATGGAGGCGAAGGCGGAGGACGTCGAAGGGGATTGCTGGTCTTGGGACGCGCGCGAAGACGCGGAGGCTGACGAGCCAGCGCGCACGGCCGGCCCGAGCGAAACAATAATCAGGATGATGAAGAAAGCACGCCGTCTCAGCAAATAAAGTCCTTGGGCCTGTTGCCTACGTTCGATGAAGCGAAAAAGGCCCGCGTTGTCCGCATCCTCGCAGTGAAAGCAATTCCAACACTTATAATAAAGGTTTTGCAGGCTGGAACCGGTGATCTCCTTGAGGCGGGACGTCCAAAAGGACAAATTCGAAGAACGCTACTCGCGGCAGATTCTGTTTCGCGGAATGGGAACGGAGGGACAGGAGCGGCTGGCGGCGGGGCGAGTGGCGATTGTGGGATGCGGTGCGACCGGGTCAGCACTGGCGCAGTTACTGGCGCGCGCGGGCGTGGGCACGTTGCGGGTTATCGATCGCGATTATGTAGAGGCGAGCAATCTGCAGCGGCAGTCGCTGTTCGAGGAGGCGGACGCGGCCGAATCGTTGCCCAAGGCAATTGCCGCAGCCCGCAGGATTGCGGCCTTCAACTCGGAGATCGCGGTTGAATCAAGGGTCGAGGATCTGGTTCCGGCAAATATTCATGCTTTACTTGAGGGGATAGACGTAATTCTCGATGGCACAGATAATTTTGAGACTCGATATCTGGTGAACGATTATGCGGTAAAGAATTCCATGCCGTGGATTTATGCCGCCGCCGTGGGCAGCTATGGAGTGACGTTGAATGTGTTGCCGGGTAAGACAGCGTGCCTGGCGTGCATCTTTCCCGACAGTCCGCGGGGGATGGTGGAGACTTGCGAGACCTCGGGGATATTGAACACAGCGGTGAACCTGGTGGCGTCGATCGCGGCGACGGAAGCGGTGAAATTGTTGGTGGGCGGGAGCGCAGCGGAGAAATTGCGGAAGACGCTGTGGTCGTTTGATGTGTGGACGAGTGAGCATGCGGAGATTGCGGCGGCGAATCCGCGGGCGGGCTGCCGGGCGTGCGGGCACCGGGATTTTGTGCACCTGGCCGGTGAGGGGCGTCCGCATATCACGATGTGCGGGCGCAACTCGGTACAGATTCACGAGCGGGCACGACCGATCGATTTTGCTGAGATGCAGCTGCGGCTGGAAACGCTGGGCGTGGTGCGGCACAACGAATTCGTGCTGAAGTTTTGGCGCGAACCCTATGAGATGACGCTGTTCCCCGACGGACGCGCGATCATCAAGGGAACCACCGATACCGGAGTGGCGCGGAGTCTGTATGCGCGCTTTGTGGGGAGCTGAACGCTTGCCGTCGCTAGGCGAGCTGTTGCAGGCAACTATCCACAACGTCCTGTATCCTGCCGGTGATGGTTCCGCAGGGCAAGATGAAGGGTTTGTCCAGGCATTGCAGGTCTAAGGTTTGCGCGACGGGATCGAATGCCCAGGAGATGGTGACGCCATTCTTGGAATCCTGGCCCTGATTGCCGCTGATGGTGATTCCGATGGACAGCGCCTTCTGCTTCAGGCAATCGAAGTTGGACTGGCCGAACTGAGTGAACGTCTGTTTCGCGCAGCTCATTGGATTTCCCCCTAAGCTGGACTATTTGGCTGCCCCCCAGGGATTCGAACCCCGATAGCCTGCTCCAGAGGCAGGTGTCCTAGCCGTTGAACGAGGGGGCAACTGCATTCATTATCCAACGAGAGACAATGCCGGTCAACCGGGTTCGTCGTGCGAATTCGATTTCGCATCCGGCCCTCGGTTTCGCGCTAAACTCAGTTTGGAGCCGCTGAGTCGCACATGGCTCAGCAGCAGCCAGGAGTTGCATATGCTTACCGCCCTCGAAAATGCTTCCGCTGACTACGCTGAAATCGCGCGCCGGCCCCTCGATGTTGAGCAGTGCGTCCTCGTGGTGGTGGATATTCAGGAAAAGCTTCTGCCGCCGATCTTTCACAAGGAAGATCTGGTGCGCAACTCGACGCTGTTGATTCGCGCCGCCGGTGTGCTCAAGATTCCCGCGATCGTGAGCACGCAGTATGCGAAGGGGCTGGGCAGCACTGTGCCGGAGATCGCTTGCCTGCTGCCGGAAACCGCGGCTATCGACAAAGATCGATTCTCCTGTTTCGGCAGCGAGGTTTTTTGTACGCTGCTCAAGCGGCTGCCCGGCAACCGCAACACGCTGCTTTTATGCGGCATGGAAAGCCACATCTGCGTGACGCAGACGGCGCTGGCGGCACTGCGCGAAGGCTACCTGGTCCATGTAGCCTCGGATGCCGTGAGCTCGCGCACGGAATGGAACTGGAAGATCGGCCTGGAAAGAATGCGCGCCGCCGGCGCGGTGATTTCTTCCACCGAGATGATGATCTATGAGCTGATGCGCTCCTCGTCGTCGCCGGCGTTCAAGAAGATGCTGCCGCATCTGAAGGGCTAGGTTTCCCGGTCGAGACGCTCCGCTTCTGGCGCCTTCGCCTTTACGCGCACCACAGTGATCTTGGCGAAGCCTTCTTCAAACGCCGGTGGCTTGAGCTTGGCAGCCATGCGCCGCATCACGTCCTCGGGAACAACGCGGTCGCGGCGCTGGTGGCGCTCAACGCAAACCTCGAGTGGTACATCGAAAAAGACAGCGTGGACTTCGTATTGGTAATCCTTGGCCAGCTTGATCCAGTGCTGGCGCTCCTGCGGTGTGAGGTTCGTCGCGTCCACATAGTTCATGGGACGCTTGGCGATGAGCCTCGCCTTCAGCATGGAGCGGAGATTGGAAAAGACTAAATCCTGGAAGCGCTGCTCGCGGACGTCATCGAAAAGCAACGATCGCACCATGTCGCTGGAGAGCGGCACCACGTTGTGGCGCTTGAACCACGAACTCTTGCCGGAACCCGGCAGACCGATCGCAAGTACGACCACGCCTTTGGGGGGACGCGGCGGCACTGTGGGAATCGCCGGAGGTTTCGGCACGGCTGCTGAAAGTGGCGGAGCCGCGGCTGGCGCTTCTGCCTCACCCGCGTCCGATCCTTGACCCGCGTCCGAGAATTCGTCCGCCTCCGATTCTACAGGCACCGCCGGGATGGAGCCTTTCGCTGCGGCGGGAGCAAAGGCTTGAGCGACCGCCTGTTCGCGGCCGCGGCCACCCCGTCCCCGGCCACCGCGACGGCGGCGACCGCGACTGGGCTGTCCGGTAGCGGCAGCAGGTTGCGAGGTCGGAGGCTGTTCTTCGGATGCCTGTTCGTCGGCGACGGGACGCGTCTTGCGAACTGGTCGAGCTTCCGGCTCAGCCGGAGACGGAACTGGACCTGGGATTTCCGATCCGCTGGAGCCGGCGTGTTCCCCGGAATCGCTGGCCGTGCTGGGCGCCTGCTCGGCATCAAAATAGGCGGGCTGCAAGGGCGGCGGAGCAGGTTGATCGGAGGGTTCTGCGGGAGTCTTTTTGCGGCGCGTCAAGCGCTCGCGCATCCATTTGCGCATGTAGGGTTTTTAACACGGAAGAGAGGGCGGGAGCAATTGACCAACCCGGTGTGAACCACAGCTGACAGGGGCCCAAGCCGGGATCCCATGTAGGGTCTAATATATGCCTTGACACGTATATACTCTATGGAGTATATCAGGAGCATGGAATCTGTTTTCGAGATCATTGCGGAGCCGAACCGCCGCGCGATATTGAGCCTCCTAGTCTCGTCGCAGCAGTCGGTGGGAGAGATCGAGCGCCGGCTTCGTATGCCGCAGCCGACCGTATCCAAGCACCTGCGAGTGCTGCGCGAGGCCGGTTTCGTCGAATCCGCGGTGGACGCACAGCGCCGGCTCTACCGGCTGAAACCTGAACCGTTCGAGGAGTTGGATTCCTGGCTGGATCAGTTCCGCCGGTTCTGGTCGGCTCACGTCGATGCTCTCGAACGCCACCTCGATCGGATGGATCATGACCGCATGGACGAACAACAGCATGGATCATCCACGCCGACGAAAAAGAAGACCAAGGAGAAGACGACGCGGCCAAAACCGCGAACCTGACAAAGGAGAAACAGAATGAAAATCAAATTGACCAGCGTATACGTCGACGACCAGAGCAAGGCCTTGCGCTTTTATACGGAGGTATTGGGTTTCAGAAAGAAAGCCGATTTCAGTAATGGCCCGTATCGGTGGCTGACCGTAGGCTCGCCCGAAGAACCGGACGGCACTGAACTGCAGCTGGCGCTGAACAACAACCCCGTGGTCAAAACGTATCAGCAGGCGATCTTTCAGCAGGGCCAGCCTGCGGCCAACTTCATCACCGATGACGTCAAGGGCGATTACGAGCGGATCAAGGCGCGCGGGGCGGAGTTCACAATGCCTCCGACCGACGTGACCGGTTCGACCATTGCCATGTTGAAAGACACCTGTGGCAACATCATTCAGCTCACGCAGCTGGCACGCTGGTAAAGACGCCGACAACGAAGATGCTAAGGAAACAAAGATGATTGAGCGCGAGCAATACACGCCGGGCTCGGCCAACATGGCGCGGATACAAAAGGACCGGGGACAAAACGGTGAAGAGAAGTGGACGCTCGTTCTCGTCCGAGAACTGCGCCACGCGCCGGAAAAAGTCTGGCAGGCGATTACCGACCCGACGCATCTGCGGGAATGGGCGCCGTTCGACGCCGATGGGAACCTGGATGCGGTTGGAGCCTCGGTGAAGCTCACCACGGTGGGAGCGCCAGTTCCGCGTGTGACTGAAACAAGAGTGAAGCGAGCCGACGCTCCCAACGCGCTTGAGTACAACTGGGGCGGCTTCGATATGCGGTGGCAACTCGAGGCCGTTGGTGACGGCACGCGCCTCACGCTGTGGACCAACATCGGTCACCGCTTCATCGCAATGGGCGCTGCCGGGTGGCACATTTGTTTCGATGTGCTCGATCACTTGCTCAGCGGAACTCCCATCGGCCGCATGGTCGGCCCAGAGGCCATGAAGTTCGGCCTCTGGCAGCGGCTGAACGCAGAGTACGCCAAGCAGTTCGGCCTGGAATCGCCCAACTGGCCGCCGCAAGCGGATCAAAAGTCGTGAATCGAGGTGGATCGCAAAGGCCAGGAACGAGGAGACCAAATTGAAGGAGTAACAGTGATGGCACAATCCGCTTATGCACTAAACATCGTGAACCGAGGCATCACACGTTCGATTTTTCGCTGGATTCACATCATCTGTGGGATTCCGATACTCGGTTACATTTATGATTCGCCTTCGGATACTCACAACTACGCCTTCAGCGTCAGGTATTTCTTTCTTCCTCTGCTGCTCCTTTCGGGGCTTTGGATGTGGAAAGGCCATCTGGTTCGACGACTTGTTGCGAGGAGATCGGCCTAACTGGACGCCGGGGGCGGCGCCAGCGAGCGCTTGCATCGCTGCCCACCCCTTCGACAAGCTCAGGGCGGGCTCTTGCAAAAGCGCAAGGATGGGACACTCTCCGTGGAAATGGTGCAGGCAACGGATCACATTAAAGGTCGGCCACCCGCCCATCAGACGAGGAGGGGGCTTCCACTTGCGGATCTTGCAGGTTACGCTGAACGCAGTTAAATTAGGTGCGAGAGTTGGAGGTGTATGTGAAAAAGCCCGTCCCGGTGGAATCTGCCTCTGCATCCATCTCTGCTTCTGCATTCATTGACCTGAGGATCAAAGAACTTGGGGACTGGCGGGGGAAGATGCTCGCGAAAGTCCGCGGAATCATACACGAGGCTGACCCTGAGATCGTCGAAGAGCGGAAGTGGGTGAAGCCGACATCGCCGGGGACCCCCGTGTTTTCGCACGGCGGCATCGTGTGCACGGGAGAGACGCACAAGAACGTCGTCAAGTTGACGTTTGCCAAGGGAGCCGCGCTGAAGGACCCGAAAGGTCTATTCAACTCCAGCCTCGAAGGGAATGTGAGGCGCGCTATCGACATCCACGAAGGCGATAAGGTCGATGAGGCGGGGTTGAGGGATCTCATCCGCGCTGCGGTGGCGCTCAATCTGAAGGGCAAGACCAAGTCGAAGGCCAAGCCAAGGGTACGATAACACCATGCGTGGGGCAATTCCTTCTACGATCCGCGGCCAGAAATACATTTCTCTCACCACGTTCCGCAAGAGCGGGGCGAAGGTGGCGACGCCGGTGTGGTTCGGAGAGGACGGCGACAAGCTTTATGTGATGACGCGCAGCGATATGGGCAAGACGAAGCGCGTGCGCAATAATCCGCAGGTGAGGGTTGCGCCCTGCACGATCCGCGGGAAAGTTACCGGGCCTGAGTCTGCGGCGACGGTGCGGATTCTGCCGCCGGAAGACCACGCGCACGCGCGGCAAGCGATCAACCAGAAGTATTGGCTGGCGCGGCTGCCGCTGGTCTGGCGCAGGACCGATACGTATCTGGAGCTAGCCTTTCCGTAGCATGCTGTCAAGGATCGGGCGCACAGAGTTCCGTAAGGAAGCGAGCCGAACGCGCCCTTCAGTCGCTTGCGCTCTCTCAGGGCAGGCTCCGTGGAGTCGCGCGGCTCGCCCAGATCCTTCGCGGCGCAAAGAACGCTTGCTCAGGATGACAATCAAACTGACCCGCCACCTTGGGGCGGGGATCATTTACGCCGGTTCCCTGTCCTGCTAACATCGTCTGTCTGCATAAAAGTTCCAGACGATTTCTGAGTCTGCACTCATAACCGGAGGAACCATGGCAATCAAAGTTGGCATCAACGGCTTCGGGCGGATCGGCCGCAACGTTCTGCGGACGTCGCTCAACGACCCCAACCTGGAATTCGTGGCGGTCAACGATCTCACCGATCCGAAGACGCTGGCGCACCTGCTGAAATACGACTCCATTCTTGGCAACCTGCCGAACAAAATCAGCGCGGGCGCCGACAGCATCACCATCGACAACAAGACCATCAAGGTGTTCAAGGAAAGAGATCCGGGCGCGCTGCCCTGGGATTCTGTGGGCGCTCAGGTGGTGATCGAATCGACTGGGCATTTTACCGACGCGAACGACGCCAAGAAACACGTGCGTGGTTCGGTGAAGAAGGTGATCATTTCGGCCCCGGCGAAAAATGAGGACATCACGCTGGTGCTGGGCGTGAACCAAGAAAAGTACGACGGGGCTAAGCATCACATCATTTCAAACGCCTCCTGCACCACGAATTGTTTAGCGCCGATCGCCAAGGTTATCAACGACGAATTCAAGATCGTCAGCGGGACGATGACAACGATTCACTCCTACACCAACGATCAGGTGATTCTGGATTTCCCGCATAAAGACCTGCGACGGGCGCGGGCGGCGGCGATTAACATGATTCCTACCTCCACCGGCGCGGCGAAGGCGTTGAAGCTCGTCATTCCTGAGCTGGCGGGAAAGTTGGATGGCTTTGCCATGCGCGTGCCTACGCCGAACGTTTC
>PLIO01000209.1 GCA_003140075.1 Acidobacteriaceae bacterium | reverse complement strand
ATCTTGGCCAGCAGGATGTGAGCGATGGCGCGCACCACCGCCTCCGGCGCGCCCTCCAGCAGATCGGAAAGCCGCACCAGCAGCCGGCCCTCGCGCAATCGAATGGTGTTGTTTACGTTGGCGAAGGCGAAGAATTCGATCTTCAGCTCAGGCGGCGTAGTGCTAGGACGCAATTGCCGGTGTTCATTCTGGAAAATCTCAAGCAATCCCTCACGCACAGTGAGCCTAGATTAGCACGATCCCCTCCCCCGTCCGGCTGCTGAAATTTAACATTTGGTGGTCGACTGCATCGAAACCGAAAGCCGGACGCCGTTCACTCCGACCTGCTGCCGGATGGCTTCGCGTCAGACTTCTTCCTGTGCTTAGCCGCTTCCTCCTGCTCCGCCAAAAGCTTGCGGTGGTCGTCCGCCGAGCTATCGACCGTATCGAGGGCGTTGGTCAGAACAAACTCGTACCGCTTGGCTTCTTCCGCGCGCACGTTGGCCGCATCCCGCAAGACGAGCAGCTTGGCCTGGAATTCCGTGTCGGCGTCGATGATGATCTTCAGCGGCTTGCGAATATCGTTCTTGCGATCCACGTAGGTATCGATGTTCTCGTTCAATTCGTCGTAGATCAGCAAAAAATCATCCAGCTTGTCGTGCGTCTGTTGGGCGCGGTCTTTCGTCTTGGGATCGTTGCGCATCTGCTCCAGGCCAACCAGCCGCGCCCGCGCAAACTTCACGTAAAGCGAGAGCCGCTGCTCCGGTTCCCAACTGGCGTCGCGAATTTGGTCGATCTCAGGCTGGGTAAACGGATCGCGATGTCGCTGCGCGGAAGCCGGCGCCGCAATCAGCCACAGCAGCCCCGCGTAAGCGCACGTTCGCAGCCAGAGTGACTTCATTTGTTATTTGTTACCTTTTCGAAACATGGCCGCCAGCAGATCGTCGCGAATATGCTCCAGCCGGTCGATTGTGTCCTGGACTTGCTTTTGATCTTCATGCGCCAGCGTATGCTTCAGGTCGGCCAGCTTGCGAGCCATCTTGCGAATCGTAATCTCGCTTGGTTTTTCGTGCTTGTGCGACTGAATCGCGTAGTCGCGGGCCAACTCGGCGAAGGCCACCACGTCGCCCAGCGCAGCCTGCGCTTTCTCCACATCGCCGGCAACATAAAGTCTGTCCGCGGCATCCAGTTGCCGCTCGCAGATGTGCAAGCACAACGGCGGACGATCGCCGATGCTGGCCTGGGCAACGCGGTCCTTCAGTTCTTCGAGGGAAGGCTCCGGGCCGCGCAGCGCGGAAGCCGCGCCCATCACGGCCAGCACGGACCCTACCGCCAGAGTCCATGCGAGCCGTGAGTGCTTCATCCCGAACGCCATACGATTCCACGGTGGCTATTTCTTCGGCTCGATGGCGATGAGCCGATGTTTCGCCTTCCACTCATAATCAGGATACTTCCCATTGGCCGTGTTGAGGAAGAGGTGATAATTGGCAGCGGCATTCTTGAAGTCCCGCAGGTGATCGTAGGCCGACGCGCGGAGAAAATATGTAATGGAAACCTCGGGCAGGAACTTCTTGCGTGCATCCAGAGCGCGGATCACCAGCGCGTAATCCTGATTTTCTCCGGCCGCGAAGGCCAGATCGCCATAGGCTTCTCCCAGGTCAGGCTTGAGCTTGATCGCAACCAGAAACTCCTGCTGAGCCTCCGGAAATTTCTTCAGCCGCAGCAGCGCTTGCCCATGACTTCGATGAAGTTCGGCCTCGTTCGGATGAGCCGCGAGCAACTCCCGGTAAGCGGCCTCGGCCAGATCGTTTTTTCCAGCATTTATATACAGGTCGGCAAGATCGCGCCGTGCCGCATCGTCTGCTGGAGCGAGCTTGATCCCCGCCTGCAGTTCGGCGATTCCGGCATCCGTCTTGCCCTCGGCCGCGAGCACACGCCCCAACTGTATGTGAACCTGCGCCGAGTCCGCGTGCGCGGCCAGCAGCTTGCGCAGATAATCTTCCGCCTCAGGAAATCGGCGGCCCCGCATATAGATGTTCGCCAAACCGGTCACCGCGTCCACGGACGCTGGGTCGAGCGCCAGCGCCTGCTTGTATTCCTGCTCCGCGTCGGCAAACTTATTCGCCTGCTCCAGAAGCAGTCCGGCGGAAAGATGCGGCTCGGCTTCTTTTGGCTGGAGTGTTGCCGCGTGGGCGTAGTCGGCGAGCGCATCTTCCGGCTTCGATTTTTCGACCGCGTGGGCCAGAGCAATCCATGCCCGGTATTGTCCTTCTTCAAGGTGAGCCGTAGGTTTCAGGCGAGTGGCGGCCTGCAGAAATTCCTCCGCGTCAGGCTGGCCGGTCTTGGCCAGTTGCAGCCCCAGATTCAGGTTCGACTCGAAAACATCCGGCTTTGCCGCCACCGATTTGCGATAGGCGGCGATGGATGCTTCCACGTTGCCCAGAGCATTTTCCACGAAACCAAGATCGAACCATCCCTCATAATTCGCAGGATCACGGTCGACCAACTTGCGTAGAAGAGGTTCGGCGGCAGAGTAATCTTTTTTTTCAATCGCCGCCTCTGCCGCCGTAAGTTCGGCCGGTTGGGCCGGAGAATCCTCATCGGGAACCTGAACGTGGTGACCGGATCGCTGAGTCGGCTGCGACGAGGACTGTCCCGCAGGAGGGCCGGCCTCCTGCGCGGAGCATATGGCCGCCGCCAGAGCCAAAGTGGCACCTGCGAGAAGTTTACTTGCTCCCATTGGAACGCACTGCTCCATCCCCATTGCCGGCGGTATTCCTGTTCAGCAGCCGCGCCAGATACTTGCCAGTGTAAGAACCCGGCAGCTTCGCAATCGCCTCCGGCGGCCCCACTCCCACAATCTTGCCCCCGCGCGCTCCACCCTCCGGCCCCAGGTCGATCACCCAATCGGCGGTCTTGATCACTTCCAGATTGTGCTCGATCACCAGAATGGAGCCCCCTACATCGATTAGACGGCGGAAGGCCGCCAGCAGTTTGCTGACGTCATCAAAATGCAGCCCCGTCGTAGGCTCGTCGAAAATGTAGAGCAGACGCCGCCTCCGGCGCGCTTCATCCGCACGCCCTGTGCTGGGCCGCCCAGCCTCACGCGCGGCCGGCTGCAGATGCGCCGCCAGTTTCATGCGCTGCGCTTCTCCTCCTGACAACGTCGTCGCCGATTGTCCCAGCCGCAGATATCCCAGCCCAACTTCTTCGAGTACGCGCAGCTTGTCCGTGATCTTGGGCACTTCGGCGAAGAACTTGAGCGATTCTTTCACCGTGAGGTTCAGCACTTCATGAATATTCTTACCGCGATATCGCACCTCAAGCACCTGCGCCTTATAGCGGGTTCCTTTGCACTCCTCGCAGACGAGTTCCACGTCCGCCAGGAATTGCATCTCCACCGTAACCGTGCCGTCGCCCTGGCAAGTCTCGCACCGCCCGCCGGGAATGTTGAAGGAAAAATGCCCCGACGTAAAGCCCCGCTTCTTCGCCTCGGGCAACGAGGCAAAAAGATCGCGCATGGCGTCAAACGCTTTTATGTAAGTCACCGGATTCGAACGCGGCGTCCGCCCGATCGGCGATTGATCGACCAGCACAACTTCGTCAATGAACTGGTCGCCCTCCAGACTCTCCCAGGTCGCGGAACTTCGCTCGGCTCCGCTGATCTGCTGCTGCTTCGCCGCTCCCAGAGCCTGATACAGTACTTGATGAAGTAGCGTGGACTTGCCCGATCCCGAAACGCCCGTGATCGCCACCAGCATCCCCAGCGGAATGCAAATATCGATGCCCTTCAGGTTGTTCGCCCGCACGCCGCCAATCCTGATCTGCTGCCCGCCCGGCTGGCGTCGCACCGCCGGAATCTGGATGCGCAGATCCTCCGCCAGATAACGGCCCGTGAGAGAAGCGGGATTCCGCAAAATCTCGTCGTAGGTTCCCGCCGCCACCAGCTTGCCGCCGTTTTCTCCCGCGCCCGGACCNNAGGTCGAGAATCCGGTCCGCCGTGCGCATGATGTCGGGATCGTGCTCCACCACCAGAATCGTATTTCCCAAGTCGCGCAGATCCTGCAGGATTTTGATCAGCCGGTGCGTGTCGCGGCTGTGCAGCCCGATTGAGGGCTCGTCCAGCACATACAGAGTGCCCACCAGCCGCGATCCCAGCGAAGTCGCCAGCTGAATTCGCTGCGCCTCGCCTCCGGAAAGCGTCGACGACAATCGATCGAGCGTCAGATATTCCAAACCAACATCATTGAGGAAGCGCAGCCTCTCGCGGATTTCCTGCAGCAACCGGTCGGCGATCTCAGCTTCTTCCGCGCTCAGCTGCACTCCGGCGAAGAACGTGGCCACATCCTCCACCGTCATGGCGCAGACTTCGCAAATATTTTTCCCGTTGATCTTGACCTGACGAGCCTCCAGACGCAGCCGCGTGCCCCGGCACTCGGAGCAAGTCGAATAACCGCGATAGCGGCTCAAAAAAACGCGTACGTGCAGCTTGTATTTCTTCCGCTCCAGATACTGAAAAAATCCGCGGATCCCCAGGAACTTTCCATCGCCATCCAGAATGAGTTCCCGCTGCGCGCCGTCAAGTTCCGCCCACGGCACATCGAGCGGAATCTCAGCCTGCTTGGCAAACCGTTTCATATCCGTGAACAGCGGCCGGTATTTGGGCTTATTCCACGGATCAATCGCGCCTTCGCCGAGCGATTTCGTTTTGTCGGGAATCACCAGGTCAAGGTCAAAGTCGATCGTATTGCCAAATCCCTGGCAGCGCGGGCAAGCGCCGTAAGGATTGTTGAACGAAAACAAACGCGGCTCCGGCTCCTCGTAGCGCAGATTGCAGTTCTTGCATTCGAAGCGGTGGGAAAATCGTAATTGGCGCGCCCGCCGATCGTCATGTGGAGGCAAGTCGAAAATCACTTCGCCCGCTTCCCGATAAGCCGTCTCCACCGCATCCACAATGCGCGTGCGCGACTCCGCGGAAACCGTAAGCCGGTCCACCAGCATGAACAGTGGCTGATCAAAGCGAATATCGAGTAGCGATTCCGGCGTGGAAAACTCGAATACCTGCCCAGCTTGATACAGGCGATTGAATCCCGCCTTGCGCAAGTCAAACAGCCGCGTCTTAAGCTGCTCCGTCAATCCTGAATCCGCCGCGGCGGTTTTCTTGCTCTTGCGTGCGCGTCCAGGCTTCTTCTCCGGCTCCTGTGGTGCGGCAACCGCCGGCTGCAAAGGAAAAACAACCTGCACCCGCGTTCCCGGATCCAGCGCCAGCACCGCGTCGGCAACCTCGTCGACCGTATCCTTCTTCACTTCGAGGCCGCAGTTCACGCAATAAGTACGGCCCACACGGGCAAATAACAATCGCAGATAGTCGTAAATCTCGGTCGCCGTAGCTACGGTCGACCGCGGATTCCGCGTCGTATTTTTCTGCCGGATCGCAACCGCCGGCGCGATGCCATCGATCGAGTCCACGTCCGGCTTCTCGATCCGCTCCAGAAACTGGCGCGCATAGGCCGAAAGCGACTCCACATACCGCCGCTGCCCTTCCGCATAGATGGTGTCAAACGCCAGCGAAGACTTGCCCGAGCCCGAGACCCCGGTAACCACCGTCAGCGTGTTGTGCGGAACCTCAAAATCGATGTTCTTGAGGTTATGCACGCGGGCGCCGCGAACAATAATGCGTTCCGTGGGTATGGGCTCGGACATCGGGTAAGTGACCGCAGCACGCACCTCGCCCGCCGGGAGCTCTCCCAGCAGCCTCCGCGAGTGCTGTCGAATCTTCTATTATAAAGCAGAGTTTTGCCGCGGGAGCGCCACACTGGGAGGGGCATAAGTCATGTCAGCCACGGGCGTAGCCGCGAAGCGGCGGCAGAATGCAGCCCACGGCGTCAGGCCGTGGGTAAGATCGTGGGAAGAACCGAGCCCCGAAGGGGCGAAAGAGAGATTGTGATACAGGCCAGTTCTAATCCTGCTCCTGATCGCGCCGCTTTCCATACCGAAAAGCCAATCCAACTCCAAACACCATGATCCCAATCGGCGGGACCAGCATCACCAGAATCGCCCGGTTCAGCGCACGCTGACCCTCTTTAGGCGTGCTTTTCGCAACCGCATTGCACATTGCGCAGCCCTGCGCGAACCCCGGCATCGTGCCAAGACAAACCACAGCCAGCAGCGCAATCGCTCGAACTTTACCCTGAAGAAACTTCATACTCGGTCTCGTTTACTTCACTCCCAATCGCAGGATGCGATCCGCATCCGGGAAGAAAAAGAAATACATAATCACAAACAAGCCTATCACCGAGATCACCAGCATCCAGCGCATCAGCGCCGTTTCAAACTTCAGGTGCATGAAGTAGCCAACGATCAATGCTGACTTGATCACCGACAGCACCAGCAGCACTTCCAGCATGCGCACCGGCTCAAATACCTGCTTGTACCCAAGCCAGACCTCAATCCCGGTCAGAACCAGCAGCGCGCCCCACACCCAGAAATACTGACCTTTGCTATCGTCGTGCTTCGCCACATCGTGCATCGCGTTCCCCCACTAACGTTTGTCATCCTGAGCGCCTTCTTTGCGCAAAGGACCTATGCAATTCGCTCGCACTAAACCTTCGTCGACATCAAATACACCAGCGGGAAGATAAACATCCACACCAGATCCACAAAATGCCAATACAGCCCCGATACCTCGACATCGTGCGCGTCATAATCCTTCGGCTTCAGAAAAATAATGATGCTCGCAACAATCAGCCCAATCAACAACGCATGAACCCCGTAATGAAAAACATTGTCCGACGGAATCAGAAAGAAAGCTGCGAGATAAATCACTCCCAGAATCGGCAAGAACCACTTGCGCAACGCCACCACGCCTAAATAG
Organism: Acidobacteriaceae bacterium; assembly: GCA_003140075.1. Classification (GTDB taxonomy): domain Bacteria; phylum Acidobacteriota; class Terriglobia; order Terriglobales; family Acidobacteriaceae; genus Sulfotelmatobacter. The sequence continues at coordinate 4,592 of PLIO01000209.1, read as the reverse complement.
ATCACGCCAATCGTCACGTGCAGCATGTGCATCGCAGTCAGACCGAAGAAGGTCGCCGCAAACTGCGGTACGCCCGTCGAAATCTTGGCATATTCGGTATCCAGTTGCCCGGCCGGCTTGGGAAATCCCGGCAACGACAACCCGTCGTGGATCAGCTTCGTCCATTCCATCCCGTGCAACACGATGAACGCCGTGCCGAACGCCATCGTGGCCAGCAGCCAGTTGCGCGTCCACGCACGGTCATGCCGCTGCGCCGCAAACACCGCCATCACCATGGTCAGTGAACTTGAGAGCAGGCACGCCGTCATGACCGTCGCATTGATGATGCTGTCCTTGCCAAACGGCGTAGGCCACACCGTATAGATGCGGTTGTAACTGAAGGCAAACAGCAGCGCCCCAAACGTCAGCGAGTCGGAGGCCAGAAACAGCCACATGCCCACTTTCTTCGAATAAGCTCCAAACAGCGGAGCCTCGTACTCCCCAGCAACTCCATGCCCGGCGGCTACGTTATGCTGCAGCGTGGCGTCAGCCATTCCTAGAATTCCCCCTTCACTTTGTCATCCTGAGGCGGGCGTACTTTGCCCGCCGAAGAGCTTGTCCTGAGCTTGCGAAGGAACCTGGGCGAGCCGCGCGAAGCAGCCTGCCCTGAGCGTAGCCGAACGGGTCGCATTTTTTGCGACGCAATAAATCGGGCGTCTGGCTCGCTCCTTATTGCTCCATCTTGCAAGTTCTACCTTGCAAACGCTAACAACGCAAAAACATAAACCCACAACACCGCCATGAAATGCCAGTACCAGGCCGCGACGTCAACCACAATGCGCCGTCCCTCGATCGGCCGGTGCAGCAGGGAAGTGACCGACGCCCAGAGCAGCGCAACAATCCCCCCGGCCAGGTGCAGCGCGTGCGCCGCCGTCAGTAAATAAACGAAAGAGCTGTTCGGATTGGTGTCGACAAAAAATCCGCGCGCCTTCAACTCGCCCCACGCCATCCACTGCCCCACCAGAAAGCCGAAACCCAACAGCACGGTCACGCCCAGCCACGGAAAGTTTTTTTCTTCTCCCAGCGAAACTCCGGGAATCGACGCCAGCGGAGCCAACGCTGCCCTCCGCGCCATGCTGCGCCGCGCGGCCTCCATGGTCGCGCTGCTGATCAGCAGCAATGCCGTGTTGATGCCGAGCAGCAGCCATGGCAGTTGCACCATGCCCCAGTCGCGGACATAAGTGTTCGTCGTGCCGTCAAAGGTCGGCAGTCCCTGCCGCACCACGTATGCGCTCGTCAGCGAAATAAACACCATGCTGACGGTCGCGATCCCGCAAACCAGCCCCAGCCGCGCCCTGCGCAGCCGCGCCCCATAATTCGGCAAGTTGGAACCGGAAGCGCTTCCATCACCGCGCCCGTCATCGCCTCCTCCATTCGGAGGCGCGGGCACATCTCTGCCTCGGCCCAGCTTGCCTATCGGAGCGCTTGGACTATACGTCGCCATTGTCAGAAAGATTTTGTCGGACTATTCACAGCCATCCTCTAAAGCCTTTGGGTGGCGCAGCGCCTCCGCGCTGCGATCAAGCCTATGCTAACGGGGCTTTAGCCCCTGCGCTGCCACATCCTCTAATGCCCCGCCGTCGTCGCCGGATCCGTCTGCATCACATAATCCCGCGCCGCACCCGGGACCCCATACTCATACGGCCCATGATTCACCACCGGCGTCACTCCACCAAAATTGTCGTGCGGGGGAGGCGTTGCCGTCGTCCACTCCAGCGTGGTCGCTTCCCACGGATTGTCGCTCGCCTTCGGCCCTTTGAACATGCTCCAGAACAGATTGATCACAAAAATAAACTGCGCCGCAATCGTGATGATCGCGGCATAGGTCATGAACTGATGAATCGGCATTAGTTTCTGCAGGTACGCCACTTCCGTGTACTGCGAGTATCGGCGGGTCCCGCCGGCAATTCCCAGATAATGCATCGGCATGAATATCGCATACGTTCCAGCCAGCGTGATGAAGAAATGCACCCGTCCCCACGTCTCATTCATCATCCGTCCGAACATCTTCGGGAACCAGTAATAAGTTGCCGCAAACATTCCGAAGATCGCTGCCACGCCCATGATCAGGTGGAAGTGACCCACCACGAAGTAAGTGTCGTGCAATTGAATGTCGAGCACCGGCTGCGCCAGGAACGGTCCACTCAATCCACCGGAGACGAAGAGGGAAACGAAACCAATGGCATACAGCATCGGCGTCTGAAAGCGAATGCGCGCCTTATACATCGTCCCCAGCCAGTTAAACGTCTTGATGGCCGAGGGCACGCCGATGCACATGGTGAGCAGCGAGAAAGCAAACGCCGAATACGGGCTCATGCCGCTCATGAACATGTGGTGGCCCCACACCATGAATCCCAGGAAGCCGATGCCCAGCATGGCATAGACCATGGCCTTGTAGCCGAAGATCGGCTTGCGCGAGAACGTCGAGAGTATCTGCGACGTCACACCCATGCCCGGCAGAATCGCAATGTAAACCTCGGGGTGCCCGAAGAACCAGAACAGATGCTGCCACAGCAGCGGCGAGCCGCCCTTGTGCCCCATGATCTGTCCGTTCACCACCACCAGCGGCACATAAAAACTGGTGCCCAAGTTGCGATCCATGAGTAACAAGATTCCCGCCGAGAGCAGCACGCCGAACGCCAGCAACCCGAGAATTGCCGTGATAAACCACGACCACACGGTCAACGGCATGCGCATCATGGTCATGCCCTTCGCCCGCATATCGAGCGTGGTCGTCAGAAAATTCAACGCGCCCATCAGCGACGCGATACAGAAAATCGCAATGCTTGTGATCCACAGGTCGGCGCCCAGCCCTTCGCCTGGCCCCGCGGAGGGCAACGCGCTCAGCGGCGCATATCCCGTCCACCCATGCAGCGGCGCTCCGCCCGTCACAAAGAATGCCGCGATGATGGTTACGAATGCGACGAAGGTCGTCCAGAACGAAAGCATGTTCAGCACAGGGAACGCCATATCCGGCGCCCCAATCTGAATCGGCAGAAAATAATTTCCGAACCCTCCCTGCGGCGCCGTGGTCAGCACGAAGAACACCATGATCGTGCCGTGCATCGTCAGCAGGCTCAGATACGTCTCCGGCTTGATCTCGCCCACCAGCGGCAAACTGGCCCCCGGAAAGATCAAGTGGATCCGCATCAGCAGCGACAAAAACATCCCCACCCACACCGCCGTGAGCGCCAGAAAGAAATACTGAATGCCAATGACTTTATGATCCAGGCTGAAAATATATTTTCGAATGAACCCCTGAGGAGCGTGCGCGTGAACCGTAGCCGCGGTTGCCATTTATTGTTTCTCCGCCTCCCGTGCCGCCAGCCATTTGTCGAAATCTTCCTGGCTGACCACGTGTACCATGCCGTGCATCTTGTAATGGCCTAAGCCGCAGAGTTCGGCGCACACGATCTCATATTCGCCGATCGCCGTCGGCTCGAAGTGCATGTGAATATTGAGGCCAGGCACTGCGTCCTGCTTGAAGCGCAGCGACGGCACAAAGAAGCTGTGAATCACATCCACCGCGCGCAGGCTTACGTCGACCTCGCGATTCACCGGCAAATACATCGTGCCCGTAACCACGTCATCCTTGGACGCCGGATCTGAAGGATTGAGCCCCACCGCAGCCTCGCCTCCGGCCGAGGGATCCATCAGCTTCGGACTGGTAGCCCCGTATTTTCCGTCCGGCCCCGGATAGCGGAAGTACCACGCAAACTGCATCCCCGTGACCTCAACCTGCACCGCGCCCGGCCCCGCCTGGTCGAAGCGCTGGCTGGCCCACACGCTGCTGCCCATCAGATTCAAACCGACAAACAAAATCGTAGTCAGCACCGTCCAGACCACTTCAAGTTTTATATTGCCGTGCGAATAATCTACCGGCGGCGAGGAAGGCTGCTCCCGGTATCTCCACACGATGTAGCCCAGCGAGAGTTGTGCCGCAAGAAAAACGATTCCCATCAGCACGAAGGTGAGCGCGAGTTGTCCGTCAATAAAGCCCGCGGCTTCGGCGGCACCAACCGGCAGCCACCAGGTCTTGGCGACAAAAAAGTAAGTGCTGACTAACGTGATCAGCCAGATTACGGCCATTAACGCGAGGCCCATTCCCCAGTCCTCCCGGACAACAAAGGATTCCCCCACGGCGAGTTGCTGCGCCCCACGGCGCAAGTCAACAGTCGGCGGGAGTGTAACACAGCCACATGAGGATAATGCAATCAAGTTTTCTCAAAGAACATCGCGTCGCATTTCCCCTGCGGTCCTCCGTGCTCTCTGTGTTCAAGACTTTGATTCTAATAATCCCCGACTTTCACAATCCCCTCTCACGCCGGAACCAGATCCGCAAACACAAACTGATCGCGAACCACCGTCTCGCCCACCGAAACCGGCAGCACAGTATTCAGCATCGGCCCTGCATACACAAACGAATGGAATTCTCCCCGTTCACCGCAGGGATCAGCTTCCTCCGGCAGATCCGAAAGCAGCTTCTCGTCGAATTCTCTGCCCGCGAACGATCGATCCAGTTTCTCCGTGTCCACGCACGTCAGCTTCGCCCG
>PLIO01000239.1 GCA_003140075.1 Acidobacteriaceae bacterium | reverse complement strand
AACAAGCGTTCTTTGCGCCGTGAGGAATCTGGGCGAGCCGCGCGACGGAGCCTGCCCTGAGCTTGCCGAAGGGTCGCGTTCTTTGCGACCCATCAATCGCGCGTTTGGCTCGCTTCCTTATCAAACTGACTTACCATCTAGCCTGCTCGAGATTTCCCGGCCTTTTCGGCTCTATTCATCTGGAGCAGTTCCCGCAACTTCATCCGCGCCTTGTGCAACTGCGACTTGCTGTTGCCGATCGAGCACCCCACAAGGCTGGCGATTTCATTGTGTTCGTAGCCTTCGATATCGTGCAGCACAAAGATCGTTCGATAGCCGGGAGGAAGATCGCTCACCGCCCGCTGCAACTGCAGCCGGTCAATCGATCCGGCTAACGCCACATCCTCTGCGCCGAAGTCCCTCTTCGGCGAATCTTCCTCGGTCCCCTGCGTAGTTTCCTCCAACGAAACCACCGGAAGACTTTTCTTCCGCAAATGCATGAGCACGACGTTGACCGAAAGCCGGTGCAACCATGTCGAAAACGCCGACTCCCCGCGAAATGTTGCGATCTTGCGGTACAACTGCAGAAACGCTTCCTGGGCCAGGTCTTCGGCCTCGGCCGTATTCGCCGTCATACGCAGACACAGCGAGTACACCCGCCGCTTGTGCTTGTCGTAGAGCACCTGGAACGCTTCTGCGTCCCCCAGTTTGGCCCGTTCGATAGCCTCGGCCTCGCTGAGATCGATGCCCTGTTTCTGTCGTGGCTCGGTCAAATTATCTTTTCCGGCCGCACTCACTGGGATGCGGCTTAAGTAGTTTGTGTTGTATTGTTTGCGGGCCTTCGCCGCGATGGTAACGGCGACCGTGCTTCCAGAATATCAGAGTATTTCTACCAATCTTCGGAGGTCCACCGCCCATTTTATTTCCGGCTCGGACCGCGCCGGAAAGCCTTTGCATTCGGAGAGTTGGATGCGCCTATCTGCTCCAGACTCTAAACCCGTGCGGCGGCGAAGAGTCGCGATATTCTGAAATTGGTAGCCTGCTGCAAATCAGGCCGCACTTTTGGCCGTAGTAATCGTCTCCAGCCCATGCCCATGCGGCCCCATTTCCCGCTGCCGCAGCAGGAACGCGAACACCACACCAAGGATTCCCAGCACAGAGAAAATCCACATGCCCAGATGATAACCGGCAGGGTTGCTGGCATCGGCATGGCTAGATTCATTCGCCCATCCGACCAACAGGTTAAGCCCAAACAGCCCGATATTCTGGATCATCGTCATCAACCCATACGCCGTACCGAGTTTCGACTGATCCACGATGTAAGCCACGGAAGGCCACATCACCGCCGGGATCAGAGAAAAAGCCACTCCCATCATCGCCATCGGCACATACAGGCTGATGTGCGTGTAGGCCATGATCAAGTACACGGGGATCAGCAGCATCGACCCGAACATCATCAGGAGCGCGCGTTTGCCCACGCGGTCCACCCAGAGGCCAAACAAAGGCGTCGCAATCATGGCGAACAGCGTCAGCATGCTCGAAAGGAACCCGCCAAATTCCCGAGACGTACCATGCGCCTCCATAAAGAACTTCACCGCGAAAGTCTGGAAAGGGAAGATGGCGGAGTAGAAAACAATGCACAGCGCCACGATCAGCCAGTAACTCACGCCGAACTTCCACAGGTCGGCGAAGACTACTTTGTCCGTGGAGACGGCTCCCAGGCTGTAGTTCTTCTCGGCCCATTCCTCCATGAACCAGTAAATGATTGCGCCCACCAAACTGAGTGCCGCGAAAGCCAGCGCGATGAGAAAAGGCGTTCGCCAGTTGGCGTAAGCCGCGCGCGCCCAGGTCGGTGAATTGAGCGCAGCAAACGTTCCAAGGCGCGACGCCGTCAGGTTCAGCCCAAAGGCAAAGCTCAGCTCCTTGCCCTTGAACCAACGCGCCAGCGCCGTAACCACCGCTACATTGAGTGATTCCGCGCCCATCCCGAAGATGAGGCGCCCCGTGGCCATGATGGAGAGATGGCTGGTCGCGGCCGTGATGGCCGGACCAACGAAAGAGAGCACGGCAAAAATCATCAACGATTTTCGCAGCCCGATCCGGTCAATCACGAATCCGCCGATGACCACCGTAAAGATGTTGGGAAAGCTATAGATGGCCTGCAGAAACCCGATATCTAAATCGGTGAATCCGAGCTGTTGTTTGAGCACGTCGGCAAGCGGGCTAAGCGCGTCATACACGTAGTAGCTGCCAAACATGGCCAGGCTGACAAAGATCAACACCAGCCACCGGTACATCCGGCTCGGTTCAGGACGCGCTATTTCCGTCATCCACGCTCTCTATCTTCCGGCAGATTGAGCCACAAGGTTGCGAGGAGGAAGAGTAACAGAACGCACGCAAACTATGCATCAACGGCAGCGCTTCAGTGGCACCGTCAGGATTTTTTCATTCGGGCTGGGCTCGGGGCAGAAGCCGCTATGGGATCGAGAACCCTGGCTCCATCCCGCGGTAACCGAGCCGCTCCCTGATGGAAGCGCTGGGGCGCACTTCAAAAGCCGTCCCGTATCCATAAAAGCCGCCACGACGCTCGTAGCCAATACCACCGACGGGCGCGGTGCCGTACAGATTGCCCTCCCCATCCATGATCAAACCGGAGTCGGGAAACGCTCCTCCGACGAAATGACCAAGTCCACCGCCGAAACTGTAGAGCACCCGCTCTGTCCAGCTACCATCAGCCTCAGGAGTCAACTCGAACACCGTGCCGTACCCCAAGCCAGCACCACCCTTGTTGGTCGTGCCGTAAAGGTTCCCGCTGGCGTCAAGGATCAGGCCGGCCTCTGGAGCTTCTCCATCCGTGCAATCGGGCTTTGAGCAGAAGTTGTACAGCACCTTTTCGGTCCAGCTCCCGCCCTCCATAGGGCTGAGCTCGAACACGGTTCCGGCCGAGACGCCACCGCCGATACTGGTCGTCCCGTAGAGACTCCCGGCAGAGTCGAAGATCAAGCCTCCAGAGGAGGCTTGCTCGACCCCATTGCTGCTGCCGAAGTCATACAACACCTTCTCCTTCCAGCTCCGGCCCAACCCGCGCGACAGTTCGAAAACAGTTCCGCAGCCGTCTGGAGCGCACAGTGTCGAATCCCCCCCGTTCCAGGTGGTGCCGTAAAGATTGCCTGCTGTATCCATCACCAAGCCGGCGCTGGGATAGGTTCCGTCCGCCTCGGCCTCGCCGAAGCGGTACAACACCTGCTCCGCCCAACCACCACCGGCCGTAGGGCTTAACTCGAACACCGTGCCACAGCCTGTGCTGCCTTCTTTTACAAGACACCCCGAGCCACCCTGCCCGGTCGTGCCGTAGAGGTTGCCAGCAGCATCAAAGATCAGTCCGCCGTTGGGGGAGGCCCCATCCCTAGTGCTGTCAGTGAAGTTATGCAGCACCTTCTCAGTCCAGGCCCCGTCTGAAGGCGTCAATTCGAAAACTGTACCGCACCCTAGTAGTTCGTTTTGGTCGTTAAATGGGTTGTAGCATTCGCCTGTGCCTCCCGCTGCTGTCGCGCCGTAGAGATTACCGTTTGCGTCGAAGATCAGGCTGCCGATAGGGCCGTCCTCGCCAAACTGATTGTCGCAGCCAAAGTTATAGAGAATCTTCTCGGTCCATCC
>PLIO01000218.1 GCA_003140075.1 Acidobacteriaceae bacterium | reverse complement strand
GGTCCCAGGGTTCGCGGGCCGAAGGCGCAAGAGTGGTTTGTCCGGCGAAGACTTCCGGCGAAGATTTATAGACGAGGACTGACGAATGAGACGTCTGATGCCTGCGGCCATAGGGCTGCTGGTTTTGCTAGCTATCCTGCCTGCCATCGCCGATAAGGCCAAGACGATTTACGAAAAAGCCCAGGACGCCGAGGCGCGGCAGAACTACGTGGCCGCTTACGATCTCTATAAGCAGGCTTACGACCTGAAGCCGACGGACTTGCGCTACCGCACGTCATTCGAGCGGATGCGGTCGAGAGTGGCCCAGGAGATTGTGCATCAGGGGCAAGTGCTGCGCGACGACGGCAAGCTGCAGGAGGCGGTGGCGGAATTTCAAAAGGCGATCGGTATCGATCCCTCGCTGTTTATAGCGCAGCAGGAGTTGAAACGCACGCTGCAAATGATTAACGATGCGAACAATCCTCCTCCGCAGGCCGCAGGACCGCCGAGTAGTTTGGAACGGAGGATTAAGGAAGCGGGCGGGCCGGTGGAGTTGGCTCCGATTTCGAATGTTCCCATCACCGTAAAACTCACCGAGGATTCCAAGGTTATTTATCAGACGATCGGGCAGTTGGCCGGGATCAACGTTTTATTCGACCCCGACTATACGTCGCGGCGGATTAAGGTCGAGCTGAACGGAGTAACGTTGGAAGACGCGCTGCGGATTACGGCGCTGGAATCGAAAACTTTCTGGCGTCCGGTGACGGGCAATACGATTTTTGTGGCGCAGGACAATGTGGCCAAGCGCAAGGAATTGGAGCAGAGCGTCCTGAAGACGTTTTATTTGACGAACCTGTCGCAGCCCACCGAGTTGCAGGATGTGGTGAATGCGATCCGCGCCGTGCTGGACGTGCAGCGGGTGCAGCAGTTGCTCTCGCAGAATGCGCTGGTAGTGCGGGGTACGCCGGACCAGATTGCGCTGGCGGAAAAGCTGGTGGAAGATCTGGATAAGGCGCGTCCGGAAGTGATTGTGGACATAGCGGTCCTGCAGATCAGCAAAGACCGATCACGCACCCTGGGATTGAGCCCGCCCACCAGCGCCACCGTGACTTTGCAGGCCAATATCAACACTTCGACGAGCACGACCACGACAACATCGACGACCGGCTCGACCTCGAGCGGACTGAGCCTGAACAACTTGGCTACGCTGAACGCGAACGATTTTCAGGTGGCGATTGGTTCGGCCAACCTATCGGCGGTGATGGGCGACAGCGATACCAAGATGCTGCAGAATCCGCAGGTGCGCGCGCTGGATAACCAGAAGGCTACGCTCAAGATCGGCGAGCGCGTGCCGGTAGCCACCGGATCGTTCCAGCCCGGAATCGGCGGTGTGGGTATTAACCCGCTGGTAAATACACAGTTTCAATACCTGGATGTAGGCGTGAACATCGACGTGACGCCGCACGTGCACGGCGATCGGGATGTGACGCTGAAGATCTCGATGGAAATCTCCTCGGTGGTGGGGCAGTCGAGTATCGGCGGCATCAGCCAGCCCATCATTGGCCAGAAGAAGATTGAGCACGAAATCCGGCTGCGGGATGGGGAATCGAGCATGATCGGCGGAATCCTGGACGATTCCGACACCAGGTCGCTGGCCGGGATTCCGGGGCTGACGTCGATTCCGATCCTGAAATATCTCTTTGGGCAGACGACGCAGGACCGGGAGCATGACGAGACGGTGTTCGTCATCACTCCGCACGTGGTTCGCGGAACCATGGTCAGCGAGATGAACCAGCGGCAAATCGATATCGGGACCGCGAACACGATTGAACTGCGGCACGTTAACAAATCGACCGTTGCACCGGCTGCGCAGGCTCCAGCGAGTCAGGTTCCGGCAAATCAGCCGCCGGCGAATCCAGTTCCGAGCCAGCAGCCTGCGAACCAATCCGCAAATCCGGCTGCAAATCCGGCGACGCCGGGCGGTACTAACTTCCTGTTTGATCCGGGGCAGATCACGGCGACAAAGGGCAATACGTTTGTGGTGAACCTGCTGATTTCCGGGGCGCAGAACGTCTACTCGGTGCCGGTGCAGATGAACTACAATCCGGCCACGCTGCAGTTGGTGAACGTTTCGAATGGCGGGTTTCTGTCGCAAGATGGGCAGGCGGTAGCCCTCGTGCACCGGGAAGATGAGACCACCGGAACCTTGACTATTACGGCAACCCGGCCGCCGGGAGCCGGTGGAGTTTCCGGGCAGGGAGCGGTGGTTACGTTGACATTCCAGGCTAAGGCCAGCGGACAAACTCCTCTTACCATTACAAGGGGCGGAGCGCGCGATCCCGGCCAGCAGGCCATTACAGTGAATGGAGCGCAGGCGTCGGTCACCGTGCAATAGGCCGGCGAGCGGCGCGGTTTCCAATCCGAGAATCGAAAGATGAAGTTACACAGATTCCATCACGGGCACGGCGCAAGGCCCGACCGGGGGTTTACGCTCCTGGAATTGATCATCGCGACCGCCATCCTGCTTGTTCTTTCGACGATGGTCATACCCATGGCGCGGGTGACCATTCAGCGGGAGAAGGAGCGCCAGCTGCGATTCGACTTATGGGAGATGCGCGACGCGATCGACCGCTATAAGGCAGATGCCGACCGGAATGCCTTCCAGACCAAGGTAGACAGCCAGGGGTATCCTCCCGATATGGATACTCTGGTGAAAGGCGTGGATGTGCAGGGAAAGAAAGTCAGGTACCTGCGAAGTATTCCGATCGACCCCATGACGAACAGCACGGAGTGGGGCCTGCGCTCCATGCAGGATGATCCGGATTCCGATTCCTGGGGCGGGCAGAGCGTGTTCGACGTTTACACCAAGTCGCAGGGCACGGCGCTGGACGACACGAAGTATAAGGACTGGTAGATGGTAAGAAAGCTCAAAATCGGGCGGAACTTCACGGGGCGAAATCTGGGGTTCTCGTTGCTTGAAATGATGATCGTGATCGTCATTATGGGGATACTGCTGTCGATTGCGCTCCCCATTTACAACCAGTCGATCGTGCATGCGCGCGAGGCTGTGCTTAAGAATGACCTGTTCGAACTGCGCAAGCTGATCCACCAGTACACGATGGACAAACAAAAGGCGCCGCAGTCGTTGGACGACTTGGTGCAGGCGGGCTACATCAGCAAGCAACTCCCCAAGGATCCCATGACGGGTGAAGCGAACTGGGACGCACCAGCCTGCGAAGAGCTCGAGTCAATCGACCAACAGGATCCCGGCATCTGCGATGTGCGTTCGGCGTCGAATGCGATCTCCAGCGAGGGCACGGCGTATTCGAGCTGGTAATTTTGCTTTCCCCGTGCGTTCGCATCTCGCTAGCCTTCCGACGTTGAACACTTCCGCTCTCAGCAAGTAACATCTATTCATGCCCGTTACTTCGGAACTCACCCAGGCCCCTGCGTTCATTCGCGCGCCGCGCGGCAATCAGATCACCTGCAAAGGCTGGCAGCAGGAGGCTGCCATGCGCATGCTCATGAATAACCTTGACGCAGACGTTGCCGAGCGTCCGCAGGATCTTGTTGTCTACGGCGGAACAGGGCGTGCGGCGCGGAGTTGGGAGGCATACCACGCCATCGTCGCGGCCCTCAAGAATCTGGAGAACGACGAGACTTTGCTGGTGCAATCGGGCAAGCCGGTGGGCGTGTTTAAAACGCACGACCACGCGCCCCGCGTGCTCATCGCGAACTCGAATCTTGTCGGCCATTGGTCGAACTGGGAGAAGTTCAACGAACTGGAGCGCGCCGGTTTGATGATGTATGGGCAGATGACGGCGGGGTCGTGGATTTACATCGGCTCGCAGGGAATTGTGCAGGGGACGTTTGAGACATTTTCGGCGGCGGGCGAAAAACATTTCGGCGGAGATTTGGCGGGCAAACTGATCGTCTCCGGCGGCATGGGAGGGATGGGTGGAGCGCAGCCGCTGGCTGCGACCATGACGGGCGCGGCGTTTCTGGGAATTGACGTCGATCCGGAGCGCATCAAGAAGCGGCTGAAGACCGGCTATTGCGATTTCATGGTGAACACGCTCGATGAAGCGCTGCGCATTTTGAAGAACGCGGTGCGCAAGAAAGAAAATGTTTCGGTAGGGCTGGTAGGGAATTGTGCGGACGTGATTCCGGAGTTGGCCGAGCGCGGCGTGGTGCCCGACATTTTGACCGATCAGACATCCGCGCACGATCCGCTGAATGGATATGTGCCGAACGGCATGACGCTCGCAGAAGCAGTCGAGTTACGAAGGAGCGATCCCAAGTCGTATCAGGAAAAATCGCTCGACTCGATCGCCGCGCATGTCGAAGGCATGTTGCGCCTGCAGAAGATGGGAGCGGTGACCTTCGATTACGGCAACAACATCCGAACGTTCGCGTTTCAGCGCGGCGTGAAGAATGCTTACGACTTTCCCGGGTTCGTGCCGGCGTATATTCGTCCGCTGTTTTGCGAGGGACGCGGACCGTTCCGTTGGGTGGCACTTTCGGGCGAAGCTTCGGACATTCACGTTACAGACGATCTCGTTTTGGAATTGTTCCCGGAGAATCGCATCCTGCGGCGCTGGATCGATCTGGCGCGCAGGCGCATTAAGTTTCAGGGACTGCCGGCGCGCATCTGCTGGCTGGGATACGGCGAGCGGGCGCAGTTCGGCCTGGCGATGAATGATCTGGTGAAAAAAGGGAAGATCAAGGCGCCGATCGTGATTGGCCGCGACCACCTCGATTGCGGATCGGTGGCGTCTCCGTTCCGCGAAACCGAGAGCATGAAGGATGGTTCGGATGCGGTTGCCGACTGGCCTTTGCTGAATGCGCTGCTGAACACGGCGGCGGGCGCATCGTGGGTGTCGATTCACAACGGCGGCGGTGTGGGCATTGGATACTCGCTGCACGCGGGTCAGGTTACCGTTGCCGACGGAACGGATGCGATGGCTAAGCGCATTGAGCGCGTGCTGACGACTGATCCGGGGATGGGCGTGATTCGGCACGTGGACGCGGGGTATGAGGAGGCTGTGAACTTCGCAGAGAAGACGGGCGTGAAAGTACCGATGGGAAAAAAATGAACACGCACCACGGAGACACGGAGGCACGGAGTTCTTCGGGACTTTTGTCGGAGTCTCACTGGCAAGCGTGTGGGTCTTCTCACCAACTTCAACGTGTCGGTTCTCCACCGGGTAATCATGTGTCGGGTTCTACGATGCCAAGAGTCCTCCGTGTCTCCGTGCCTCCGTGGTGGGTGTTTTGGTTGCGGAGGCTGAGTGCGTAAGGAATCGTCGCTGTTCTTGGCAAACATCGGCCAGTTGGTCACGCTGCGTTGTGCTTCCAACAGGCCTGGACCGCGCCGCGGTTCCGACCTCAAAGAACTCGGCATCATCGAAGACGGCGCGGTCCTGTGTCTCGGCGGAAAGATCGTTTCCGTTGGCACGACCAAAGACGCGCTGCGCGATCCGTGGCTGAAGAAGAATCGCAAGAACGTTACCGAGATCGATTGCGCGGGAAAAGTCGTTCTCCCAGGCTTCGTGGATTCGCACACGCATCCGGTCTTCATCAGCCCGCGGCTGGTGGACTTTGAGAAGCGCATCGAGGGCGCTTCCTACGAAGAGATCGCCGCAGCCGGGGGCGGCATTCGTTCGAGCGTGGAAGGCGTGCGCGGGGCAGGGAAGCGAGTTCTCGCCGAAAAAGTTCTGGCTGTGCTGCGCGATATGGCGGCGCATGGTACAACCACGGTTGAGGCCAAGTCGGGCTACGGGCTGACGGTTGAGTCGGAAATGAAGTCGCTGGAGGCGATTCGCGAGGCTGCTGCTCGCTGGCCGGGGACGGTGGTCGCAACTCTGCTAGGGGCGCATGTCATCCCAAAAGAATTTCAGGGCCGCTCACAAAAGTATGTTGAGATCGTCTGTAAAGAGATGATCCCGCAGGCCGCGAAGCGGAAGCTTGCCCAGTTCGTGGATGTTTTCTGCGAGCAGGGGGCGTTTACGGCGGGGGAAACGGAGCAGATTTTTGAAGCCGCCGAACAGCATGGCCTTAGCGTGCGGGCGCACATGGGTCAGCTTTCAGGGACGGCGCTGCGACCGTTTTTGCACTTTAAGCCGGCATCGTTCGATCACATGGACCACGTGAACGAAGATGACATTGCGGAGTTGGCCAAACACAATACTGTCGCAACACTGGTGCCGGGAGTGAATTATTTTCTGGGGCTGAAGGAATATCCGCAGGCGCGCAAGCTGATTGATGCCGGCGTGCCGGTGGCGCTGGCGACAGACTACAATCCTGGCACGTCGCCAACCCTGAGCATGCCGATGGCGATGTCGCTGGCTTGCACGCACATGAAGATGTCGCCGGCGGAAGCCATTGCGGCGGCCACGATCAACGGAGCATGTGCGCTGCGAGTCGCGGACCGGAAGGGAACGATCGAGCCAGGAAAAGATGCGGATCTGGCGGTATTCGAGGTTGAAGACTACCGCGAGATTCCTTACTGGTTCGGGGCCAACCGGTGCGTTATGACGGTGATGAACGGCGCGGTTGCCCGCACGGCAGGGAACTTTTGCGGCGGCCTTTCCGTATAGTGTGAAGGCAAGTCACAGTTGCGTCTTGTGGGGGCGTGGCTGAATTCTTCCATGAGATCGGTCCTTGAAACTGGTTCTTTTTGCGAAACAGATAACAGATGAATTTCCCGAGGAACTTTATGAAGAGAAGTCTTGCGGTAATTATTTTTGCGCTGGCAACATTTTCCCTGGCAGGGGCGCAACGGCTGTCCGAAGTGGCGCGACCGGAGAATTACAAACTCAGCTTCACTCCCAATCTCGAAGTAGCCACTTTCGAGGGCGATGAGACGATTTCAATCCAGGTTCTCAAGCCGACTTCGGAGATCACGCTGAACGCGGTGGATATCGACTTTCACGACATTACGATAACCAGCGGCGGCGTGGCGCAACAAGCTTCCGGAACCTGTGACAAAGAGAAAGAAATCGCCGTGCTCACGTTCAAGAGACCGCTGGTTCCTGGCGCCGCTACCATCCACATTACATATGCGGGCATCCTCAACAACGAAATGCGCGGCTTCTACCTGGGCAAGGACGATCAAGGCCGCAAATACGCCGCTACGCAGTTCGAGGCTACGGATGCACGGCGCGCATTTCCGTCGTTCGATGAACCGGATTACAAAGCCACCTTCGATATCACGGCGGTTGCCGACAAAGGACTGGTGGCGATTTCGAACCAGAAAATCGTTTCCGATACTCCCAGCCCCAGCGACCGGCACACGGTGCGATTTGCCACCACGGCGAAGATGTCTCCGTATCTGGCGGCGCTGGTGGTGGGCAACTTCGAGTACATCGAGGGTGAGGCTGACGGTATTCCGATCCGGGTCTACAGTACTCCCGGAAAAAAGGAGATGGGAAAGTTTGCT
>PLIO01000145.1 GCA_003140075.1 Acidobacteriaceae bacterium | reverse complement strand
CCGAAGGGCATGTTGTCGCGCAGGATCTTGATTTCTTCACCATTCTCGACGATGGTGGTGAGCGCGCTGTGAGCGGACGTAGGCTTGACGGAATCATCCAATTCGATGTCAGAAAGCTTAGTGCGGCCGATGATGCGTTCCTGCGCTTCGGTGGAGAGCGCATTCCATGCGCCAAGATCGTGGAGATACTTCTGAACGATGACGTAGCTGCCGCCGGCAAATTCGGCGTCCTCGTCGCCGATGAGCACGGCGTCGGTTGCGGCCGCGCCCCTGGGATTCTCCGTCCCGTCGACAAAACCCATGAGATCGCGGTCGTCAAAGTAACGGAAGCCCTGCACTTCGTCCACCGGCGTAACCGCATTTCCGATCCGCGCCATAAACTGGGTGGCCAGCTCGAAACATAAATCCATGCGTTTGGCGCGGATGTGAAATAGCAAGTCGCCCGGTGTGGAAACCGCATGGCGTGCCCCAGCGCGAATCTCTCGGAAGGGGTGTAGTTCTCCCGGCCGCGGCGCCCCGAAGATGCGGTCCCATGCGTCGGACCCAAACCCCACGACACAGGAAAGTCCTCCTTCCAGGTCGCGAAATTCCACGGCGCGCAACAGCGCGGCGAGGTCTCCGCAGAACGAGCGCAGGATGGTGCGATTCTCAGAGCACGGGTTGAGCGTCACGACCAAGAAGATCGCGGCGCGAGTCAGCGGCGCGTCTACCGGCTGCGCCAGGACAGGCGATCTCCCTGCCGCTTCGGGCACGCTCATCGGATCGGTCTCCATTGGGGAGTTGTCCCTGGCGGCGTACGCAGATTTCGTCCTCCGAAATGCCACGCTAGCCTCGCGTGTGAAAGTTCGCCCTGCAAGCTTATCATCGGCTGCCAAACCTGTGCACCGTCGCGGAAATCGCTCGGATGTGATTTAAGGTTGCGATTAAGGTGCTGCTCAGCCATTTGGATGCGCATCAGCACTGACAATATTACTGAGACCAATGAATATGGCAGCGGAGTTGGTGCCCACTGGCCTTTCCTTTCCGACACGGGCGGCGGATGAACCTTAAGGCTCGGCAAGCTTCGCCTTGCAGAATTACCTAACGTCGCCATTTGCGATCTGCGATATGGATCGATTGACATGCAATGTGCGGTTGTTGACAGGAGCCAATACAGACCGTAGCATCCCTTCTTCAGCGCATTGCTGATGTTCAAAGCTTGGTTACGAAGCGAGCATAACCATGAGTCTTCGAGATTTTCTGTCCAAGCAGTTCATCGATGTCATCGATTGGGTCGAACCTGATGATGGAATCCTTGCTTACCGATATCCCATGCTGGATCGGGAGATTCGGAATGGCGGCAAGCTCACGGTGCGAGACTCGCAGGTAGCGTTGTTTGTGAATGAAGGCAAGGTTGCCGATGCTTTGCCGCCAGGCCTATACACGCTCAATACGCAGACCTTGCCGATTTTGACTTACATCATGAACTGGGACAAGGCCTTCCAGTCTCCGTTCAAGTCGGACGTGTATTTCTTTTCGACTCGAATTCAGACTAACCAACGGTGGGGAACGCCCAACCCCATAACGATCCGCGACAAAGAATTTGGCGCAGTGCGGCTGCGCGCCTTCGGCATCTACACGTATCACATCGTGGATGCCAAAGTTTTCTATTCGAAGGTGAGCGGCACGCGCGATAGCTATCTTGTCGCCGACCTTGAAGGACAGCTGAGCAATACAATTGTCGGACGCATAACCGATACTTTCGCAGGCAGCAACGTGCCCTTTCTGGATATGGCGGGGAATCAGGTGGCGCTTGCAGAAAAAATTGTCGCTCAGCTCAAGCCTGGGTTTGCCGAATTCGGACTCTCGCTCGACAGTTTCGTGGTTGAAAACTTGTCGCTTCCGGAGGAGCTTCAGAAAGTCCTCGATCAACGGATCAGCATGAATATGGTTGGCGACATGGGCCGGTACACGCAATACGAAGTTGCGCAGTCCATTCCGCTCGCCGCAGCGAATGAGGGTGGTGGTGCGGCTGGAATCGGCGCTGGACTTGGTGCGGGCGTGGCGATGGGACAGGCAATGACGGATGCCCTGAAGAAAACTGCGCCTGCTGCTGGAGAATCCAGTGTTGCACCTGTGGCGGCCACGGCCGCGACAGAAGCCGGGACGGAAACCAAGTTCTGCCTTAACTGCGGCAAGCCAATTCCCAGAGCCAGCAAGTTCTGTTCCGAGTGCGGGCGCGCGCAGCCGTAGCCGGATGACATCATGAATGGAATCGAATGGGTGGTGGACGCGCACGGATGTGGCGCCGAGTCGCTGCGCAGTGCCGAGCGTCTGTGCGAATTATTTAAGCAGATCATTACGGAGCTACAACTCCGGCCTATCGGAGAAATAAGCTGGCACCAATTTCCGAATACTGGCGGTATTACCGGCCTTTGCCTGTTGGCGGAATCGCATCTTGCTTGTCATACGTTCCCTGAATTCGGGTCTCTTTGTCTTAATCTCTTTTGCTGTGTTCCCCGGAAAGAGTGGAATTTTGAGGGCGCGCTCACGAGCGCTTTTGGAGCAACATCCGTTACCGTGCGGACTGTGACCAGGCCTTATGGGGCTGCAGACGAACTTGCCTGTGAGCCCGTACATGTGGTCGACCAACTTTCGCGAGAGAGCCAGAACGGATGACTCAGCCTACTGCGAACTGCCCAAACTGCGGCGCCAAGATTATCTTCCGCTGGTCCAGCAGCGTTCAGACCGTTTGCGAATACTGCAAATCCATCCTGGTGCGAACTGATATCGACCTAAAGAAAGTCGGCCAGGTTGCGGACCTGCCGCCGAACAGTTCTCCGATTCAGATTGGTACGGAGGGTATTTACAACCGTCAGGCCTTCGTGGCGGTGGGCAGAATTATTTATGAATACGATCAAGGAACATGGAACGAATGGCATCTGGTGATGAACAACGCGAGTGCGTGGCTATCGGATGCGCAGGATGAATATGTCGTGACTTTCGCGGCGCAGGGCAGGAAGTTGCCGGCTCAATGCAGGGTCGGCCAAGCCTACACGTGGGACAACGAGGCCTACACGGTAAGCACTATCACAAAGGCGCACTACCGCGGGGTTGAAGGAGAATTGCCGTTTCAGTATTGGGACAAGGAGGATGTAGTTTTCGTGGACTTGATGTCGACAAAAGGGAAATTCGCGACCGTCGACTACAGTGACGAAACGCCTGCGCTGTATTTAGGGGAGTCGGTCGAGTTTGATGACTTGCATCTCAAGAACCTGCGAAAGTTCGAAGGATGGTCATGAGCCCAAGCGGACCCAACCCGTCCGGAACACCGCAAGTGAGGTCGCTCAATTGCCCAGGGTGCGGCGCCGCGCTTACGATTCGATCTTTTAACCAAGCGGTCACGGTGGTTTGCGATCACTGCCATTCAATCCTTGATGCCCAGGATCCGCGGCTGACAATTCTGCAGAAGTTCAAGGTCACCGTGGATGAATATCCGCCGCTCATTCCGCTGGGCACGCGGGGCACGATTCGCGGTACTGCCTACGAGGCAGTTGGTTTTCAGCGTCGAACCATCCATGTCGAAGGCATTTCGTATAGTTGGCACGAATACGTGCTCTTCAATCCGTACAAAGGATTTCGTTATCTCACCGAGTACAACGGTCACTGGAATGACACTAGTATTTTGAAATCTTTGCCAATCGTGAATGACGACGTCAGCCCACCGACCGTGAGCTACCTCGGACAGACCTACAAGAACTTTCAAACCGCAAACGCCGCGACAAGCTTTGTACTGGGAGAATTTCCCTGGCAGGTGCGCGTGGGAGAGTCAGCGGAGGTGTCGGACTATGTGTCTCCGCCGCGCGTGATTTCTAGCGAGCAGACGGGTAAAGAGATCACCTGGTCCATGGGTGAGTACATTTCGGGCCGTGACATTTGGAAGGCGTTCAGTCTTCAAGGCGATCCTCCCGAACCCGTCGGTGTATACGAGGACCAGCCATCTCCGCTCAGCGCGAGTACCGCGACAATATGGTTTGCGTTTGCCGTGTTCCTTGTAGTTCTCGTACTGCTGTTGATGAGCTTTTCGATTTTTGCGCGAAATGAACAGGTCATCGATGGAAATTACACATTCAACACCAGCGCGCGAGGAGAAGCTTCATTCGTGACAGATGTGTTTGAGCTCAAGGGACACACGTCGGACCTTGAGCTGAAAACCACAGCCGACCTGAATAATAACTGGATCTACTTGAACTACGCACTTATCAATCAGGACACTGGGCAAGCTTATGATTTTGGCCGTGAGGTCAGCTACTACCATGGGTACGACGAGGATGGTGCCTGGTCGGAGGGCAGCCGTGAGGATAGCGTAGCCGTTCCCAGCGTGCCGCCAGGAAACTACTACCTGCGCATCGAACCGGAATCGGATTTTGGCCATGGAACCATCTCGTATTCGATCTTCGTCACGCGCGACGTTCCGCAGATGAGCTTCTTTGGGCTCGCACTGCTAGCTTTGCTGCTGCCCGCAGGGTTCATCACATGGCGATCGATGAGTTTCGAACATTTGAGATGGGCGGAAAGCGACTACGCTCCGGTGGCAGCATCGGACGATGGCGATGACAGTGACGACAATCCCGATCGGCCAGTTACGCTGGGCAACATCTGAGAGGAGGGAGACGAACTATGATCAGAATTCTGTACGTTCTTTACGGCATCCTTGTGCTCGGCACGCTGGCGACGGCGGAGTATCGGGGATGGAGTCTTAACTCGGTGGACGAAGTGAAGAACGTACCCCGGTCCGTTCGCGACAACCCGGGTTCCTACCGCTCAGTCTACGGCTACTATCATCACTACACAGGAGGCAAGTAAATGGGCATCCAGATTGGCAACGTGGTAAATGCGGTTGTTTACGCCGCGCTCGGCATTTTCGTTTTTGCCGCCGCATTTCTCGTCATCGACAAGGTGACGCCCTATAACCTGTGGAAGGAGATTGTGCAGGAGCACAATACGGCGCTGGCGATTTTAATCGGGACAATGTCCATCGGCATCTGCATTATCATTGCGTCCGCCGTTCACTAAGCCGTGGGGATCCCGCTTTTCATCACGGTCCTGCTGATTGCCGCCTGCGGGCTCATCTACGAGCTCATCGCGGGCACGCTCGCCAGCTACCTTCTGGGCGATAGCGTGCTTCAGTTTTCGACAATCATCGGTTGTTACCTGTTTGCGATGGGGATCGGCAGCGCCCTCTCGCGTTACATCGATCGCGGTCTTGCCTACCGGTTCGTATGGATTGAACTGCTTCTCGGAGTGGTTGGAGGTTTCTCTTCCGCATTGCTGTTCCTGGCGTTCGCCTATACGCAGGGATTTCAGCTTCTGATGTACGCGTTGGTTGTCGTGATCGGAATTCTCGTTGGTCTTGAGATTCCGCTGCTGATGCGTATTATTCGTGACCGTTATCACTTTAGAGACGTCATAGCACACGTGCTCACGTTCGATTATCTCGGTGCGCTCGGGGCATCGCTGCTGTTTCCAATTCTTCTCGTTCCGTATCTCGGCCTGGTGCGCTCAGCTATGCTGTTTGGGATCGTCAACGTTGCGGTTGCGCTGTGGAGCACGTTCTTATTCGCGAAACAACTCGCCTCGGTGCGAGCCCTTCGAGTCGTTTGCATCGTCGTGCTATGCGGATTGGGAATCGGATTGGGAGAAGCCAAACGAATCACCATGGCGGCGGAAGACAACATCTATGCCGACGAAATCATCTTCGCTCGCGACACACGTTACCAGCATATTGTCCTGACCCGATTTAAGGACGACATCCGCCTATTTCTCAGCAGTCATTTGCAGTTTAGTTCGCGCGACGAATACCGCTATCACGAAGCGCTGATCCATCCCGGATTATCGGCAATTCCGGTCCCGCGCCATGTGCTGGTGCTGGGCGGCGGCGATGGTCTGGCGGTGCGAGAAATTCTCAAATATCCGCAGATCGAAAGCATTACCTTGGTCGATCTCGATCCGGAGATGACCCGGCTGTTCTCGACGCATCCGATGTTGACCGCGCTGAACCGGAAATCATTCTCATCTCCAAAGGTGCACATCATCAACGCCGATGCGTTTCCATGGGTCGATTCGAACACTGACAGCTTCGATTTCATCGTAATCGACTTTCCCGACCCCACAAACTATTCACTGGGAAAGCTGTACACGACCGCTTTCTACAAGGCTGCGGCACGTCATCTGAGCGCGCAGGGATTGATGGTGGTCCAGAGCACTTCGCCGATGTTTGCCCGCGATTCCTATTGGTGTATCGCCGAGACGCTGAAGCAGGCAGGACTGCGAACATATCCGTACCATGTGTACGTGCCGTCGTTTGGGGAGTGGGGATTCGTCATTGCCGGCTATCGTGAATATCAGTATCCGACCTCGCTGCCCGCAGGCCTCCGGTTTATTAATCTCGACGGTCTGCCGGGATTGTTTCAGTTCCCGCCGGACATGTCGCCATTGCCCATGCCTCCGAACCGGCTGAACGATCAGGTGTTGGTTCGGGCCTATGACCAGGACTGGAAGGACATCAGTCATTGAGGACATCCCGTCGCGAGTTCTTGCAATCAGCGAGTGCGGCGCTCATTGGTCTTTCGATCAAAGGGGGTAAGCCGGTTGAGGGTTCGTTCGTAAACGATTCTTTCCACCTGGGCCATCAATTGCGGGATCGGATCAACTTTCCTCGACCGACACAGGTCGTGAAGCGGACCGTCGTGATTGTGGGCGGTGGAATTGCCGGTCTGAGCGCGGCGTGGCGGCTTCACAAAAAAGGTTTCACTGACTTCGCTCTATTGGAGATGAACGACCAAGCGGGTGGAAATTCTCGCTGGGGTGTGAACGAAATCACAGCCTACCCGTGGGCAGCGCATTATGTTCCAGTTCCGGGGCCTAAAGTTACTTATGTCCGCGAACTGTTTGAGGATCTCGGCGTGCTCAAGAACGGACAGTGGGAGGAGCGTTATCTCTGCTTCAGTCCGCAGGAGCGTTTGTTTCTGTATGGGAGGTGGCAAGAGGGGATTGAGCCGGCGATCGGATTGACGACAGCCGACCGCGATCAGTTTCGCAGACTCGAAGACCATATCCACACTTTCCGGGCTAGCGGCAAGTTCACCGTGCCCATGGAACTTGGACTATCGGCAAGCTCGGCGGATCTGGATCATATGTCTTTTGCTGACTGGCTCCGTTCGCAGAGAATGGATTCGCGAATTCTTAACTGGTACATGAACTATTGTTGCCGCGACGACTACGGCGCAACTACAAGCAATACTTCGGCATGGGCTGGAATCCAATATTTTGCTTCTCGGGAGCCGGAGGAAAAAGGACCCCTAACCTGGCCCGAAGGAAACGGCTGGATCGTGCGCCGCATACTCGAACGGGTAGGAAAATTTGTAAACAGCAATCGAATGGTGTACAAAATCCTGAAACGCGGGAAGGGCTTCACCGTCTCGGCTGGGGACACTGAGTATCAGGCTGATTTTGTGATCTTCGCCGCGCCCACGTTCCTGGCGCCGTATGTGGTGGAAGGCATGACTCCTCTGCATGATTTTGAATACTCGCCATGGTTGACCGCCAATCTCACGCTCGAACATTTGCCGAACTCTTACGGTGCGGATCCCACCTGGGACAGCGTCTTCATGGAATCGCCGACACTCGGCTACGTGGATGCGACCCATCAGAGCGTGCGTTCTCATGTGGACCGTACCGTCTGGACTTTCTACTGGGCGTTAGCCGATGGACTGCCATCGGAGAACCGGCAGTTGCTACTGAACAAGGATTGGAGCTACTGGAAGGAAGCGATCTTACACGATCTCGAACGCGTTCATCCTGATATTCGCACGTGCGTGTCGCGCATAGATATCATGCGCATGGGACACGCCATGGCTCGTCCAAAGGTGGGGGCTATTTTTTCCGCAGAACGGCGTAATCTTGCCAAGGCCCACGGACGGCTTCTGTTCGCCAATTCAGATCTCAGCGGATTTTCCATCTTCGAGGAAGCGCAATACCGGGGAGTCTATGCGGCGGATAGAGTGCTGAGCCAAGTGGTTGGAGAAGAGGGCAGGACACACTAACTGTGGTTTACCGTTCTCAACGAGTTGGCGAGATATGGGCCGACCATCCGAGGAGGTAACAGCGATGAAAGTGCTGGTCATGACTGGCGGTCTGGTGAGCGGTAACGAACCCTCCGTGTGGAGTGTCGGGAGGAGACTGTTCCGCCAATGGCTGGCTTCCGAGCACGCATGGCTCGATCTGAAGATCAAGCTGGTATTTGCCGAATTTCTGCTACGCCGTCCGCGGGTGGAGATTGATGCGTTATCAACGCCAGACCTGACCGAAGTTGTCCTGGCCACCATGCTGCAACGGGAAGCGATGCCATATGCGCTGGCTACTTATGGCGACTTGTTCGATTACCCGCGGCGCATGCGTGGACTGCTCGACGAGACTGACTGTGTGTTCGTCTCTACCACTTTTCTCCGCGACCTGAGCGAACTCATACCTCTGGTCCGGATGCTCAAGCGGCCCCACAATCATCTGGTCATTGGAGGGCCCCTGGCGGTGCTGCTTGCCGACCGATGGCAAGACACGCCTGAAGTCGAGGTGCTTGCACCCGGTTACGGCGAGTTCCTGGTTCCGGCGCTGGCAGAGTGGATTCGCTCCGGCTTCCACACTCTGAAAGCGCCCGTCGGCGGACGTCTGCTCGAACGGGGCCAGACGAAAGTGCTCTACAGCGGCGTGCCTCAATCCGAGGATCTGGACTTTCTGCCCACGCCCGACTGGGAACTTTCCGAGCGGGATCACCGGCGCCGCTACAAAATGATCTATTACGAGAGCGTGCGCGGCTGCCCATACCGCTGCAGTTTCTGCAACTATCCGTATCTGTTTACAGATACGCGATTCCGCTACAAAAGCGCACAGCGCATGGTCGAGGAGTGGGAGCACTATTGCACGCATCATGAGATCGATTACATCACTTGCCTGGATTCTCTCTTCACCGTGCCACGGCGGCGGCTGGCTGAGTTCTGCCGCCTTCTGATCGAACGGCGGCTGAAGGTGAAGTGGACCTGTTACGCGCGCGCCGACGATCTGGCCGATGAGGCGACCGCCGCGTTGATGAAATCCGCTGGGCTGAATCAGGCGCAAATCGGGTTGGAATCGGGCGACCAGGGGCAGCTCGACAACATGGAAAAGGCCTGTACCGTGGAATCAAACGGCCGCGCGATTGATAACTGCCGCAAGCATGGCATTACCAGCGTGGTTTCGTTGATCGTCGGATTCCCCGGCGAGACTGCGGAGACCTTGGAGCGGACGCTGCAGTTTATGAGGCTGCATCCTCCTGACTTTTTCTTTCTAGCGCCGTTCAGCACGCGCGCCACCGGCGTACCGGTGCTGAACGAGGTGAATCGCGGCCGCTTCGGCCTGCGCACGGCCAACCATCGGAATACCGGGGCCCCCTACTGGCGTCACAACACTATGTCTTGCGCCGATGTGGGTGGCCACACGCGGCGAATGTATCAGCGCATCATGAGCGATGGCATCTCGTTGAACGCGGCACTCTTCTACGACCGGCTGATGACCTTCAAGCCCGAGGAAAGAGAGGAATTGGTGCGGCAGCAGCAGAGTCTCACGCGCTGCTCGGCCCTTAGGTCGGGGGTCTTCGCCTGGCTTCACGGTTTCATCGACAGGCGACTCGCGGCGGATGTGGAGCGGCAGTTTGCTGCGCCGGAGCCTCAGGCTACCTTGCCAGCGGAGCCGCTGCAAATTCATTAGTTAGGGATGGAGATGCGTACTCCTTATTCTGCATCGATTCCTGGAGAACTCTTGGAGTCCGCCAAGCCGCAACGGCCCCTTCTATATGCGTTGGACGAATGCTGCTGACACCGCACAATGTCGGTAACCATCGAGTGCATCATCTTCATCCGCAGACAGCTCTTGAAAACCTGCCCAAGCTTAACGCATGGCACCAACAAAACCGGCCGAGCTACGTGCAATAGCTGGGGGGAATAAATCTGACTTTCCAGCCGGACACCGTGCTAGAATGCCCGGAATATTTTGCTCACTGTGGGGGAATATGCCGACCGGTGACCGCGCTTCCGATCCGTCGCGCCCGATATCTCCGGCTCCAGTTTCTCAGCGACGCAAGCTTCGTATCCATCTTCTGTGCCCTCGTGGTCCCCTTTACCGGCATCGCGGTGGTGTCTGGAAGAAGACCATGCGTTACGCTCCGCTCACGCTTACTACGCTAGCTTCGCTCGTTCCATCCGAGATCGATGCCGAGGTGCGCATCACCGACGAAGGAGTCGACGAGGTTGAGGTAGACCGCATGGAGGCCGACCTGGTCGGGATCACCGCGATCACGGGAACGGCACCTCGAGCCTATGAAATAGCTGCACGGCTGCGGCAACGGCGTATTCCAGTTGTGCTGGGCGGGGTCCACCCGACGCTCATGCCGGAAGAAGCAATGCGGCACGCCGATAGTACGGTGGTCGGCTATGCCGAGGAATCGTGGCCGCAACTGCTGCGCGATTTTGTGGCCGGCAGGATGTCGCCTCGTTATGACCAGAGTCCCAACTTGCGGCTCGACAATCTTCCTTTTCCACAGCGGGAACTTTATAACTCGGGGCTGGTCAACGTTGCGCACACGATTGAAGCTACGCGTGGCTGCATCTTCCAATGCGACTTCTGCGTAGTGCCTGCGGCCTGGGGGAAACCACTGCAGAAGCCAGTGGCTGACGTGGTCGCGGACATCCGGCAGATGAAGGCCAAACGTGTGATCTTCCTTGATCTGAACCTCATCGCCGACGTTGCCTATGCCAAGGAATTGTTCACGGCTTTGGTCCCGCTAAAGATCCAGTGGGGCGGCCTGGCTACCACGACCATCGCATGGGACGATGAGCTGCTCGACCTGGCGGCCCGCAGCGGTTGCCGTGGTTTGTTGATAGGGTTCGAGTCTTTGAATCAGGCATCGCTGAACGAGACCAGAAAGTCGTTCAACATGCGGCACGACTATCACGAGGTGGTTCAAAAGATTCGCGATCGCCGCATTGCGCTGATGGGGTGCTTTGTCTTCGGTTTCGATCACGATACGCTCGCGACGTTCGACGAGACCGTCGATTTCGTGATGGAAACCCACATGGATCTGCCGCGTTATGCCGTGGCTGTCCCGTTTCCCAACACCGGCTTGTATAAGAAGCTGAAGGCACAAGGGCGTATCACCACGGAGAACTGGGGGCTATACGATGGCCAGCATGTGGTGTTCGAACCGAAGAACATGACTGCGGCCGAGTTGCTCGAGAACACGCGCCGCGCATGGAAGAAGACTTACAGTTATTTATCGATGTGGAAGCGGCTGAGCGGATCGCGGACGCAACTACCCATCGCAATTCCGGCAAACCTGGGGTATCGGTTCTACGCTTATCATCTGGACACGTTTTACAACTGCGACTGGCAACTGGCTCCCAATGCGTGAGGAATTTGCATGCGCCTGACTCTGGTTCATCCGTGTGTTGGCCGCCGCAAAGGCCAGCCCTACATCCGCACCTGGCAGATGGAGCCGCTGGCGCCGGCCACGCTCGCAGGCCTAACCCCACGCGATCCTGAAACGGAAATTCGCTTCTACGATGACCGTACGGAGGCGATACCATTCGACGAACCCACCGACCTCGTGGCGATGAGCGTAGAGACGTACACGGCCAAACGCTCTTACCAGATTGCTTCAGAGTTTCGGCGCCGTGGCGTACCTGTGATCATGGGCGGTTTCCATCCCACGTTGGTGCCGGACGAGGCCAGCGAATATGCCGAGTCAATTGTGGCCGGAGAGGCTGAGGGTTTGTGGCCGGAAGTGATGGAGGACTTTCGCCGCGGCAGTTTACATCGGATTTACCAGCAAGCGCGCCGACCGCCGTTGACCGGTTTGCGGCCGGACAGGTCGATCTTCGCCGGTAAACGCTACTTGCCCGTCGGTCTGGTGGAAGCCGGACGCGGCTGTCACTTTCGCTGCGAATTTTGTGCCGTGCAATCCTACTTTGCGAACACTCAGACGCGCCGGCCTGTCGACGAGATCATCGACGAAATACGCAGCATCAAGAAGCCACTTCTATTTTTCGTGGACGACAACATCACCTCTAACATGGATCAGGCCAAGGAATTCTTCCGCGCGCTGATTCCTTTGAAGGTGCGCTGGGTCAGCCAGGCCAGCATCAATGCGGCTCATGACGAAGAGTTTCTCCGGCTGATCAAGGCCAGTGGTTGCCAGGGACTTCTTATCGGCTTCGAAACGCTCAATCCGGAAAACCTTCGCCACATGCACAAGTCTTTCAACCTGATGAAAGGAGGCTATGAAAAAGCTCTGGAGAATCTGAGGCGCCACGAAATCCGCCTCTACGCGACCTTTATCCTCGGCTACGACGAGGACAATGGCGACACGCTGAAGGAAACGCTGGCCTTCGCCGAACGACACCGCTTTTATATTGTTGCCTTCAACCACCTGACGCCCTTCCCGGGGACGCCGCTTTACACGCGCCTGCAGAGCGAAGGACGCCTGCTCTATGAGCGCTGGTGGCTCGATCCCGAATACCGCTATGGCATGGTCCCGTTTTCGCCGCGCGGCATCACGGCGGAGCAGGTCAAGCAGCGTTGCATCCAGGCGCGGCAGAAGTTTTACAGCTTCTCCTCAATTTTGCGACGGGGTTTCGATTTCAAGGTCAATGCCAGCGACTGGTTTATGTGGGCCCACTTTTTCTCCATTAATATGCTCTTCCGGTCGGAAGTACTTCAGCGAAAGGATTTTCCGCTTGGAGACGAATCCTATACTGCGCCTCTGCTGAAGGCGCGGCACACGGAACCGCTGCTTCCACTCGAACAACTCGCCGGTGCGCACGCATGATGCATGTCAACGTCGATTTTGCGGCTCCCGCGGATGACGCCGCGATTCGTCGACTGGTGAAACGGCAGCCCGTTCCCGGACGGATTACTGTTGCCTTTGAACGCGAGCCTGATTTTTCACTCGGCTGCGCTGTGACCGGAGACGATTGCCGGATACTTGTAGCGCGCACTGGGGAAGACGCAGAAGTGGTCGGGGTGGCGTGCCGCTCCGTCCGCCATGTTTTCGTGAACGGCCGAGAGCAGCGGCTGGGGTACCTTGGGCAGCTTCGCGTCGACGAGCGGTTCCGCGGCCGGTGGCTCGTTTCCCGCGGGTTTGCGCTCCTCCGGCAACTGCATGATGACGACCCAGTCCCTGCCTATCTCACGTCGATGATTGGAGGAAACGAGGAGGCGACGGCGGTGCTGGTTCAGAAGCGACGCAAATCGTTTCCCAGCTTTCACGCAGTGGCGGACTATTGCACGCTGGCCATCGATGCACATCGACCGAAGTCGCCGTTAGCCTGCGAGGCGTGCATCTTGCCCGCCAATTCCAACGAACTTGCTGAACTGGCTGATTTCCTTCGTAAACACGGCAGAGATCGCCAGTTCTTTTCCGTTTGGACCGAGAAAGCGCTAGGCAACCTGGCTACGCTTGGTTTGCGGACCGAAGACCTGCGCATCGCGCGCCGCGGCAAAGAGATTGTCGGAGTCATCGGTTTGTGGGACCAATCGGCCTATAAGCAGACAGTGGTCCGAGGCTATTCCGGCTGGCTTAAGGCTGCGGCGCCGTTGTGGAATTCCAGTGCAGGCTGGTTCGGGCGAAATGCTTTGCCGCGGCCCGGCGAGAAGCTTCGCAGTGCCTATGCCGGTCTGATCTGTGTTGCCGACGATGATTCAGCTGTTTTCCGCAGCTTGCTGCGCGAGATCTACAATTTGGCCAATCTGCGAGGCTTCGGTTATCTCCTGGTCGGGCTGGATGCTCGCGATCCGCTCTTGCCGGTGGCGCAAGCTTATGCGCACGTTTTTTATCCAAGCCGGTTCTATTTGGCCGAATGGTCTGACGGAGGTCATCTGCATGAACAACTTGATCGGCGCCCTGTCTACGTTGACGCAGCCACCCTCTGATTTTCGAAGCGAGCAGCCGCGGAGCGATCATCGTCTGGCAGGCTCGGTGGTTCCCCGCGGGAGCCTCACGGCTGGCGAGCGTGACGAAATGTATGCCTTGCTCGCGTCATACTTCATGGGTACAAACCGCGCCCAATTCGAATCTGACCTTAGCGAGAAAGAAGGTGTAGTCCTGTTGCGCGATGCGGAGGGCGGGCGTATTCGAGGCTTCTCCACCTTCATGCGCATCGCCACTTGCATCAATGAAGAGAAGATAGTTGCCTTCTTTTCGGGAGACACGATCATTGCCCGCGAATACTGGGGCGATACTTTGTTGAGCCGGCTCTGGAGCCAAACGATTTTTGCCGAAGCTGATCTCATTCGATTGCAGTCTCCCACCACGCGCGTGTACTGGTTTCTCATCTGCTCTGGATACAGGACCTGGCGTTTCCTGCCTGTTTTCTTTCGTGAGTTTTATCCGAATCCGAATGTTCCAACACCGCCTGATGTGCAGAAGATTCTCAATACGCTTGGCCAACAGAAGTTCGGTAGTCAATTCCGGCCCGACTCAGGCATTGTTCGGCTAAGGCCTGCCACGCCGTTGCGTCCCGGAGTGGCGGAAGTGACGGAGCAACGCCTGCGCGATTCGCATGTGGCCTTCTTCACAAGAATGAATCCAGGGCATGCGGATGGCGACGAACTCGCATGCCTGACGGAAATTTCCCGCTCCAATCTGACTCGCGCCGGTGAGCGAATGGTTGGAGTACGCGCAAGGAGCAGTTAAGCGATGAGACTGCGCGACAATGCTGCCGGGATGACGATGTTAGCGCCGACAAAAATTCGGAAGGCAGGGCTCGGCCTTGCGCTTGGCCTGTTCGTAACCGTGCCTTACTTCTTGATCGAACATTACCTTTTGTTTACTCCAGCGCCGGTGCCGCTCACCTGGATTGATCGAACGATACCATTTTTCCCGCTCGCGATATGGTGGTACGTTTCGCTATATCTGCTATTGCCATTGCCACTGTTGCTGGTTCGCGATTCCGTCGATCTCCGCCAAATGGCTTTCGGTTTTGGCTGGATCGTGCTGGCGTCCCAAGTGGTTTTCGTTTTCTGGCCGACCGCAATTGCCACGCAGATTTCTTCTTCCCAGGTTACCGATCCATTGCTAAGAATCGTTCTCGCCGCAGATACGAATGGGAATGCTATCCCGTCCCTGCACGCGTCACTCGCGGTCTACTGCGCATTGTGTTGCACGCGCCTGGTCAAGAACTGGAAGTTCCGATTTGCGCTCTGGGGCTGGGTTGTGCTGATTCTGGCTTCGACCTTGCTAACCAAGCGGCATGCGTTCGTGGATATTTGTGCCGGTGCCGCGCTTGGCTGGGGTGCGTTTGTGGCGCTTTTCAGAGAGCGACGCGAAGAGTCGTTGGAGTGCGAGGCCTTGCAGGCAACTCTGCGCGCAAGAGAGGATATGTCTAGCGGTTTCGAAGGCGAAGTGGCGAGGCTCGCCACGCAAGATTGGCGCAAGCGTGCACTGGACTTTGCCCTCTTTCTCGCATTCGGAGTTTGCGGCGTGTGGCTGACGGTGACCGGCTGGACGAACTCCCAATCGTTCTTGCTTGCTGCTGGCGTTCCGGTCACAGCGCTAGCACTGAATGCGTTCGTGCTGCTGATGCATGATGGTATGCACTCCAGCCTGTTTCCGAACCGGCGATGGAACAGGATGGGCTCCGTGCTATTGGGCGCATCCTTTCTCATGTCTTATTCCGCGTACCGGGTAATGCACACGCGGCACCACAGGTTTCTTGGTGATGCGCGCGATCCGGATGATTACCAGAACTATCTTCCGCGTCCCCGTGCGCTGCTTTGGTCTCTTCACTTTACGCGCCTGACCGTGGGGCCGGTGTTATATCTCGCGCTGATTCCAGTGCTCGCTCTGAAATATGGCACCGGCGAGGATCGCCGCCACATCCTGGCCGAATACCTTTTCTTGCTGACAGCCTACAGCGTGTTGTGGCGGCTCGTGCCCGGGCATCTGCTCTTGGTAGCATGGCTGGCTCCGTTGCTTATTGTCGCGATTTTCACCGCCATCCGCGGCTTTACCCAGCACGGAATCACAGACGCTTCCGACCCCTATATCGCCAGCCGGACCATTCTTCCAAATCCACTGGTGGGATTTTTCCTCCTGCACGAGAACTATCATCTGGAACATCACCTCTTCCCCGAGGTGCCCAGCTATCACCTGCCGCGCTTGCATCGGCTGATTTGGCTGCGGTTACCGCGTGTGGTTTCGGGGCGCAGTTATCTGGGGTTCCTCGCCAGGTTCCTTCGCGCTACACCCCGGCTGGATGAAACGCCGATCGGCCTGGAATCTCCCGCAGAAAAGTCCACATGATTTGTGAGCTCGCAAACTCGCTGTGGTTGGCCGGTTGCCTTGCGGAGGCCGCCCGCTTCCGTGGCGCTGCGACGCGGGTTGAGCACGAACAGCAGACGTTGCTGAGGCACGTGCTGGCTGCGAACGCCGAGACCGAGTTCGGGCGGTCGCACAATTTTTCTTCCATCCATTCTGTCCACGAATACCAACAAAGAGTACCTCTCCGGGATTACGACGGATATCAGGGATGGATCGACTGCGTCAGCACAGGATGTCCCGACGTTCTTACCCGTGAGCGCGTCCGGCTCTTCGAGCCGACCAGCGGATCCTCAGGCGCCGCCAAATTGATTCCGTATACCCGCTCCTTGCAGCGTGAGTTTCAAAGAGGAATCCGCCCCTGGATCGCCAATCTTTTCCTGCATAACCCAGCGCTGCTTTCCGGGCAGGCTTATTGGTCCATCAGTCCGGCGACCACTCCGGATAGCCGGACGCCAGCTGGCATTCCGATTGGTTTTGAGGACGACGCAGCATATGTAGGCGGCTGGCAGCGACGCTTATTGCGCGCCGTCATGGCTGTGCCCAGTGAGCTGCGCAAAGTCTCTGACATGGAAACATTTCAGTATCTGACGTTGCTGTTTCTTATCCGGGCTTCCAAACTAAGACCGATCTCCGTGTGGAACCCGACTTTCCTGTCTTTACTGGTAGATCATTTGCCGGAGTGGGGCGATGAACTGGCCCACGATCTGGAGCGGGGAACCGTTCGCTCCAACAGGGGTTTGCCGGACGGTCTTCGTTGGTTGATGTGCCCGGAAAGGCGCCGGGCTGCAGATCTGCGTGCGGCGCTGCGGTCGTCCAACCCGGCGGAACGGCACGCCAGATTATGGCCGGATCTTCTTCACATCAGTTGCTGGACGGACGCTAACGCCGCCGCGCCTGCTGCGCGTCTGAGAACACTGTTTCCGCACGCCCGGATCCAGGGCAAGGGACTCATCGCGACTGAAGGCATGGTTTCATTTCCCATGGTCGGGCAGGCGGATGCAGCTCTGGCTGTGCGGTCGCATTTTCTGGAATTTCTTCCTGTCGACTCCAGTGGGGAAGTCGATCCCGCGAGTCCTCAGTTGGCGCACCAAATCGATCGCGGACAGCGTTACACCGTGGTGCTGACTACCGGCGGTGGTCTCTATCGTTATCTCTTGCAGGACATGGTGGAAGTTACCGGACACTTTCACGAGTGTCCACTTGTGCGCTTCTTGGGGCGGAGCGGCCATGTCTCCGACTGGTTTGGAGAGAAGCTGAATGAAGCTCACGTCTCCGAAGTTTTGCGAGATGTGTTTGACTCGCTGGCGATGACGCCTTCGTTTGCCATGCTGGCATGCCACACCGTTGGTCTGCCTGCGGGCTATGTGCTTTACACCGATGCCATTGGGTCGGATGAGGTGCTGGCCCACGCGGCCGCACGTATTGATAAGGGCCTCCGCAGCAATTTCCATTACCACTATGCGCGAGAACTGGGACAACTTTCCCTGGTTCGTGTGTTTCGCGCCCAAACCGCAGCTGAAACTTACCTGTCAGTAGCCGTGGGAAACGGGCGGCGAGCCGGTGACGTGAAGCCGCCTGCTCTTGACCGTCGTGATGGATGGTCCGGAATTTTCGGTGGGTACTTCGTTACCGACGATTTTTTGCAATTGGGCTGAAAGAGCGAATAGGGCAGACATGTGGTTCTCTGGTTCATTCGCAACGGCGGAGTTTGAGTAGTTCTGGCGCTGTCCAGTTATGGACACTCGATTTTGTAAGCGGACATTCTTGAGCCCCCGGGGAACTGCCCTGAACCTCCACGTCTTAGCGTTTTGAATAGTATAGACTCCCTGCGCATAGGTCCAATTCTTGCATCATGTTTAGCGATGGACATCTCCCGGCCTGAATTCAAACGCCAGAAGCGACGACGGCAAATCGTGTGGCTGGCCGTCGGCTGCGTGCTGCTTGTCGGTGTCACCATCGGCGTCTCGCGACTGAAGCCGGCGGCGCCCGAGGTGGAACGCAGTACCGTTTGGACCGACACCGTGAAGCGCGGTTCCATGCTGCGCCAGGTCCGAGGACTGGGCTCCCTGATTCCCAGCCAGGAGTTTACCCGTCAAATACCGGCAGAGACGGAAGCGACCGTGGTTCGGATTCGTATGCTGCCCGGTTCGCAAGTGAAGGCGGACACCATTTTGTTGGAGATGAGTAATCCGCAAGTGGAGCAGGCTGCAGTCGATGCCGAACTTCAATTGAAGGCCGCGGAAGCTGAATATCAGAGTCTGCGGGTCAGACTGCAGAGCGATCTGATGAACCAAAAGGCCGGGGCTGCCACGGTGAACGCGGATTACAGCCAGGCGAAGCTGCAATCGGAAACCGATAAGGCACTGTACGACCTGGGCGTGATTTCCGGCATCGCCTACAAGAATTCGAAGAGCAGAGCCGACGAACTCACCACGCGCAACAACATTGAGGGCGAACGGTTGGATATCGGCCAAAAGGCGATTGAATCGCAGCTTGCCGAACAGCAGGCCAAAGTGGATCAGATCCGCGCTCTCGCCGAGCTCAAGCAGAAGCAGTTAGACGCCCTGAAGGTTCGCGCGGGAATCGAAGGGGTTCTGGTCGACTTGCCGCTGCAGGTGGGGCAACATGTGCTGCCGGGCACGATGCTGGCGAAGGTCGTCCAGCCAAACCATCTGATCGCAGAGTTGAAGGTCGCCGAGACGCAGGCACGGGATGTGCAGATCGGACAACCGGCGCAGGTGGACACGCACAATGGAACCGTTGCCGGGACCGTGATGCGCGTCGATCCGGCCGTTCAGAACGGCACCGTTACCGTAGATGTGACGCTCACCGGGGAACTCCCCAAAGGAGCTCGGCCCGACTTGAGCGTGGACGGAACCATCGACCTGGAACATCT
Organism: Acidobacteriaceae bacterium; assembly: GCA_003140075.1. Lineage (GTDB taxonomy): Bacteria > Acidobacteriota > Terriglobia > Terriglobales > Acidobacteriaceae > Sulfotelmatobacter. The sequence goes on along the minus strand of PLIO01000145.1, from coordinate 54,764 downwards.
CGACGATGTCCTTTACGTCGGCCGTCCCGCGTTCGGTCAGGAAAGCAGTACGATCAGCCTGTTCAAACTCGATCCCGACGGCAAAGGCGCGGTCCGTGTTCCCGTGAAAGTTGGGCGCGCCTCGGTGAATTCGATCCAGATTCTTGAAGGCTTGCAGGCAGGCGACACTGTGATTCTGTCCGACATGTCACGATCCGACAACACCGACCGTGTCCGGCTAAATTAATGGTAAACATTCGAGGCAAACCATGATTGACGAACGACAACCGCTAATCGAGATTGAGAACCTGACGAAAGTCTTCTACACCGATGAAGTGGAGACCCACGCACTGTCAGGGGTTCATCTAGCCATTCGGAAAGGGGAGTACGTGGCCATGTCCGGCCCGTCGGGTTGCGGCAAATCGACGCTGCTCTCGATTATTGGTTTGCTGGATACTCCAACCGGCGGGAACTACCGCTTGAACAACCAACCGGTTGAGAACCTGGATTTTGCGCAGCGCTCCCGCATCCGCAACCAGGAGATAGGATTCATCTTTCAGAGTTTCAATCTGATTGGCGATCTCACGGTTTACGAGAATGTAGAGCTGCCGCTGACCTACCGCCAGAAAATGCCGTCGGCCGATCGCAAGAAACGAGTGATGGAATCCCTGGAACGCGTGGGCATGGCGCATCGCGTGCGTCACTATCCGTCGCAGCTCAGCGGAGGACAACAACAGCGCGTCGCAGTGGCGCGCGCGCTTGCCGGACATCCTTCGATTCTGCTGGCAGACGAACCAACCGGAAACCTCGATTCACACAACGGCGAAGCCGTCATGGAATTGCTGCAGAATTTGCACCGCGACGGAGCGACAATCTGCATGGTGACCCACGACCCGCGCTTTGCCAAGCATGCCCAGCGGGAAGTGCATCTGTTTGACGGCAAGGTGGTTGCGGAAGAAGAACTGAAAAAGCTCATGGCGGACGTGCATGCATGAGCGGCCTAATCCAGGACGGTCGCTACGCACTGCGCCAACTGCGCAAAAGCCCCGGCTTCACTGCGGTAGCCGCGCTGACGTTAGCTCTGGGCGTTGGAGCAAGCACGACGATGTTCGGAGTGGTAAATGTTGTCCTGCTACAGCCATTACCATTTCCCAATCCTGACCGCTTAGTCAGAATCTTAGCAACCCAGGGTGACCGCGTGTTACCCGGCCCGTCTCCAATGGACGTTCGGGATTTTGCCGACCAGAACCACACTTTCGAGAAGGTTGCCGTCTATGACATTTGGCCGAAGAATGTCAGCACCGGCAGCGGATCGATCGAGCCGGAGCAGATGCGGGTAGGGCTGGTCCCAGCGGAATACTTCGCGGTGCTGGGCATCAAGCCTTTGCTGGGGCGTTTGTTTAAGGATGAAGAGAATCGATGGGGAAATCAGTTCGAGGCGATTCTCGGTTATGACTTCTGGCGCACGCGGTTTCATGGCGATCCTTCCATACTTGGCAATACCATTCGGATCAATGATGAGCCTTACACGATTATCGGCGTAATGCCGGGCGAAGTTCCCGAATTGTTCGGCAACGCGACACAGGGCAAGGTCGAGCTGTGGAGCCCATTCGTGCCGTATATTGCGGCTAGTGAGACAGTATGGAAGGAAAGCGAACGTGGCTCGCGCGGTTGGGGCGCGATCGGCCGGCTGAAACCTGGGGTCAGCATTCAGGAGGCGAGTGCCGACCTTCAGCGAATTGCACGAAATCTCGCTGCCGAATATCCGCTGGACCGCGGCGTAGGTGTAGTCCTTCATTCGCTACGGGAAGAGCGGGTCGCCGCTTTACGCTCGGTCATCCTGCTGCTGATGGGCGCGGTAATCTTAATTCTTCTGATTGCCTGCTCGAACGTCGCGAACTTGTTATTGGCAAGAAACTCCAGCCGCACTCGAGAAATCGCGGTAAGGGTCGCAATGGGCGCGGAACGATCTGCCCTGATTCGGCAATTCATGGCCGAAAATCTGACGCTCGGGATGTTCGGGGGAATTATCGGCTGCGCACTGGCATGGGGCGCCTGCGCGTTAATCGCTCGCATTCATCCCGCCCAACTGTCTCAGCTTGCTCAGGTGAGACTCGATCTTCGCGTTCTCACGTTTGGATTCGTAATTTCAGTGGCGAGCAGCTTAGTTTTCGGAACCCTTCCTGCTTGGATCAGCCTGAGGGTAAATCCGTCAGAGGCATTCAAGGAGGGCGGACGGTCGAACATCGCTGCACGAGGCAAGAGCCGGCTGAGGCATGCATTTGTTGCCGGTGAGTTGGCGCTCGCGGTGATGCTATTAGTTGGCACCGGGCTTCTGATTCAGAGTCTTGTGCGCTTGCAGGATCAGCAGCTCGGTTTTCGCGTAGATCATTTGCTGAGAACCCATTTTTTTCTGCCATCGGTTAGATACCCCAATCCCAGCAGCATCACCCGTTTTTGCGACGAATACGTGGCGCGCGTTCGCCAATTGCCGGGAGTACAGGACGCAGTGATCAGTGCCGCCTACCCCTTCGACGATCAGTGGACGGAAAATTTCACCAGCGTAGGCCGGCCCGTATCGCGACTGGAAGAAACGCCCTCTGCCGCATTCAATGTTACGGACTCGCATTATCTTCATACGCTTGGAATTCCTCTGCTTCGGGGGCGCAACTTTTCGGATTCAGATACCGAGACCAGCCTGCCCGTGGCGTTGGTAAATCAGGCATTCGCAGATCGATACTTTCCAACTGAGGACGCGGTTGGGAAGCGGATTCGCATGGGCTTCAATCCGATCCTCGCCTCCAGTGCGTCGACCACTCCATTCACTATTATCGGTGTGCTCGCGAATTCCATGAACCGCGGACTGGCACTGTCCCCGTTGCCGCACATCAACACTCTCTTCCGCCAAACGCCCGAGCTGAATGCCGGTTTCAAGTACTTAATCGTTCGCACCAGTCTGGATCCAATGCAACTTGCTCCGCCGATTCGGATGCAGCTCCACTCTTTGGACGCCGATCTTCCGTTCGCAGAAGTTTCGACCATGGATCAGATTATGCGGGGGCAGACCGCAGACCGCCGATATACCACCAGCCTACTCGCATTGTTTGCAACGTTCGGAGTCGTGCTGGCAGGAATCGGTGTTTATGGAGTGGTCTCTTATGTGGTTGCGCAGCGCACAAACGAAATCGGCTTGCGGATGGCCCTGGGCGCAGAACGGTCGGATGTGTTGTGGATGGTCATTAGGCAGGCCTTGTGGATGGCCATGGTTGGAGCGATCACTGGACTAGCAGGAGCCTGGACCCTCCGTCAAGTCATAGCGCAACTGCTCTTTGGGATCTCTCCTGCTGACCCTGCTACCTTCCTGGCGGCAGCGTTGCTGCTAATTGGGTTCGCTACGGCGGCAAGCTATGTTCCTGCGCGACGGGCGGCCAAGGTGGATCCCATGGTGGCGCTGCGCTACGAGTAGAAGCTTCAAAGAAAATGAAACCGGCAAAATAATGATCCACCTGAAGAATATCGACCGCAGTTATAAGACCGGCCCGGGACAAACCTGGGTACTGCGGCGCGTTACTCTCGACATTCGTGAAGGCGAGTTCATCACCGTGATGGGGCCGTCCGGGGCGGGGAAGTCGTCCCTGCTCAATGTGCTTGCGTTCCTCGACGACCAGTGGCAAGGCGAATACTGGCTTCGGGAGCAGGCCGTCCACGAAATGAAGCGCAAGCAGCGCGCAGAGCTGGCCAAACGCAACATCGGGATGGTTTTTCAAAGCTATCACTTGCTCGACGATCTCACGGTGCGGGAGAACATCGACCTTCCGCTTTCCTATAAGGACATTCCACACAGCCAGCGGCAGAGCCTCGTTGCGGACGCTCTCGACCACTTTCAGATTGTCGCCAAGAAAGATCTGTTTCCCAGCCAGCTTTCTGGCGGACAACAGCAATTGGTGGGGATCGCGCGCGCCGTGGTCCACAAACCTGCGCTTCTGCTTGCCGATGAGCCCACCGGCAATCTGCATTCCGCGCAAGCCAGGGAAATCATGGAGCTCTTCCGAACCTTGAACCAACACGGGATGACGATCATCCAGGTCACACATGCGGAGGCGAATGCGGCTTACGGCTCGCGCACGATTCAGTTGCGCGATGGCTGGCTGGTGAACGACACAGCTCATCCTGGACTGCAGCCGCACGAGGCGGTGAAGCAATGAGACGGAGATGCCACCGCGCACGCTTGACTTGGGTCGCAGCCGGGTTTGTCATCGGTGTTACTACAGCGGCTCTAGCCCAGACGAACGCATCGGTATCCTTCGAGATGCCGAAGTCCCACAACCCTTTCAGCGCGTACTTCTCCAGTGAAGTATCTGAGCCGCCGCTGACGAATTCTCCTATGCTGAGCCAGTTGGTGCGCGACGGCAAGCTGCAATTGTCGCTCAAAGACGCGATTCGGCTGGCTTTGGAGAATAACCTGGACTTGGCGATAGCCCGCTATAATTTGCCAATTGCGAATATGGACATTCTGCGCACTAAGGCCGGAGGTGTCTTCCGCGGCGTGAATACGGGAGTAGTGCAGGGAACTCCGGGAGGAGGCGTCGGCGGTTTTGGCGCGGGAGCTCCAGGCGCGGGCGCCGGAGGTACGACGAGCGGCGCAGGCGGAGCCGGCGCTGGAGCCTCGGGTTTGGTTCAATCCACATTGGGTGCTGGGACGGTCGTAAACTCCTACGATCCCAGCATTACCGGCTCGATTGGAGCGGAGCATCAAACCAGCCCTCTCGCCAATCTGCAGATTTACGGCGTGCCTTTGCTGCAGCTCAATACCGGGCAAGCCAATCTTACGTATTCGCAGGCGTTTGCGACGGGCACCAGCTTTTCTGTGGAGTTCAACAACAGCCGCCAGACTACGAATAGTCCTTTCTTCAACTTGTCTCCCGTGCTCACGTCGATGTACCGCGTCACCATCCAGCAGCAGTTGCTGGCCGGGTTCGGCTTCGGTCCCAATCTTCGCTATCTCCGGATTGCAAATAACAACAGGAAGATATCTGACATTGCCTTCAAAGATCAGGTGATCACCACGGTCACGCAGATTGAGAACATTTATTGGGACTTGGTGAATGCGTATGAACAGGCGCAGGTAAGTGAACAATCGTTGGCCTTCGCGCAGCAGTCCTTCGATACGGCAAAGAAACAGCTCCAACTGGAAAGCATCCCCGCAATGGAGGTGATGCGCGCCGAAGCCGAGGTTTCCAGGCGCGATCAGGATTTGACCGTGGCGCGAACCACGCTGCAACTGCAGGAATTGCTGATTAAGAACGCACTGACCAAAAGCCTGGACGATCCTGTGCTGGAAGCTATGCCGGTGATTCCGACGGACCGTCTGGAATCCACGGAAGCGCCCGCGAGCCGGGCCGTGCAAGACCTCATCGCCGAGGCTCTGCATGATCGCCCCGAACTTGCCGAATCCGATGTCGATCTGGTGAATCGCCAGATCAGCAACAAGGCCGCGAGGAACGCGTTATTGCCGTCGCTGTCGCTGGTAGGATTTTATGGAGCGTCGGGATTGGCCGGGCCTCTAAATCCGGTTTATAGCGTCCCCGGGACCATAAATTCTTCATCCGTTCCCACTGATTTCTCGGGAGCACTGGAGAACGCATTCAACAACACAGCTCCTGACTACTACATCGGATTGAATCTCAATATCCCAATCCGAAACCGCGTCGCCAAATCCGACCAATACCGTTCCGAGCTGGAATACCGGCAAGCCGAGCTGCGCCGGGAGCAATTGAGAAAGCAGATTCGCATTGAGGTGCGTAACGCACAGTACGCGCTCGAGCAAACTGCTTCTCGCGTCGATGCAGCCCGCAAGGCGCGAGACCTGGCGCAACGCACCTTCGAAATCATGCAGAAAGAGCAAACGCTCGGGGCGGGGTCGAGCTACCAGACCATGAGTGCGCAGCGCGACCTCGCGGTTGCTGAACTCGACCTGGTCACGGCCATGACGGTTTACGAAAAAGCGAAAGTGGAACTTGATCGTGCTACGGGCAGCACTTTGGAACATAATGGAATCAAGATCCAGGATGCGATAGCAGGCGCCGTCAGCAATCCAGGCCCCTAAGCCATGCCAACCTCGGCCAAGCCGCCAGATGTCAGCAGCCCGGCGGTCCTCGCGAAGAATCTTAATCCTCCGCGGATATTGGCGGCCGACGATCAACAGCATATTCTTGAGGCTATCGAGCTGCTACTTAGGCCCCAGGGGTACAAAGTGGACGTGGTGCGGTCTCCGGAGCTGGCCCGAGAGGTCTTGACCAACGCCACTTACGACGCGGCGCTGATCGATCTTAACTACGCTCGCGACACTACCTCCGGAAGGGAAGGGCTCGACCTGCTTTCCGAAATGGTTGCGCTCGACGGCACTCTTCCGGTTATCGTGATGACGGCCTGGGGCAACGTGGATCTTGCGGTCGAGGCCATGCGGCGCGGGGCGCGCGATTTCATCCAGAAGCCTTGGGAAAACGAGCGTCTGCTTTCCATCCTGCGCACGCAGGTGGAACTGCATCGCGCATTGCAGCAGGCGGAACGATTAGCTGCGGAAAACCGGCTGCTTAGCGCTCAGGGGCGGTGTGAGTTCATCGCGACTGCACCCTCAATGTCGCCGGTGCTCGAAGCCATCACGCGCATTGCTCCGTCTGATGCCAACGTGTTGATTACCGGCGAGCACGGCACGGGAAAAGAAGTTGTCGCTCACACTATCCATGCTTTGTCGCTGCGGGCTTCGCGTCCGCTGATTGCGGTGAATACCGGTGGCTTGGCGGAGGGAGTGTTCGAGAGCGAGTTGTTCGGCCATGTGAAGGGCGCGTTTACCGACGCGCGCACCGATCGCATCGGACGCTTTGAATTGGCCGACGGTGGAACGCTTTTCCTGGACGAAATCGGTAACCTGCCGCTACGCCAGCAGGCCAAGCTGTTGCGCGTGGTCGAGTCCGGAGAGATCGAGCGCGTAGGTTCGTCCCGGAGCAAGAATATCGATGTCCGCCTGATCTCGGCCACTAATACGGATCTTCCTGGCGCGTGCCAAACCGGCCAATTCCGCGAGGATCTTCTGTTCCGGCTGAATACGGTCGAGATCCACTTGCCTCCATTGCGCGAGCGCAGAGAAGACATTGCGGCGCTTGCCGTGCATTTTCTATCGAACTATGCGGCGCGCTATCGCAGGCAAGTGCTTGGCCTGGATCCTTCGGCACTGCAGGCTTTGATGCAGTACTCCTGGCCTGGTAATGTGCGGGAGTTAGAACACACCCTGGAGCGGGCTGTCCTGATGTGCCGCTCAGGTCAGATCCTGCCAGCCGATCTCGGCTTGGGGGTGTCGCGCCCACAGGCCCAGAACTTAGAAGAATTGAGTCTTGAATCGGTTGAGACTATTCTGATTCGCAAAGCGCTGCAGCGCTTTCAGGGCAACGTGAGTCAGGCGGCGGAAGCGCTTGGCCTGAGCCGCGGCGCCCTGTACCGGCGGATGGAAAAGTATGGGCTCTAGCCCAGATGTAAGCGAATCATGCAAACGCAAATTACGGAAACCGCGACGAGCGCCTTTCGAGCGCCGCGTAGCGCGCTTCTCAGTGCTCCTGGCAGTGCCCGGACTTCTGGTCAGCGGCATTCTCATCTGGCTGCAACCCTGGTCGATTGCGTGGAAGCTGGTTGTGCTGGGAGTGGAGGTGCTCGCTTGTCTGTTGATCGGTACCGCTCTGCACGATCTTATCGTCCGCCCTTTGCAAACCTTGGCCAATGTGGTGGGAGCCCTGCGCGAGGAGGACTACTCTTTTCGGGCTCGGTTGGCGGTTCCCAGTGATGCTCTGGGTGAGCTCTCGGTCGAAGTGAACGCGCTGGCCGACCTGCTGGCTCAGCACCACACCGGAGCCGCCGAAGCGACAGCCTTGCTGCAGCGTGTCGTGGGAGAGGTGGACATTCCCATCTTTGCGTTTGATCCAACAACTGCGTTGCGTCTGGTTAACTCGGCCGGGGAAAAACTTCTGCAACAGTCCTCCGCGCAATTGCTTGGGAAGACGGCCTCCGATCTGGCGCTGCAGAACGCGCTGTCCTGTGAAAACGAGACTCTGGTCCCGCTGGGTTTCGGCGGTGAGGCCCGCTGGTTCGTGCGAAGAAGTTCGTTCCGGCAGGAGGGAGTACCGCATACTCTCGTCGTTTTGTCCGACGTGAGCCGTCCTTTGCGGGAAGAGGAACGACGGGCATGGCAACGCCTGATCCGAGTCATGGGTCACGAATTGAACAACTCACTGGCTCCCATCAAATCGATCGCTGGGAGCCTTAGTGCGCGGCTTCCGGCCACGAGTCTTGATGCCGACCAAAGGCAGGACTTCGAACGTGGCCTGAGCATCATCGAAACTCGTGCCGCCTCACTCAATCGCTTTTTGCAGGCCTATCGTCAGTTAGCGCAAATGCCGCCGCCTGTTTTGCAGCAATGTTCAGTGTCAACCCTGGCGAAGCGTGTCGCGGCGGTAGAGACTCGGGTCGATGTTACTGTAATCCCCGGTCCTGATATTACCTTGATGGCCGACCCCGACCAGCTCGAACAAATGCTCATTAACCTGCTGCGCAACGCGGCGGAAGCTGCTCTGGAGCCGTCAAACGCTAGGGAAAATTCGAACGGATCGACGAACTTATACGCCAGCCAATCGGAGCCTCAAATCGTCCTGACTTGGCAACTGGCCGACAAAGACCTGGTTCTCACCATTGAGGACAACGGTCCTGGACTCATGAATCCGAGCAACGTATTCGTTCCCTTTTACACGACAAAACCAGGAGGAAGCGGTATCGGACTCATACTCTCGCGCCAGATCTGCGAGGCTCACGGTGGGTCTGTTGAGCTGGGAAACCGTGTGGGAAAGAGAGGCTGCGCGGTGAAGGTCACTTTGCCCAGGACGATGCCGCCAGGAAACGGTCTGGGTACGTAGAATAAAGCTTTGTGCTTGCTCGCGACCGCGTTTGACGACTGGGCGATTTGCAACGGTAGTCTGAAACTGGGATTCCTGTACAGTATAAACGCCACGAAAGATGTCCGGGATCAAGGTTGTCTTCCTCTCGCTGCTGCTCTTGCCCTGCGCCATGTTTGCGCAGGAGATCGCCCTGAAAGGCCGTGTCCTGGATCCGCAAGGGAATACTCTTCCCGACGTGTCGATCCAACTCGTCGGCCACGATCAGGTTCTCGCACAGGCCAAGTCCGGAGCCGATGGGCAATTTGTGTTGAAAAGCAGTTCGGCTGGCGACTTCGTTATCAAGGTTGATGCTCCAGGATTTCGGTCGGTGAGCCACCCGATTAGCATCCGTCCCAATGGCAATCCCGAGATAGCAATAAGCGTGGGTCCACTTGCATCGCGCATCGAAAACCTCACCGTGATTGCGGAAGTAAACGAGTCGGACGTTTTGTCTCCAGACCCGGGCGAGAAGGTTTTTGTCCGTCAGGACATGCTCGATGCGAATCCGGGTCGGCCAGGTGCGCCGGTGTCGATTCCCGGGTATCCCATGGAAACCGCTTCAAGCGGTATCAAGGCCCCGCAATACTTTGCGCCGGGCGTGGCAGGCGATCACGGTGAACCGATAGCGCAATACATCGCGGTGGGCAGCTACCTCGTACCCAATAACTTGTCGGCCAATGCTCACGGCAATGGCTACTCCGATCCGAACATATTTATCCCCGAGATTCTGGAGAGCGTTCGGGTGGATGGCGGAGCATTCAACGTCCGAGAAGGAAATCATTCGGTGAATCTTGCGGCGACTTACGGACTCCGTTCTCGCCTTGCTCCATTCATCGCCCTTACCGGAGATTATCGGGATATCGACGTGATCGCGGGATTGAGTCCTACCCCCGAATCATGGATGGCCTTCGCAGCCTCCTATGGCAACGGGTTCTTGGATCGGTTGGAGCATCGGCAACAGTACAAATTTAATGGCAAGCGATCGTTTTACCTGGACCAGCACCGGATCACGCTGGTTGGCATTGGGTATTACGGTTTTTCCTATGTTCCGGGGCTTGTTCCGATTTTTGCCGAAAATCAATACGACAACAACTTTCCGAACTACGGCGATACCATCGATCCGCGTCAGAAGGACCAGACTCATACTGCGCTTATAGCTTTGAACGACATCTGGCAACTCAGTGGAGATCAGCAACTACAACTCTCCGGTTTCTTTCGCAGCTACAATCTCTCGTTGTTTTCAGATTTTGGACAGGGCCTCATCCGGCAAAGCGAATTCCGAACTGTCGCCGGGGGCAACGCGAACTATGTGAACAAGATTGCCGACTACCTGTCCGTATTGGCTGGCTTCGACTATGAGCGCGAAGCGCCACGGCGCGACGATCTCGACCACTATAATTTCTTTAATCCCAGCGAACCTAGCTATTACGGCCCCTTCAATCCAGTGGACGGAAACAACGTGACCATAGGATCGTACACGCCGTACATTGCGGCGGATGGAGGTCTGGGCCGCTACTTTCGCTACTATCTCGGCTGGCGTCGCGATCAAATCAATATTGATAACGACGATTTGATCGTGCCGCAGAATTCTTTTCAAAAATGGGTGGGGGTGAACTCACCAAAGATCACGGTTTCATTTCTCCCCAAGGAGTCGTGGTACGTCCCCTTGCTTGCTCTTAGTTTCGGCCAGGCTTTCTTCACCGAAGATCCCCGGATCGGCACTGGGACTACCGTGGGTACTCCGGTGGCCACGGCGCATTCATATCAGATCGTGGCCAGCAAGGCCATCCATAAAACGGATCTGCGGCTTACTCTCGGCCACGTGACCAGCAGCGCTGAGCTGGCTAAGATCGATCCTGATACCGGCCTTCAGTTTAACGAGGGACCCAGCCGCCTTCGATTTATGACTATGTCGGTGCGCCGGAATTTCAGTCAAGGATCGCTGCTGGCAACTTTTTCCAAGGCGGACGCACGAGACCTTGAGTCGGGACAGCCCACGCCCGAAGCGCCGCGGACTATCTTTGATTTATTGGGGACGATGCAGAGACTTCCGTTTCATTTGCAAGCACGAGGAGAATTCGAATTTGTGGGCACGAAGCCCTTAGGCACGGGCTGCAACCCTGCAAACCTGAATGCCGAATGCACAGGAACTCCGGTGAAGGAGTTTCGTGGTGCGATGCTGCGGCCTTTTATGGATGGGCGTCTAACCGGCGGCGTTAATTTCCTTATCGCGAGCGGCTACACCGGCCAGACCACGGAGAACTTCTATCCCTCCGAGATCCAGGAGGTCGTCGGAGTGCGCATACCTTCCTATGCCAGCGTGACTCTTACGTATAGGTTTGGGCTGGGTGCGGCACCCTAGCGCTTACGGAGCACTTGATGCGCGCGTAGACGCGCTCAGTGCTCGTGTTCATGGTGAGAATACCCGTGCGAGTGCGGATGGGAGTGCACTGCGCCGCCGTGAGAATGTCGGTGGGCGTGAATAAGGTTCGCTCGCAAAAGTAAATCGGCGTTAGACAGAATTTCCGTTGGCGTCCCTTCAGCGATCACTCTGCCTGCCTCAAGCACCAAAACTCGATCGGCAATGTCTTCGACGATCTCCAACTGATGAGTCGCCGTGATAACGGTCTTCGCCGTGCCCTTCCATTGTTGAATGAGGTCTATGACCTGGCTCTGACTTTTTGGATCGAGGGTGGCTGTCGGCTCGTCGAGCAGCAAGACTTCGGGATCAAGGACGAGGACTGAAGCTAAGGCAACCCTCTTTTTCTCACCTCCGGAGAGCCGGTAGGGTGGGCGGTCTCTCAAGGGTGAAATTGTCATGAACTCGATCGTCTCCTCCACTCGCCGTATCACGTCTTCCTTGCTCCATCCCATCTGCAAGGGACCGTAGGCGACTTCGTCGAATACAGTGGGATTGAACAGTTGGACATCAGGGTTTTGAAAAACGAGCGCGACGCGCCGGCGGAAGTTCAGAGAGAATTGGTCGTCCTGCAAGTGCTCTTGAGTGAGCGCATCCCCTTTGAATGTGACAGAGCCTGTCGATGGAAAATAAAGCGCATCTAGAATTCGCAACAAGGTGGACTTGCCGGAGCCGTTGGCTCCCAGCAATGCAATCCGGTCACCCTCTTCTATGCGCAGCGTGAGCCCGCGGATCGCCGGAATTGCGTCGTACGAGAAGCTGATATCTTGCACTTCGAATGTTGAAGGCAACCTTTGCTTACCTCCCCATCCATGCGGCAAAGCAACCGGTAAAGAAGAAGCCAGTAAGTCCGACGTAATCGCGGGGTCTCAGGTGGAAGTCGGTTAAGAGACGAACTTCTCCTCGAAAGCCACGGGACAACATCGCCAGGTATAGCTCGTGGCTGAGTTCGATGCTCTTGCTTAGCAGCACCCCGGCGGTACGGGCTGTCATGTTGCGTTGTTCAGAACCGCTCAGTATACCCACCGTTCGGCTTTGCCTCGATTCGAACATCTGGTTGGCCGTCTCGATCAGCAGGAACACGTAGCGATGCGTCATGGCCAGCATGGTGACAATCTCAGCGGGGATATGCAGCGAACGGAGCGCTTTCAAGATGTGAGTCCAGGCGGTCGACAGCACTAGCACCGTTGTGAGTGTGGCCGCCGTTTCCGCCCGCAGGATCAGCAACTCTGCCGTTCGCAAGCCTTGCGCGGAGATAGAAAGGTGCAATCCCGGCGCGGTGAAGAGTGGTTCTCCGGGAGTAAGAAACAATGCGGGCAGTGCGATTACTCCCGAGAAACCGAGAACCACAAGCCAGACTCGTTTCGCGAGCGACCCGAGGCTCACCCTGGAAGCGACTGCGAGCGCAACAGCGATGACGAAGATGGCCGCGATAGCCTCGATGCGCCGGCACAGAATCATCGAAATGACGAGAGCAAAGATTCCGATGACCCGAACGCGGGGATCAAGTTGCTGCAGTAATCCCGGTTGAGTTGCGCCATGTTCCGATTGCAGAGCTTTCGCCAGGGCCCGGGCGAAGCCTTGCAGCGTCGATTCGAGGAAAGTGTGCCGGCTCATGACCCGAGGTTCCTCGCGGCCCGTTTGCTGGCGACCAATCTCGCGAGCTGCGACGCCAAGACAAGTATGCCCACGCCAAACATTGCAGAGAGCAAATAGCCAAATGCCGGATTCTTGATGAACTTGGGAGCATAGCCGGGAAACGGGGCGGTCCACAAGTTCGATAACTTTTGGAGTTCGACAGGAACGGAAGGCGGGAGCGCATGGTTCCCCGTTGCAGTTCCGATTTGCTCCCGCGTGTGAGGATCCGTCAGATCGGCGGAAGACCATTCACTCCAGGCAGTGCCCGCCGCGAGGATGCCAAGCGGCGTGAATAACATTAGCAAAGCTACCGCGACCCATAGTCGTCTTGGGAAACGTTCCGCGCCCGCGCCAGTGACGATCGGAGCTGGCGTCTGCGCCAAACCGCTTACTCCTCGTAATAGACCCAAATCAGCCCGCTGAAGATAAGACACCATCCCCGCACATATCACCGCTTCAGCCAGCCCTGCAAACGTTAGGTGTCCAATCATCATTGCTGGAATAGCCACATGCAACGGATACGGCGCGTAGAGCGGTGTTCCGCTGGCGTCATGAAAGAGCATGGGCTGAATGCCGAGCTCAACTGCCGTAACCAGGGCCGAGGCGTTGATGGCAACATAGCCGGCAATTGCTGCCGCAATCACTCTCTGGCGGGAATTCAGATTCGAGTTTGCTGCAACCATTCGGTACGTGGCGAAGGCTGTGAACGATCCGACGATTGCCATGTTGAAGCAGTTCGCTCCCAGTGTGGTGATTCCTCCGTCGCCGAAGAACAGCGCCTGAATCGCGATCGCGATCGAGATGGCGAGAATCGAACCCCAGGGGCCGAGCACGATCGCGGCGACGCCAACGCCAACTGCGTGACCTGTGGTTCCGCCCGGCAGTGGAACGTTGAACATCATGACGACAAAGGAGAAGGCTGCGAACACCGAGATCAGCGGGATGGCGCGGGTGGCCAGAAGCCGCTTAATACGCCTCAACGCCGCATACCAGCCAGACGCCGCGCACACATAGAGGGTCGCACAGGTCGACGGACTGAGGTAACCATCAGGAACGTGCATGATCTGGTCAATTTCGAACGGGGGTTGCTGGCCGATCTACTGATTCTTACTGCTGTTCGATCACCGTCTCCGACTTAGCCGGTTTCTGCGTCACCTGCTGTGTGCCGGGCAATTGCGAACGATCCCAGCCGCCGCCCAGAGCCTCCACCAGCGCCACAGCCGAGGCCATCTGCTGGACCTGAAGAGCGTTCAGAGTCTGCTGGTCCACCAGCACTGTGGTCTGGGCGATCAGCACGTCGAGGTAGGGATCGATACCGGTATCATAGCGGCCCTGTTCGAGCTTGAGATAGGTTTGAGCGGAACTAACAGCCTGCTGCTCCTGCTCGATCTCTTTGGAGAGGATGCGGACCTCCGCAAGGGAATCTTCTACGTTTTGAAAAGCGGCAAGTACGGTCTGGCGGTAGCTGGCCAGATCCGCATTGTAGGTGGCTACATATTGTTGAACGGTCGCGCGGCGCAGGCCGGCGTCGAAGATGGTTTCCGGGATCGACGCGCCGATGGACCAGAAGCGGCTCGGCCAGGATAGCCAATTCTTGAAGGCGGAACTCTCAAAGCCGCCTTCCGCGGTCAAAGTCAGATTCGGATAGTACGCGGCATATGCGATGCCGATCGCCGCGTTGGCTTCGGCCATGGTGCGTTCCGCGGCGGCCACATCCGGCCGGCGCTCCAGCAGTTCCGAGGGTACGCCCACCGGAATCGGGGGCGGAGCAACGGTCATCGGCTTAACCGGAATGGAGAAAGTTGTGGCCGTCTTGCCGATAAGTACGGCGATCGCGTGCTCATATTGTGCGCGTGCCACTCCGACGTTGGTTGCGCCGGCCTGGGCGCTACGCAGCGTGGTTTCGGCTTCGACCACAGAAATCTGGTCGTCGATGCCCGCTTCATACAGCGCGCGGGTCAAGTCGTACGCTTTCTGGTCCGCTTCCACGGTCTCATCAAAGATTTTTTGCAACTGGTCCTGGCCGCGAATCTCGAAAAAATATTCGGCCAAGCTGGCCTCCTCGGTTAGCCGTTCGTTCTCGAGATCGGCCGCACTGACTTGGGCAGCGTACTGGGCTTGGCGCACGGTATTGCGGACCTTGCCCCAAAGGTCGGGCTCCCAGGAAGCTTCGAGCGGCAGGGAATAGAGCGTGCTTTGCAACTGCGGAGTAGTCGTGGTGGTGGTGCCCGTGCTGCTCGTACTGGCTGTGACCACATTCGCCGAGGCCCGCGAGTGGGTGACCGAGGGTGTAGCGGTTAACGTTGGAAAATATTGCGAACGGGCTTCGCGCACGATCGCGCGCGCTTCCATAAAGTTTTCGAAGTACTGCTTGATGTTCTGGTTGTTGATGTCCAGCTGCTCTTCGAGGACGTTCAATTCAGCGTCGTTGAAGATCTCCCACCATTTACCACGCAGTTTGGCATCCGCCGGCTGTGCCACCGTCCAGTCTCCAGTTTCCTTGAACTGCGTGGGTGATTCTTTATAGACCGCGGCAGGCGCCTGCGGCGTGGGCGGGTGATACTTCGGTCCGACCACGCAACCCGATAACATCGGCAGCAAGATCGCAGCCGTACCCAGCCGGAGTTTTCTGCTCGTCAATCTTCGCTGGAAAATAGTCATAATCATAGCGTTTCTACCTGGAACAACATCCATTCATCATCTCAGTCCGTCGTACCAGCGGGGCTGCCGAGCCCTGGCACGGTATCGTGCTCTTTCCCCGCCATTCGCAGGCGCAATCGGTCGAAGGCCAAATAAACGACCGGTGTCGTATAGAGCGTGAGCAACTGACTCAGGATGAGCCCTCCCACAATCGTAATACCAAGGGGACGCCGGAGTTCAAACCCCGTGCCGGACCCGAGCGCCAGCGGCAGAGCACCCAATAGCGCGGCCATCGTGGTCATCAGGATCGGACGGAAGCGCAACATGCACGCTTCAAAAATCGAGTCGAGCGGCTTCTTGCCCTCCTGGCGCTCGGCCTGGAGAGCGAAGTCGATCATCATGATGGCGTTCTTTTTTACGATTCCGATCAGCAGCACAATTCCAATGATGGAGATCACGTTCAGATCCTGTTTGAAGATCAGCAATGCCAGCATCGCACCCACGCTTGCCGAAGGCAAAGTGGAGATGATGGTCAGCGGATGTACCAGACTTTCATACAGGATACCAAGGACGATGTATACCGCCAGCAGCGCCGTCACTACCAGTATCGGTTCGGTGCTCAGAGATTGCTGGTAGGCCTGCAGCGTGCCGGCATAAAAACCTTGCAGCGTGGAGGGCGTGCCAAGCCGCTTTTGCATCTGGCTGATACTCAATGTGGCATCACTCAAAGACATGCTCGGCGCCAAATTAAAAGACACGGTGACCGAGGGGAATAAACCCGTATGGTTGACGGCCAGGGGGGTCGTGTTGGCTTGGCCGTTGGCTACGGTGTTCAAGGGAATGTTTCCGCCGCTGGACGTTGCGAGGTAGATGTCTTTCAAGCCTTCCGGGCTTTGCCAAAACTGAGGAGCAACCTCCAGCACCACGTAGTACTGATTCAACTGCGTGTAGATAATGGATACTTCCGACTGGCCGAATGCGCCGTACAAGGTCGAGTCCAGCGACTGTGCGGTTATGCCGAGCTTTGCCGCAGTGACGCGATCGTAGTTCATCACCTCATCAAGACCGCCATTCTGCTGGTCTGAACTCACGTCCTGCAGGCCGTGCAGGTGCATCATCTCATTCAGTATGATCGGCGCCCACTTGGAAAGATCCTGCTCATTGTCGGATTGGAGCGTGTACTGGTACATGGCATTACTGGAGCGGCCGCCGATGCGCAGATCTTGCACGGATTGGAGAAACGCGGAAGCGACCGGCAGACGGTTCATTTGCGGCCGCAGGCGGTTGATGATCTGCGTGGCGCTCACCTTACGCTCCGCCAGCGGCTTGAGGGCGACGTAGAGGGAGCCGGTATTTGTAGCCCCGCTGCCGCCGGTAAACGCAATCACATTGGCGACGGCAGGATCCTTCTTGATTACCTCACCGATCTGCCGAATGGAGCTGTCCATCGACGGGAAGGATGAATCCTGGGGCCCGCGTACTGCACCGGTGATCGCTCCCGTGTCCTCCACCGGGAAAAAGCCTTTGGGTATCTTGACGATCAGCACCACATTGAGCGCAATGGTGATGAACAGTACGACGAGGGTGAGGGCCGGATGGGCAAGCACCCAGTGCAGGCTGCCGCGATACAACGACAGCATGCCGTCGAAGAATTTTTCGCTGGCCATGTAGAGGCGGCCATGTCTTCCTGTGCGCTCGTCCTTCAAGAGGTAGGCGCACATCATTGGTGTCGTGGTCAGCGAAATGAGCATCGACACGAAGACGGCCGTCGAAAGAGTGACGGCAAACTCACGGAAGAGACGGCCAACAATTCCGCCCATCATCAGCAGAGGAATAAAGACGGCAATCAGCGAAACGCTGATGGTGAAAACCGTAAAGCCGATTTCTTCCGCGCCCTTCAAAGCCGCGGCAAAGGGCTTCATGCCGCCCTCCAGGTGGCGTGCGATATTCTCCATCACAACGATGGCATCATCGACCACAAATCCGGTTGCAATGGTCATGGCCATCAGCGAGAGGTTGTCAATGCTGTATCCGAACAGATACATCACTGCGAACGTACCAACCAGCGAGACCGGCACCGCAACGGCGGGAATCAGAGTGGCGCGGCCATTGCGCAGAAAGACAAACACCACGATGATGACCAAGCCGATGGAAATGAGCAGCGTCCGCTCGACGTCACTGACCGAGGCGCGGATCGTTGTGGTGCGATCCAGAACGATGGTGGTCTCGATGCCGAGCGGAATGGTTGCCTGGATGAACGGAAGTTGGGCACGTATGGCGTCGACCGTGTCAATAATATTGGCACCGGGCTGGCGGAAGATGATGACCGTAACTGCGCGCTTGCCGTTCAAATAGCCAGCGGCGCGGACGTTAGCCACCGAGTCCGTCACCTGCGCGACGTCGGACAGATGGACGGCCGCGCCGTTGTTATACCCAACGACGAGCGGCTTGTAGTCCTCGGCGAGCGAAATCTGGTCGTTCGCGAGAATGTCCGCAGTCACATCGCCGTCAGTGATCTGGCCTTTGGCCAGGTCAGCGTTCTGCAGGCTCAGCACCGACTGCAAGTTCGCGAGAGTAAGTCCATAGCTGGCCAATTGTGTGGGATTTGCGTCCACACGCACGGACGGCAACGCGCCACCTCCGACAACGACCTGCCCTACGCCCTGTATCTGCGACAACTTCTGCTCGACGACGGTGGAAGCTTCGTCATACAGTTTAGCGGGGCCGAATTTGTCGGAGGTTAGGCCGAGGATCATGATCGGCGCATCGGCGGGATTGACCTTGCGATAGGTTGGATTGCCCGGCAGGTTGGTGGGCAGATAGGTGCGCGCGGCATTGATGGCCGACTCCACATCGCGCGCCGCGCCATCAATGTCGCGGCTGAGGTCAAACTGAATGGTGATCGAGGTGCTGCCGAGCGTGCTGGCGGAGGTCATCTCGGTCACACCTGCAATATGACCGAGTTGCCGCTCCAAAGGAGTGGCGACGGACGATGCCATAATGTCGGCGCTGCCTCCCGGCAAACTCGCACTGATTGAAATCGTCGGAAAGTCGACCTCCGGCAGGGGCGCCACCGGCAACACTTCAAACGCAATCGCCCCGGCAAGGGCAATCCCCACCGTGAGCAGCGTGGTCGCCACTGGCCGGAGAATGAAGGGTGCGGAGATGTTCATGCGGGCCCTGCCTGTTCTGCCTCTCCGGTTTCGACCCGGTTCGATTTGGGGGTAAAGCGGTGTGCCAGATTATCGAAGAAAATGTAGATGACGGGCGTGGTGTACAGCGTGAGCGCCTGGCTCAGCAACAGTCCGCCGACCATGGCGATGCCCAGCGGCCGGCGCAACTCGGAACCGAAACCACTCCCGAGCGCCAGCGGCAGCCCAGCCAGCAGAGCGGCCATGGTGGTCATCATAATGGGGCGGAAACGGAGCAGGCAGGCCTCGTAAATTGCATCAGTTGCATTCTTTCCGTGCTTCCGCTCGCCTTCCAGCGCGAAGTCGACCATCATGATGCCGTTCTTCTTAACGATACCGATCAGCAGAACGATACCGATGATCGCTACCACGCTCAAATCCTGGTGAAAGAGAATCAACGCGAGGAAAGCGCCAACACCAGCCGACGGGAGCGTGGAGAGAATCGTGATGGGATGGATAAAACTCTCGTACAAAACCCCAAGTACGATGTACACCGTGACCAGCGCCGCAAGAATGAGTAAAGGCTCGTTGGAGAGCGAATTGGTGAACGACGCCGCGGTGCCTTGAAAGCCGGCCTGGAGGCTGGGAGGCATGTGCATGTCCTTCTGCACTTTGTCCACTGCCGTGATGGCCTCGCCCAACGCGGCGTTCGGCGCGAGATTGAACGACACGGTAATAGCCGGAAACTGACCCTGGTGGGTAATGGCTAGCGCTTCGGTCGTGTTCTCGAAGTGGGAGAAAGCGCTCAGCGGCACGGCGCTGCTCATGGTTGAACTGGTGGCGCCGGCAGAGTTGGCCCCGTTATTCGATGTGGAAGATGTGCTGGGGGACAGCGCGTTCGTGGGAGGAACAAGAGTATTTGCCGATGGAGTGTACAGGGCCGAAGACGTCAACGCATTGGACCCCGCGGCGGATGCTCCCGAAGAAGCGAATGAGGTTGCGGCGCCGGCACCGGTCGCGTCCGCCGACGCATTGGACTGGATGTAAAGATGGTTGAGCTTGTTGGGATCCAGTTGAAACTGCGGCTGACTCTCGAGAACCACATGGTACTGGTTGACCTGGGTATACATCGTGTTAATCTCCCGCTGGCCGAAGGCGTCGTACAGAGTGTTATCGATGGTTGTCGGCGCGATGCCAAATCGCGACGCGGTAACCCGGTCAATCACCAGAGATACAGCAAGGCCGCCCGGTTGCTGATCGGTGGCGACATCTTCCAGCTCCGGCAGCTGCTTCAGCCGGCCGACGAAGCGGTTGGTCCAGTCATTCAGTTCATTCGCATCGGGGTCTTCGAGCGTGTACTGGTATTGCGTTCGGCTCACTCGATCGTCCACCGAAATGTCCTGTACCGGCTGCATAAACAGCTGTATGCCTTGAACCTGGGCCAGGCTTGAGTTGAGTCGCCGGATTACGTCGGAAGCACTCATCTTGCGCTGGTCGAGCGGCTTTAGATTGATCGACATTCGACCGCTGTTGATCGTGGTATTGGTTCCGTCTGCGCCGATAAACGAGGAGAGGCTTTGGACGGCCGGATCGGCCAGAATTACCTTTGCCAGTTCCTGCTGCTTCTCCGCCATGGCCTTGGAGCCAATTGATGGCGGCGCCTGCGAAATACCCTGGATGACGCCGGTATCCTGCACCGGAAAGAATCCTTTGGGAATAATGATGTAAAGGAAAATCGTAAGCAGCAGCGTAGTCAACGCGACCAATAGCGTAATCGTCTGGTATCGCAGGACAAACTTCAGCGTTTGCCCATAGAAGGCAATCATCCCGTCGAATGCACGTTCCGAGGCTTGATAGATGCGCCCCTGCTGCTCCTTCGGCTGATGTCGTAAAATTCGCGCGCTCATCATCGGCGTGAGCGTAAGCGAGACTACGGCCGAAACGATGATGGTGACGGCAAGGGTCACGGCGAACTCGCGGAACAGGCGGCCCACGACGTCGCCCATGAATAAAAGCGGAATCAATACGGCGATGAGCGATACGGTTAGCGAGAGAATCGTAAAACCAATTTGCTCCGCACCCTTGAGCGCCGCTTCCATGGGAGGATCGCCGTCCTCGATGTAGCGCGCAATGTTTTCGATCATCACGATGGCATCGTCCACCACGAAGCCGGTGGAGATGGTCAGCGCCATCAGAGATAAGTTATCCAGACTGTAACCCAGGATATACATCGCCGCGAAAGTGCCGATCAGCGAGAGCGGCACTGCCACGCTGGGGATAATCGTGGCGTAGAGACTCCGCAGGAAGAGAAAGATGACCAGCACGACCAGGCCGACCGTGAGCAGCAATTCGAACTCAACGTCGGAAACCGATGCTTCGATGGCGGTTGTGAGGTCGGTAAGCGTGGTCACCTGGATGCCCTTGGGCAGGCTGTTCGTAAGCTGCGGCAATAACTGCTTGATGCTCTTGACCACGCTGATCGTGTTGGCCCCCGGCTGGCGCTGCACGTTGAGAATGACCGCCGGGGTCTGATTCATCCAGGCAGCCTGATTATTGTTCTCCACCCCATTCACAATTTGCGCTACGTCGGTCAGCATCACCGGCGCACCGTTGCGGTAGGCGACTACAACCTTCTGATAGTCGTCGCTGGTGACCAGTTGATCGTTGGCGTCGATCTGGTAATCCTGGCTCGGTCCATCGAAGTTCCCTTTGGCGGCATTTACACTGGCATCGGTCAAGGCCGTGCGCAGGTCTTCCATGTTGATGCCATAGGATGACAGAGCTGAAGGGTTGGCTTGAATGCGGACCGCAGGCTTTTGTCCGCCGCTGATGGTTACCAGACCGACGCCGTTGAGCTGTGAAATCTTGGGCGCAAGGCGCGTGTCCACAAGATCCTCGACCTGAGAAAGCGGCATGGAACTTGAGGTGATGGCCAGGGTGAGCACAGGGGCATCGGCCGGGTTGGTCTTACTGTAGGTTGGGGGCGCCGGCAGAATCGAGGGCAAGAGGCTTTGCGACGCGTTTATGGCGGACTGTACTTCTTCCTCAGCCACATCGATATTCAGCGTAAGGTTGAACTGCAGCACGATGACGGAAGTGCCTCCAGAACTGGTGGAGGTCATCTGGCTCAGGCCCTGCAGTTCGCCGAATTGACGCTCCAGGGGCGCGGTCACCGTGGTTGCCATCACGGTTGGGCTTGCTCCGGGATAAAACGTGAGTACCTGAATCGTCGGATAGTCGACTTCGGGCAGTGCAGAAACCGGCAGTTGGGTATAGCCAACGATGCCGACCAAAAGGATTGCAGCCATCAGCAGAGAGGTCGCAACCGGCCGCAAGATAAACGGACGAGATGGACTCACTTGGCGCTGCTCCCGGTGCTGGCGGCTGCGCCAGGCTTGCTCGAAGCGGCGACCGCGGTGTTGTCCTGTAACTTGTCAAAGCTGCTATTGGCAACGACGTCCCCAGGATTGATGCCATCCACCTGCGTTACGCCGCCATCTGTAACTCCCGGCTTTACGCTGCGCATGTGAGCGACGTTGTCTTGAATCACATACACGAACGATGCCTGGCCATTTTGCTGAATGGCGGATGCTGGAATCAGCGTCACGCCCTGCAACGTGTTCACCAGCAACCGCGTGTTCACGAACTGGTTGGGGAAGAGCGCGTCATTCTTGTTGTCGAAGACGGATCGTGCTTTTACCGTTCCGGTCGTAGTGTCGATCTGATTGTCGAGCGTCAACAGTGTTCCGCTTGCAATCTTTGTCTGCCCGGTGCGATCGAAGGCATCGACGGTGAGCTTAGCCTTCTTGCGCAATCGCGCCGCAACGGGACCCAGACTATCTTCCGGTATCGTGAAAATTACAGTGATGGGTTCCAGTTGCGTAATGACTGCCAGGATCACAGTTCCGGCAGACTGCACCACGTTGCCCGGGTCCACCAACCGTAAACCTACGCGGCCGGCGATGGGAGCGGTGATATGGCAGAACTCGACCTGAATCTGGTCATATTGCACCGTTCCCTGATCGTTCTTCACTGTGCCCTCGTCCTGCAGGACGAGTTTTTCCTGGTCGTCCAATAATTGCTTTTGTATCGCGTTACGCGCCCATGCGGCCCGGTAGCGATCAAGGTCCATCTGTGCCTGGGCCAGCACGTTCTGGTCTCGCTCCAGCGCACCTTGCGCCTGCAAGAGAGTTGCGCGGTAGGGACGCGAGTCGATGTCAACCAGCGGCTCGCCCTTGCGTACCAATTGACCCTCGGTGTAATGCACAGTAGAGACCAGGCCCGTCACCTCGCTGGTAATGGAATCGGTATAGACCGGAGTGACGGTACCAATTGCATTGAGATACACGCCGATGTCACCTTTCGTTGCCGTCGCGGTCGTGACTGGGATCTTCGCTGGCGGGTGCACGACTTTTTTCGCGTTCTCCTCGTGGCGCCACATCAGCACGAATGCGATTACAAGGAGAAGCAACAACGCAATCGCTATGACGATCCAAAGAACTTTGCGTCGGTGAGATCGTGAACCGTGAGCCGGGAGCTGATGGCTGCGGTCGATTAAAGGATGCTCATTCGTATCAACGGCCAAAAGGAATCTCCTTTTCCGCCTCGGGATTGCTCCGAATTATAGCCGAGGAGAAGAGTGTTGGATTCGCAATCGGGACGCCCACTGTCCCTGCCCCAGCGAGTTTCTCAAGTGAGCAATTCTGCACAGTATTTCGAACCAAATGAGCGAATCTGATCGATAACCCAGACGAAGAGTTCATCCGCTGACCACACAGCCTACCTATGGCGGAGGGCAGACGTAGTGCGGCTCGGGGTACTGGGCTAATTCCAGCTTTTAGCCCAGTACCCGGCTCGGCCCCAGCTCGACAGCATGCCGCTCACTCACGGATCATTGGTCAATTTCACTTCTGCGGGTTTTGGATGCCGTTTTCAACGAATAGGACTGAACGGAAGAGTGTCAAATAAAGTAAAAGGACGCTCCAAACGCTCGGAGGCCGGTTCGTTCGGAGCATATAGGAACCAAGTTGCAACGCCTTTCCGCTGGAGTGTCCTATTACCGAAGTGCGACGAAGAGAGCTTTTTCCTTCTTTTGCTATTGTCAAACTAGTAAAGCGCTGTGCTATAATGCCCTCAACGCTACTGCCACGGTTTGCTCGTGACGCGGTGATCCTATCGGATCAAGATTCATCTCCGCTTTTCCTGCCCGCCGTTTATTCAGCGTAAAATCAACAACTTAAAGAGCGGCGTGGGAACTCACGATACGTGTATCGAAATGCGATCAGGCCCCTCCAGAAAGAACAATTACGAATGACAAGCTTTACGGAATTACCACTCTCTTCTGCTTTGCAGCAGAGGCTGGCGACAGCTCAATTTATTACCCCTACACCGATTCAGGTGCAGGCTATCCCATGTGCTCTTGAGGGCAAAGACGTACTGGCGACAGCGCAAACCGGTACCGGCAAGACGCTGGCATTTCTGATCCCGGTGATCGAGATGCTGCAGCGCGAACCTTCGCAGAAAGTGCGCGTGCTGGTTCTACTGCCCACGCGCGAGTTGGCGATTCAGGTCAACGAAGAATACGAAAAACTGCGTGGCAAGGGACTGTCCAGGGCCGCGCTGGTAATCGGCGGCGTCTCCGAGAAGGCGCAAATTCTGGCGGTGCGTGGCGGATCGAGCCTGGTGGTCGCAACCCCCGGCCGCTTGCAGGATTTCATTACCCGCAAGCTGATCGACCTGCGCGAAATCAAAATCCTTGTACTCGACGAAGCTGACCGCATGCTAGACATGGGTTTTCTGCCTGCCCTGCGGCGCATCCTCGCGGTGTTGCCGCAACGCCGGCAGACCTTGTGCTTCTCGGCGACCTTGGAACAATCCGTCGCGGGCCTGGTGAACGATTCCATGCGGGATCCGGTGCGCGTGGCCATCGGCTCGGTGCTCAAGCCGGTCGAGAGTGTCCGGCTGCAAGCCTATGAGGTGCGCCCCGCCGAAAAGCCCGATGTGCTGCGCCAGTTGCTCTACGGCGAAAAAGGACAGACGCTCATCTTTGCCCGCACCAAACGTGGCACGGAACGCTTGGCCAAGGAACTGGTTCGCGAAGGTTTTTCCGCTGCCATGATTCACGGCGACCGCTCGCAATCGCAGCGCAACGGAGCGCTCAGCGGATTTCAGCAAGGCCGCTTCCAGGTGCTGGTGGCCACCGACGTAGCGGCACGCGGCTTGCACATCGATGATGTGGCGCACGTGATCAACTACGACCTGCCCAAGATGGCGGAGGATTTCATTCATCGCGTAGGCCGCACAGGGCGTGCGGGATCGCAAGGGCTGGCCTCCAGTTTAGTGGCGGGAGCCGAGGTCATCGAACTGCGGAATATCGAGCGCGCTTTGAAACTGCGCATCGAACGCAAACAAGTGGATTGGGCGAATGCGGGACGCTCGGAGCATGTCGTCCAAAACACGCTGGCAAGCCGGACGCTGACCAAGATGCCCGGGGAAGTATTCGCATAAGGTAGAAAAGAACCGCAAGCACAGTAAAAAGGCGCGTCCTAGAGACGCGCCCTGCTTTTTGATGGCGTTTGACTTGGTAGGTCTACAGCGGCCGAAGATCTAAGACTCGGTTTTCTCCGGACCGCGCTCACGAGGGATGCTGGAAATATCGCCGTCGTCGGCTCCCATCTGAAAAAGGGCGGCTTGCTCGGCTGCGTGGCGCTGCAACTCGTCCAAATCCAGTTCACTCGAATCGCTCGAAGTGCCTAACGGCTCCTCGGTTTTGCGTTGGCTGCGGCGTTCGGCTTTATCGCGCTGTTTTTGCTGGCGTGTATGTTCTTTCTGGCGTTTAGTAAAGCTTGATCGACCTCGTCCTGGCATCCCAATCTCCAATCATCAATTTGCAACAGCGGCCGGCAGGTTTGCTTCTCGCATTTCGGAGCCCAAGCAGCGGCGCACTGACCCACCCGTCCAGCGAAACCGCCGTTCCGTGCTCTTGAACTCACCCGCGTGAATGCTGCACCGCTACCAGCGCGGTTCGCGGGGCTGGCGGGCGTGACCCTGGTAATCGTCGCGGCTGCCGCCGCCTCCGCCACCAAAGCGTTTTCCGCCACCTCCGCCGCCGCGGGGCGCATCGGTCTTCGGTTTCGCTTCGTTGATCTTCAGTGCGCGGCCGCCAAGCTCCGTTCCGTTCAAGGCGGCGACTGCCTTATCTGCCTCGCCGGCATTGGTCATCTCGACAAAGGCGAAGCCGCGGGCTCGGCCGGTTTCCCGGTCGGTGACGATGCTGACCTTCTCGACTGCGCCATGCGCTTCAAACAAGCCGCGCAGCTCTGGTTCTGTGGTGCTGTGAGGCAAATTGCCAACGTAAAGGTTCTTCATAGGAGTTCTTCTCTCTCTGACGATTCAACTGCAACTGCGGGGTGAGAATGCGTGGCTTCGAGTGGGGAGTGCTGTTCAATTGCTTCGGCCCAACGCGATGGTCTGGGAGCTTCCCGTATCGCTCGCGAACGAGCTTCACTGACTGAGCGCACCGAGGAAATCCGCTTGCAGGCTTCCAGAATTCCCCACCGCTGCGATGGACTCCCCGAGGCATGAGCTAGTAATGCGGCAACCAATTCCTTGTGTAGCGAGTCTGCATCCGTCCCAGCAGCCGCTGCGTCGGAATGCGGCGCGGCGGCCAGATACTCCGGACCGCCTACGAAGAAGGCGATTCTCTGCGGAGGAGTCGCACTTCGTATATCAGTGCAAAACTTGTCGCGGCTGTCTTGCTCCCCAACTACGTTAATGAGCACCAGATTGTATAAGTCGGCTCGCCACCAACATCGCGCCTCGAGCACATCGGCCGCGCAGTCAACCTCAATGCCAAGTTTCCTCATCACGTCGGCCCGCAAGTCGCGTTTTGTCTGCGAAGTGTCCAGCAGGAGCACGCGCTTCTTCTTCGCGGGACTGCCATCAGGATTAGGAAGCGGCAATCCGAGGATGGGCGCGCTCATGCCACCTTCTCCTTAAGATTCGTATGCGCTGCCGGGGCCACCAAGTGCTTCTCGGCCAGGGATTTCAACATTTTTTCGTTGCTTTGGCGGCGGCTGATCTTCTGCCTGCGCCGCCGGTTGAATCGAGCTTTATCGCCGTTGATTCCGGACATTTTTCTCTCCTGCTTCCTTGGCTGGTTACACCGAGCCTGCGCGAGATTACTGCTCCGCAAGCATCACAACGCGCGGGAAATTGCGGATCCCGCTACGAGCGGATCGTCAAATCGGCCCAACCGAGCGGCCGTTTCTTGAAGTTGATGTCTCGGGATCGAAACAACTGATTTCCAGAGGCTCTCAGGTGCGATACGTCACTCGCCTTTCAGGGAATTTCTCAATCGCGAAGGCGCAACGCGCGGTTAGGGTGTCTTCGAGGTCAAGACCTCTAGTATACGCTGCATTCGTCGATTCTGCTCGGTCCGCTCCGACTAGAAGTCATCATAAGGTGCCGGGGTAATTTCGATCAGGGCTGCAGAACCAGCCTTCACGGCTGCGAAGGGCTTACGCTGCTGGAGCCCGAACCTCGGCATAGGATCAGGCAGAGAACTACAACTCCCGCACCTGCGCCACCGCCGATCTCGATCCATTTTGGGTTCAGAGCATTGTTGGGATTCTCGGGCCGAATTGCTCCGCAGGCTGTCGATTCGTCACGCGTCGCCCGCTCTCCCTCGTGCACCGTGTTGGATTGGGATGAGCTTTCCGTAGGCACCTTGCGGAGAGATCCTACTTGTGTGATCTTTACGTCGTTCTTGTTGGCCGCAACCTCGACCTTCCCGCTCACGTCCGTTACATCGTATTGCGTGCGGTCATTCGAGAGGGGCTCAACCTTCAGGCAATTGACGTGCACGCTCATCTCCGTAGATGTGCCCACAGAGACGCTGCCATGCTCAAGGGTCAGGAAATTCCCCTGAAATTTCACAATGGATTCCCCCTGGACTAGGACAGACGAGCCCTCCGCGTCAAGATTGGCGACGAAGCCCGGTTTCGTCTCAAGCAAATCTCCGGGAAAAATGACAGTGGAATCCGGCACCTCGGAGCCGTTCACCCACACTCCCCCCTTGCTATGCACGATGGCAGAGCCCGCATTCGCAGCCGCGAGCGAGACCGGATACAGCGCGACCATCGTCCAGCAAAGAAAATTGCGTAGAGCAGACACACTCATACCCAAACCAAATTTCCACACCTTCTATGAAGATCGTAGAAGCAAGGAGCCTGATCGTCTATTAGCTCTCTGGGTGCCCAGCGGCGCGGAAGCTTTCTGGACAAAGTGTTGAACGAGTTGGGAGAGGAAGCCTATTCAGTCCTTCGCCAGCCATGCCAATGCGTCTTCGCGAGTCGAAAAGGCGCGAAATCCGCGGCGGGCGAAGCTGCCCAGGTCTTCAGCGATCCTCTTAGAGGCCACATAGGGATCCTTTGTCTTTCCTATCCATGCGGATTTCTTGACATAGGGCTTGTCAAAGACGGCAGTTTCTTTCATGGTTCGGATCGCATCCTCGTTAAAGGATGCTTCCGTGTAATCGCAGAAGATCAGGACCGAACCGCGGGGTTGAGTGGTCACAAAGTCGGGAAGCGCTCGGAAAATCTTTTCCACTCGATCCGCCGAACAGTTTGATACATCGACCAGGAGAATCTTCTTATCCCGATGGGTAATGAACCGAATATGCTCGGTCATGGGTCAGCCTACGTCGTGCCCGGGGAAGATCAAGTCTTTGACCGGTGATTGCCGAAAGTCAGTAAATTCCCCTAGAGGGTAATCGGCTGAATTTCAAATCCACTTCAAATTCAGGGGCCTCCATCCCAGACTCACTTAGCCTGCTCCGCCACCCTGGGTAGGGAACTCCGGTATGCTTGGCGAATGTGTTCTTGACCGATATGGAACCAAGTCTCGCTAATATTCCTGTGATCGAATTCCGCGACGTCGCCTACACGCTACCCAACGGCCAGGGGTTAATTGAGGGCGTGAACCTGAAGGCTCAACGGGGCGAGACTTTGGTTTTGTTGGGGCGCAGCGGATCAGGGAAGACCACCACGCTGAAGCTGGTGAATCGATTGTTGACTCCCAGCGGCGGGGAAGTGCGTGTGAACGGGGTGCCCACGACCGAAGGCGACGTCATTCGTTTGCGGCGCAGCATCGGCTATGTGATCCAGGACGTGGGTTTATTCCCGCATTTCACTGTGGAACGAAACATTGGTCTGGTTCCGCGAATCGAGGGCTGGACTGCCGAGCGAATTTATTCGCGGGTCGAAGAATTGTTGCAGATGGTCAGCCTTGAGACGAACCTGGCCTCGCGTTATCCGCACCAACTCTCCGGAGGACAGCGGCAGCGAGTGGGGGTAGCCCGTGCGCTGGCCGCCGATCCTGCCATTCTGCTCATGGATGAACCCTTTGGCGCGCTCGACGCGTTAACTCGCAATCAACTGCAGCGAGAGTTTCTGTCGCTCCAACAGCGGCTGAACAAGACGGTTGTCTTCGTTACCCACGACTTGCGCGAGGCCCTGCGTCTCGGTTCTCGTATCGCACTCATGGAAGCGGGCAAGCTGGTTGCTGTTCTTCCTCCCGAGGATTTCCTGCGATCCAGTGATCCGTTGGCCGCCGCGTATGTGCAGGCTTTCACAGACGGAACGGAGTCGGTCGCAAATCGAGGCGTGTCATGAACGTCTTTCACTTTTTCTTGCAAAACCGCGCACAGATTCTCGAACTCACGTTGGAGCATCTCTGGCTGGTCGGCATCTCCACGATGCTCGCGGTGCTGATTGGCATACCGCTCGGCATACTGAGTGCGCACTGGCCAGCGTGGAATAAGCCAGTTCTAGGAACTGCGAACATCATTCAGACAATTCCGAGCCTGGCGCTGTTTGGATTTCTGCTGCCTGTGCCCTGGCTTGGCGATCGTGCCGATCGCCTGGCGATTCTGGCGCTGACTCTCTACGCGCTGCTGCCCGTGATTCGCAATACCTATACCGGAATTCGTGGTGTCGATCCCGCAGTGGTCGAAGCCGGGCGTGGCATGGGACTTACCGGCAGCCAACTCTTGTTTCAGGTGGAGCTGCCGCTGGCGTTGAGCGTGATTCTTTCGGGCGTGCGAGTTGCGGTTGTGGTTTCGGTGGGATTGGCCACCATCGCCGCCGCGATTGGCGCCGGTGGCCTGGGCGAGTTCATCTTTCGTGGTCTCGCCATGGTCAACAATCAACTTATTTTGGCCGGAGCCATTCCCGCCGCGGTTCTGGCGCTATCGGCGGATTTCGGCCTGGGATGGCTGGAGAAGCGGTTGCGGCCACAATGAGAAGGGATCGACAGAGACCGCGTCGCTGCACTCACCGAGTGAGGTTCTGCATGTCTCTGAGTTTGATTCTCTCAGCCCTACTGTTGTCCGCGTGTGCGCCATCGCACTCCGACCGAATTGTGGTCGGCTCCAAGAACTTTACCGAGTCGCTGATCCTGGGCGAGCTCATGGCGCAGCAAATTGAAGCGCACACGCACCTGAAAGTCGAGCGCCGCTTCTATCTCGCGGGAACTTACATTTGCCAACAAGCGGTGCTGGCCGGACGCATCGATGTCTATCCCGAATACACGGGCACAGCTTTGTCCGCCATTCTCAAGCAACGAGTTGAAGGTGATCGGACCGAGGTATACCAGCGGGTCAAGAGCGACTACGAGACGCGGCTTGGCCTAACACTCGGTCCGCCTCTCGGATTCAACAACACCTTTGCGATGGAGATTCGCGGAGACGATGCGCGCCGCTTGCATCTGAAAACCCTATCGCAGGCAGCCGCTCTTGCTCCGCAATGGCGGGCGGGTTTTGGCTACGAGTTCATGGAGCGTCCAGACGGCTATGCGGGACTGGCCGCCGCCTATGGTCTGCACTTTGCCGTCCCGCCCCGCATTATGGATCTGGGATTGCTCGCCTCGGCGTTGAAAGATCGCCAGATCGACATTGCCGCCGGCAACGCCACCGATGGGCTGATTCCCACGCTCGATTTGTTTGTGCTCGAAGATGACCGCCACTATTTTCCTCCCTACGAAGCGGTCGCGGTGATGCGGCAGCAGATCGTAGTGCAGCATCCTGAAGCTGCCCAGGCGCTCGCCGAGTTAGGCGGCAAGATTTCCGATCAGGAGATGCAGCAACTGAACTACGCCCTCGATGGCCAGCATCGTGACGTGAAAGATGTCGCGCACGAATTCCTGCGCCGCAAAGGACTGGTCAACTAAGCTCGTGTGGGGACAGCCGCCCCCGGCTGTCCGCCGAGCGAAGCGAGGCAGTTTGCGCCTGATAGTCTGCCTGCGCTCACTCAGATCAGCAACTCGCCTCGCAACGTAAGCACAGCATTCCCCTTGATAATCACGCGGTCTGCTTTGACTTCGCACCACAGTTCGCCGCCTCGCTCCGAGACCTGGAGCGCGTGCAGGCTAGTCTTGCCCAGCCGCTGCCCCCAATACGGCGCCAACGAACAGTGCGTGGAGCCGGTCACGGGATCTTCCGGAATGCCGTAACTGGGTGCAAAGTAGCGAGATACAAAATCGGCATCATTGCTCGGAGCTGTGATCGCGACTCCCGCGGGATGAAGCTCTTCCAGCGTCCGAAGGTCCGGACGGACGCGCCGGACATCCTCTTCGCTTTCATACACGGCAAAATAGTTGTCTTCGATTTGCATAACCGTGGCTGGGGTCCTTTCCAAACCTTTGAGCAACGCCGCAGGCGGATCTCCGCAGGTCCAAGGTTCCAACGCAGGGAAGTCCATCGCGAACAAATGGCTGTCACGGGAAACGGCGAGCGTACCGCTGAAGCGTGTTTCGAAGCGCACCGAATTGCGCTCCGGCTCCAGGATTTGCAGCACCACCCACGCCGAAGCCAGCGTCGCATGCCCGCACAGCTTCACTTCGCAACGAGGCGTGAACCAGCGCAATTCGTAGTGATCGCCGCGAGCAACGAAGAAGGCGGTCTCCGAAAGATTGTTTTCGGCTGCGACCGCACGCAGTACCTCGTCATCTAACCACCCTGCAAGCGGACACACGGCGGCCGGATTGCCCGCGAAGGGCCGGGCCGTAAAGGCGTCGACGTGAAATACCGGTAGGGGCATTACCCTATGGTACTCGGCCAGCCCGGCGGATAGAATGCAGCATTCGCCGCGTCAGTTTGCCGCCGGTGAATTTCATCCGCTCACGGCCACCGAGTCAGGAGAACTGAATGCTCGCCACATCAAGCGACTCAACCCTCCGTTACTATCTGATCGACCAACTCGCCGACGCCCGCCAACGCACAGACGATGTGTTCGCTCTGGTCAAGCCCGATTCTCTCTACGAACGGCCCATTGACGAACGTCATCGCATCATCTTTTACATCGGACATGTCGAGGCCTTCGATTGGAACCTCTTTCACGAACGCGTTCTCGGACTGAAGAGCTTCCATCCCGAGTTTGACCGTCTGTTTGCGTTCGGCATCGATCCAGTCGGCGGCGGACTCCCCACTGATCAGCCGTCGGACTGGCCTACTATGGCAGCCGTGGAGGAATATGTCGGAAAAATCCGAATGATCCTGGACGAGAAACTATCGGACGCACTGGCCGATCCTCGCCCCCCCACAAGGGACGGCTTCCCACTCAGCACTCTGCTCAGTGTCGCCATTGAGCACCGCCTCATGCACGCCGAAACACTGGCCTACATGCTGCATCAGTTGTCACTGAATCACAAAGTGCGACGGAAAGAACCTCTCGACCTGCAGGCTACTCCAGCCGTTCACCGGAGCAGTGAGATTCCTGCGGGTGCGGTTACGCTTGGGCTCCCGCGCGGCAGCAACCTATTCGGCTGGGACAACGAATATCAAGCCCATACCGTCGAGGTGCCGGCGTTTGCCATCGATCAGTACAAAATCACGAACCTTCAGTATCTCGAGTTCATTACAGCGCGTGGATACGAAACGCCCGCATTCTGGAGTGACGATGACTGGAACTGGAAATCTGGGCAGGGAATTTCACATCCGGCATTTTGGAAGAAAGAAGCTGGGCAGTGGAGCTATCGCACGATGTTTGAAGACGTGCCGCTGCCCCTGAATTGGCCCGTCTATGTGAGCCACGCGGAGGCGACGGCGTATGCGATCTGGGCACGGAAGTCGTTGCCCACAGAAGCCGAGTGGCAGCGCGCAGCCTATGCTACTCCCCGCGGAGAAGAGCTAACTTACCCGTGGGGAAGGGAAGCGCCTTCGGCGAGATTTGGCAACTTCGATTTCGCCAGTTGGAGTCCAGCGCCGGTAAACGCATTTCCGGATGGCCGAAGCGCCTTCGGTGTCCACGGGCTGCTGGGCAATGGATGGGAGTGGACTTCCACCGAGTTCGCGCCGTTCCCCGGGTTCGAACCCTTTCCGTTCTACCGCGGCTATTCCGCAGATTTCTTTGACGGCAAGCATTTCGTGCTCAAGGGCGGATCGTCCCGCACCGCCGCGTGCCTGTTGCGGCGCACGTTCCGCAATTGGTTCCAGGCGCACTATCAATTCGCCTACACCGGATTTCGCTGCGTAAGCCGATGATTGTCACTTCGTCGATATTAACGTTCTGATCGTTAAAGGGAGCCGCCAATATGCTGGTTCAGACTATTACTCCAAATGCGACCTATGAATTTGCAGCCGATGTGCGCAATGGCCTTACCATGCCGGGTCAGAAAGAACTGCCGTCGAAATACTTGTACGACGAAGTAGGTTCAGCATTGTTCGAAGTGATCAGCCATCTGCGGGAGTACGGACTGACGCGTGCGGATGAACGCCTGCTGCGGCGGCATGCCGGAGACATTGTGGAGCGCCTCGCCACTCCAGTCGCCGTCGCCGAACTCGGCAGCGGCAGCGGCAGGAAGACCCGCCACATCCTTGAGTCTCTTTGCCGCCGCCAGCGCACGGCTTACTATCCCATCGAGATTTCCCCGTCGGCTCTCGCCATGTGTGAGCGCGAGCTGAGCGACATCGATGCCATCAGCATCCTGGGCTTCGAGCGCGAATACCTGGAGGGACTGCTGGAAGTCGCAGCGCAACGGCGCAGTGGCCAGCATCTTTGCGTGCTGTTCCTGGGGAGCACCATTGGGAACTTCGACCGGCTGGCGGGCATCAACTTTTTAGCCGAGGTCCGGCGCATTCTTCAGCCCGGCGATTCCCTTCTGCTGGGAACCGATCTGGAGAAATCGAGCGCACAGCTCATCGCCGCTTATGACGACGAATTGGGAGTGACTGCGGCATTCAACCTGAATCTGCTGGCTCGCATCAATCGCGATCTGGACGCCGATTTCGATCTTGCGCAATTCGAGCACGTGGCGAAAATCAATCACACGGACCGCTCCGTGGAAATGCATCTGCGTTCCATGTGCCGCCAGACCGTAGATATTCCGGCGGCCGGACTTTCCGTTCAGTTTCTTGAGGGCGAAACCATCTGGACCGAAAGCAGCCACAAGTATTCTCCCCAAGAGATCTTTCCAATGGCCAGCACCGCCGGTTTCCGCTGCGATGTGCAATGGATAGACGAGGAGTGGCCTTTCGCGGAGAACCTGCTCATCGCAGAATGAATGCGCAGCGAACCTGCATTATTTTCTGTTAATGCCGCCTCGATATTCTTGCGTCGCTTTTGTGGCAGCTTTGCGTCTCGAAGTAAAACTTTGTAAATCCTGCGTTCCTGTGCGATGGGCCGATGTAGATTAGTTAAAGAGCGAAAAGAGCGAAATGAAAGGCGTATGAGCGCAAACACAAACCGGCTGCTGACAATTGCACTCTGCGCCGCAAGCGCCGCTTTTCCACTGGCGCCTTGCTGTTATGCGATCTCCTCCGGCCAGCAAACCCAACCCAGCGCCGGTCCAGGTACCGCCAGTCGACGCGTTGGCGCCATCAAAGTCGTCAACGGAACGGCGATCACTCTCACGCCCGACTCCGGCCCTGACGTCAATATCACTGTCCAGCCCACCACCCGGATTCTTCGCATAGCTCCGGGCGAGAAGGATCTGAAGAACGCCACCCCGATTCAGTTGCAGGATCTGCAGGTCGGTGATCGCATCCTGGTTGGCGGCAAAGCTTCCGACGATAATCTATCGCTCGTGGCTTCCACCGTCGTCGTGATGAAGCACTCCGATCTCGAAACGCGGCATAAGCAGGAGTTGGAAGACTGGCAGAAGCGTGGCGTGGGCGGCTTGGTGACCGCGGAGGATACAGCGACCGGAACTGTCACAATTTCCGTGGGTAGCTTTGCCTCAAAGAAGAGCATCACGATTCACACGTCCAGCGCCACGGCCATTCGCCGTTATGCGCCGGACTCCGTGGAATTTGACGATGCCAAACCAAGCACGCTGCAGGAAATTCGTCCCGGCGATCAGGTGCGCGCCCGTGGAGATCTCGGCGCCGATGGAAGCGAACTGACAGCCGAGGAAATCGTTTCCGGATCGTTCCGTAGTATTGCCGGCACCGTCAATTCGGTGGACGCAAGTGCATCGACTCTCAGCGTTCAGGATTTATTGTCGAAGAAATCAGTGGTGGTCAAAGTGACCGGAGACTCGCAACTTCGCCGTTTGCCGCCTGAGATGGCGCAGCGGATCGCGATGCGCTTGAAGGGAGCGGCTGCGGGCGGGATACCTGGAGCGCCATCGAGCGGCTCCGCAACCAATGTCCCAACCTCAAACGCTCAAACCACTAGCGGCCAACCCCCGCTTCCGTCGGGTCCTTCCAGTGGAGCGTCTTCTGGCGGAAGTGCTACGGGTGGCCGTTCGGGCGGTGCTCCGGATTTTCAGCAGATGCTGAGCCACGTCCCCACTGTTTCTCTGGCGGACTTGCATAAGGGCGACGCGGTGATAATCCTCGCGACTGAGGGCACTGCGGGCGTAGGGACGACGATTACGCTCGTGAGCGGCGTGGAACAACTTCTACAAGCCGCTCCCAACGCCAGCAGCGCCGCGATGCTGACGCCGTGGACCATGGGCGCGCCCTCCGGCGACGCTGGGGGCCCATAGGATTTGCTCCCCACGCAACCGAATACTGCATGGAAGATTTATATCGAAGATTCTTACTCACAGAATGGAATATTGGATGACGGTGCGGAAGTATTTTCTTTTCATATTTATTTTTCTTTCTTTCCAGTTGTCTACTACGCTTGCGGCTTCCCAGGCGCCTGCCACGCAGACGACGGCTCCCGCAGCTTCAGGGGTCTTGCGCGGCCAGGTAACTGACCCGTCCGGCGCCGCAATCGCGAATGCCGATGTCGTTCTCACGCCTGCGGCCGCTTCCGCAACGCCCATCAAAGCACAGACCAACGGGCAGGGCCTCTATGAGTTCAAGGAGCTGGCCGCGGGTCAGTACACGCTGAACGTTATTGCCCAGGGTTTCTCCCTCTACGAAAACGACAACGTAGCCGTCACAGCGGATCAGCCTTTGCGTCTGAACGTCGCCATGGCCATCGAAGTGGAGCAGACCAAGATTCAGGTCTCGGACACCGCGCCCACGGTCGACGTCAATCCTGCGAACAACGCCGGAGCCATCACCATCTCAGGCAAGGAACTGGAAGCCTTACCCGACGATCCCGACGAATTGCTCACAGACCTGCAGGCCCTGGCCGGGCCTTCCGCCGGTCCTAACGGCGGACAAATATATATCGATGGCTTCACTGCAGGCCAGCTGCCTCCCAAGGAATCCATTCGCGAAATTCGCATCAACCAAAATCCGTTCTCCGCCGAATACGACAAGCTCGGCTACGGCCGGATCGAGATCTTCACAAAACCCGGCACCGACAAATTTCACGGGCAGGTAATGGTGGACGGGAACGATTCCGCATTCAATACGCCGAATCCGTTCGGCGGTGTCGACCAACCCGGTTACGATTCCACTCTAATCACTGCCAATGTCGGTGGACCGATCAACAAGAACGCGTCTTTTTTTCTCGACGCCCAGCGCCGGAACATCAACGACCTCTCTGCCATCAATGCCTTCACGCTTGATCCCACCACTCTCGCCGAGGTGCCGATCATCGAATCGGTGCCTTTTCCCCGGCATCGAACCAACATCACGCCCCGGATCGACTATGCTCTCAGCAAGAACAACACCCTGACCGCGCGCTATCAGTTCTACCGCGACATTGAGGATAACGACGGAATCGGCCAGTTCACCCTAGCTTCACAAGGTTACAACTCGGGCGCGACCGAGCACACGCTGCAAATCAGCGATACCCAGATCATCGGTGCAAAGATTGTGAACGAAACCCGCTTCCAGTACCTGCGGGAGCTCGACAATCAGCTAGCGCTGAACAGCCAGCCGACCCTCAACGTCCTGGGATCGTTCGGCGGCGGGGGCAGCAGCCAGGGCAACATTCTTGACCACCAGGACCACTACGAACTCCAGAATTACACTTCCATCATCCACGGCAATCACACCGTGAAGTTTGGAGCGCGGCTGCGCGGCATTCGCGACGCAAACAGCCAGACTTCAGGATTCAACGGCACATTTACGTTTTCTTCGTTGCTCACCCCTACGGGGGAAAGCAGCTGCCTGCCTACTGCCGGGCAAGTACCTTGCCCGATCTCCTATGAGACCGCGATTCAGAATGCCGGAAACGCTACCGTCCCGATCGCCACTCAACTCACTTATACGGTGGGCAGTCCTCCTCTGGTGGTGGGCAACTTCGATGCGGGGCTTTACTACCAGGATGATTGGAAGCTACGGCCCAACATCACTCTCAGCTACGGCCTGCGCTTCGAAACGCAAACCGGCATTCAGGATCACGACGACTGGGCGCCGCGCCTGGGTTTTGCCTGGGGAGTTGGAGGCAAGAGCGCTCCGCCCAAAGTCGTGCTGCGCGGCGGATTTGGAGTTTTCTATGATCGCTTTCAGGAAGCCCAGATACTGGAAGCGGAGCGCTTGAACGGCATTACCCAGGAGCAGTTCGTGATTAACAATCCGGAATGCCCGTCTCTGTCGCCCACAGACTTGTCCTCCTGCACTGGTGCGGCTGTACCCGTTACGCCCACTATCTACCAGATCAGCCCGCGTCTGCACGCGCCGTACACATTGCAGTCGGCAATCAGCGTGGAACGGCAACTCACCAAGTCTGCCACCTTAAACGTGACCTACTTGAACTCCCGCGGATTCGATCAACTGCTCACCATCAACGCCGATGCGCCTTACCCTGGGACTCCATGCAGTCCCAACTGCCAAATTTCCACTGAAAATCTCTACCGCTACGCTTCCGAAGCAGTCTTCCGGCAGACTCAATTGATTGCCAATACCAACGTGCGGGTCGGATCGAAGGTTCAGCTTTTCGGATACTATGTGCTGAACTATGCCAACAGCGGCACCTCCGGGGTTTCCAGCTTTCCCTCGAACTCGTACAACATCAGCGCCGACTACGGCCGCGCTTCCTTTGACATTCGTAATCGTCTGTTCTTCGGTGGCACATTTGGTCTCCCTTACAACTTTCGCCTGAGTCCGTTCCTGATCGCGAGTTCCGGTTCTCCATTCAACATCACCACCACTAACGACCTCAACAACGACTCCATCTTCAATGACCGTCCCGGACTTGCTCCCGGAGCGAGTTGCACTGCCCCGAATATTTATTGCACGTCGCTGGGAACTTTTGACGCTAATCCGGCCAGCCCCGCCGTTGCTGGCGAGAAGATTGTTCCCATCAACTACGGCGAAGGTCCATCCCATGTGACGACGAATCTGCGGCTCACCAAGACTTTCGGCTTCGGCCCCAAGGTCAGCCGCCCTGCGGGCAGTCAAGGTCAGGGCGGCGGACCCGGCGGCGGCTCTCGTGGCGGGGGTGGTCCGCGCGGTCCTCTCTTCGGCGGCGGACCGGGTGGAGGAATGCCCAGTAGCTCCGACCGCCGTTACAATCTCACGTTCGGCGTTTCGGCGCGCAATGTCTTCAACAAGGTGAACTTCGGAAACCCGAGCGGCATCCTGGGTTCGCGATTCTTCGACACCCCTAATGGGCTTCAGGGCGGACCTTTTTCCACGGGTGCGGCGGTTCGCCGCATTGATCTATTGGCCACGTTCAGTTTCTGATCCTATAAGCGCCGGCATGCACTGAATCCTCCCTTCGGTTATTCTGGAGATGCGGATGCTTATGCCTTGACTGCCCGCAGAGTCGTTTCGTTTGTCCTCAATCCCCACCACAAGACGCCAGTTTCTTCTCCGCGCGGCTGCCGTTGGAGCCATTGCGCTGGCTGGTGACTCAATCTTGCTCGAACCGAATCGTCCGCGCATTGTGCGCAAGGATTTTTTTCTGCCACGTTGGCCGGAGCGGCTGGATGGTTTCACGATCGCTCTGCTCAGCGATTTCCATTACGATCCCTATTTTTCGGTTCATCCCCTGCAT
Organism: Acidobacteriaceae bacterium; assembly: GCA_003140075.1. GTDB lineage: Bacteria > Acidobacteriota > Terriglobia > Terriglobales > Acidobacteriaceae > Sulfotelmatobacter. The sequence continues at coordinate 15,634 of PLIO01000145.1, read as the reverse complement.
GCCGCGATCACTATGGTCGGCGGCCTTCGTCCCGACCTGATCGTGCTCACCGGAGACTTTGTTTCGGCCCCCTTGGTTGGAGACGAGCGGAAAGCAGCGTTCGCCGCCGAACCATGCGCTCGCCTCCTGAGCCAGATGTCCGCGCCTTACGGCCTCTGGGCCATCCTGGGCAACCACGATTGCAGCACCGATCCGCGGCATGTGACTCGAGCCCTCCGCGCCGAAAACATCCAAGTCTTGGCAAACGAGTCCGAAGCCATTGAGCGCGATGGCGCACGTTTCTGGCTCGCGGGTGTGAATGATGTTCTCAGCCACACTGCTGATCTGCCGAAGACGCTGCGCAGCGTTCCCTCCGGCGAGGCCGTCGTCCTGCTGGCGCACGAACCAGATTTCGCCGATGTAGCCTCACGATTTCCCATTGATCTGCAACTTTCGGGACATTCTCATGGAGGCCAGGTTAGAATCCCCCTGCTGCCCCCGCTTTACCTGCCCCCTATGGCCAAGAAATATGTGCTGGGAGCCTATCAGGTCGGTCCGCTGCCTCTCTACACCAACGCAGGCTTGGGAACCGTCGGCTTTCCGGCGCGCTTGAATTGTCCGCCCGAGATCACGCTCCTCACCTTGAAAACCTCCAATCGATAACCCGTACGAATCAACGTGCACCGCCCAGCAATATCCAGCCACATCGTCGATCCTGAGGGCACGACATGTGCAATTGCCTTCCTATTGACCATCGACTGCCGTCGAAGATTCAGCGTAAGTGACTGATAACAAAACACGTATGTAATCATGTGTCTGGCCCCACATTTGCCGATAAACATCTCATGGCATCGCCCCCGCTTGAAAGGGAGGGTTTCCATCACATGCTTCGTCGGCTCTGGCCTTGCTTGTTACTTTGCGCAGTTCCCGCTACTGCTTCTGTGCAGGCTGCCGCTCCGCGGCTGCGCCAGGCGGCCTTGACGGAGCGCGAGCGGCAAGTCTGGAAGACTCCCAAGCGCGCCTCCGAATTCAGCGATGTGCCGCACGTGAGTGCGCGTGCGCGCTGCGAAGATACTCAGCCACCCGAGGCTCTCACCACACCAGATCCCTTGTTGGTTCCCGTGACTGCGGGTGTGAAGGTAAAAGTCAGCTTCATCATCGGGTCCGACGGCCGCGTTCATAGCCCGCTCATTCTACAGAGCGTCGGACCCGTGGGCGACCGCAACGTTCTGCAGACTGTTCGCGCCTGGCGGTATCGACCCGCGACCTGCAACGGCGTTCCGACCGAATCCGAAGGAAAGGTCGAGTTTTCCCGGCGTTAGGATGCGCCGGCTTGGGCTAGAATAGTTGGACCGGAAGGAAGCTCAATCTCCATCCCGTCGGCAACTGGTCTGAATCGTGGACAAAGACAGAGACAAGAAACTCGCCAAACCATCCGGCGCCATTCCGGCGGAGGATTCTGAAGACGCGCCGCCTATCGGTCCCCACAATCCTGCCCTGGGCGAAATCTATCAGCGTTTGTATCCGGAAATGCGGCGGCCAAAACCGAATCAGGAGGCCATTGCTGCAGCTCTGCAGGCTATGCAGCGCCTCACCATGGAAGCTGATTCCGAAACGGCCGCGGAAGATGCCGCGCCCCAAACTCTCGTCAGCGCGTCCACCGCCTGCCGTGTCTGTGGACATCACAATCGCCAAGGCAATAAGTTCTGCGGCATGTGTGGGCTTCTCATAGAAGCGGCACCCGATCAAACTGCGGCGCCTGAATCGCCTTCCGTCGAGTCACCTCATATCGAGTCTACCGCTCTCGAGTTGCCGGATTTCGCCAAAGAGCTGGCTCAGATTCCAGCTCCTGCGCCAGATCCCGCGCAGGAGGTTCACCCACCAGCGGGCGCTTCCGCAGTTGCACACCACTACCACCACCATTACCACCACTATTTTCAGGGTGGACACGACGCCGCGACGGAAGCGCCTCGAGCCAATGCTCCCGAGAGTGCGCGAGAAGCCGACCGGATGCGGGTTGCGGCCGCTGCCAAGGGCGAACCCATGAGCCGTAGCGAGGCAGCGGTTCGTCGTCTGACGCAGGAATGGGTTCTGGCCTGCAATACCCGCCAACTCGATGAATTGGTCGAACTCTATGCCCCCGACGCGCTCGTGCTGCGCTCCAATCTTCCGCTGCTTCGCGGCGCCGCCGCAGTGCGCGAGTTCTTCTTCTCCGCGCTCGAATCCGGCCTCGGAGAAGTCTCGGTCGAGCCTATCCGCGTGGAAGTTGTCGGCGATCTGGCGCACGAAGTAGGACGCTACAGCGCACTGGTTCCGGGAACCGCGGGCAAACGCCGCGAAGAGCGCGGCAAGTATCTCTGGGTTTTTGCCAAGCAGAGCGGAGGAGATTGGAAGCTGGTCTCGGAATGCTGGTCCAGCGACCTGACGCTTTCGGGTGCGGAATCAGACGTCCCGAAACCGGTGATTCCGCTGACCAAGCCGCAGCTGCGAGGAAGCTAGTGGCCAGTGGTCGGTGGCCAGCGAGATCGACCACTGACCACTGACCACTGACCACTGACCACTGATCACTGCTTCACTCCCAGCTTCCCCAGTTCCTCCCGCAACTGCTCCAGCGTCTGCATCTGAATTGTCCGCATGCCCAGCTTTGCGGCGCATTCCAGATTCAGCGCCCGGTCGTCGATGAAGCAACACTCTTCCGGATTCACCTGCGTAGTCTCAATGGCTAACCGATAAATGCCGCTCTCCGGCTTGCGCAGTCCCACGAAACACGAGCTCACAAACAGCCGGAAGATTCCTCGCAACCCGTACTTCTCGATGCGGTGCAAGTTCAGCTCGCGGGACTCGTTGTTAATCGTGCTCATGAAGTACTTGCCGGAATCGGCGAGAGCGCGCGCGAAGACGAGAACCTCCGGCATCGGCTGCGACAACGAGTACATGTAATTCCGGAAAGCATCGCGGGTGAAGGGACGGTTGCGATAAAACACGGTGCGATCGAGATATTCGTCAAGCGTGATCTTTCCCCGCTCAAACGACGAGACCACCATCTCGTGCCGTGAGTGAAACTCCTCTTCATCCAGACGAAAGTGTTCGAGCGCAGCCGTGCGCTCGGTTCGATCCCAGGCGTTGGTGAGCAGCACTCCTCCCACATCCCAAAAGATGGCATGAATTTCCGACACGAATGAATCCTCCCTCATTGTTCTTGTCACTACCGCTAGTCATTCCGAACCGTTCCTTGGTGAGGAATCTGCCTAGCTTTTTTCAGGCTCGCAACGCTCCTCTCCGATCATCAATTGTAATTATGACGGCGTGCGTCTTCACTCCTCGGGCTCAGGCGCGGGCCCAGGCGCTCGCGCAGGCTTCGGCTGCCCTGCGATGATCGTCTGCCAGTTGAGAAGCGCATTCCAAAGCAAACGCTGGTCACCCCGGTTCAAGTCGCGATGCATCGGATTGAAGTTGAAAGATACGACGTGCCCTTTGCCCACGGGCATGTCCAAGATTGCCGGCCGTCCGATAAGATTTTCTTCTCCCCATGCCTGCCCACTTTCGACGAAAGGCTTCCCGTCGGCATCGCCCCACTCCATCACCACACCGCTGCGGTCTTCCGGACCGTCGAGGCACGTGGTGCAATAGGCCATCCGCAGCCAGCGGCGCGGGACGTCATACAGCGGAAAGTTCTGCCGGAAGACGTAGGTGTGCGCGGGATACCCGTACGCGATTGGATGGTCACCGCGGTCGAACGTGACTCGCACGTGGGCTCCGGGTGTCCGCGTCGCTGCGTGTTGTGACGCGGCGGACGAAGCACTCCCGCCTCCCGCTGTACTGCGCGGAACCCCTCCCGAAGACCGGCGCACAAAGCGCACCAGTCCCCCTTCCAGCGCCAGCATGCTCCCGCTGCCGAGCGTTACCATCAACCCGCCGTCGTCGATGAAATGTTGAATCTGTGCCAGCCCCTCGTAGCCGATTCCCCCCGTGATGTCATCGGATTCCGCGGGAGTGCCAAAACTTGGCGTCAGCGCGGTCTTCTTAAAAGCCATAGGCGACCAGGTTTTCGGCAGACCCTCAATCTGCTCCGCCAGTTCCAGATCGACATGTCCATAAAGCAAAACGTCGACGCGCGCAGGCAGACTCCCCGCGCGAATGTCTTCGTCACGCAAATACGTGTAAGGCACTTTGCGCTGATCGAGCGAGTAACGAATCCAACCGATCGAGTCGGTATCGGCCCATGGCACCCATAGGCCAATGCGCGGCGCTTTCGCGCTGTGATGCGGCACCTCGGGCTGATTGGAAACCTGCGTGAAGTCGAGGCCCAGCTCCGTTGCAGTTGAGAGAATGGCGTCGCGCAATCCGGGTTGATCGGTAAGGATCCACGATCCAGCAGGGTATCTTTCGCCGCCTTCCTCGAACGCATGCTCCGCAATTTGAATTTCAAAACTTGCCAGACGATAACGAGCGGCAAGAAACGATTCCTGTCCTGTGTCCTTTAGCAGATAAATCGTTCCAGTACCGCTGATGTGTCCTACAGCATGCGGCGGATCGATTAGCCGGGTCACAGCAGCATCGCGGATAGACGCGTCTGCGGTAGAGATCGCCTGCAAATGGTAGTGTGCGGGCAGTTCCCAGGAGACGTCATCATACGGCGCTTCTCCATCCTTCGGATAACGTTGCGGCGTCAGCAAATCGACCGCATAGTTGCGGTAGGGCTGATCCAGGCGAACCACGTATGTTCCAGCGGGAAAGCTTCCTTCCTTGAGCTGAATTGGGCTCTGCGCCCGCGCCACTTCGATTTGCTGGCCCATGAGCCGTCCTATCATCTGTGCCACTCGCGCCGGATCTCCCTGATTTTCTGGAATCAGAAACGCAAACGGCGGTTGCGTCAGGCCCTTCTGCCAGGAATCCCATCCCTTTTTGTAGAAGTTGTGCAGCATTTCCTTGGATTGACTCGCGGTTTCGTCCAGCGCTGCAAGCGCGCCCGTCTCCTGGTAGTTGAGATTGTCGCGGGCGGACCATGTCACCTCCCGTGGCGCAGGCAGAGGACGGTACCACTCCATCGTTGCCGAAGATTGCGAAACCGCGCGCTCCTCAGTTTCCGCGCTGCCGTTGCCAAATGTCTCGTAACCACGCCCGATGCTGTTGTGATTCATCGCTACTGAATCGAGATACAGATGAGCAAACGCCTCGCCGAAATTCCATGTCGACACCCCAGGCATCCCCATCGCAGTCATCGCCTCCACTTCCTGAAAGCTGAGTTCAAGAAACTCGGTGTAGGTAATGGGGTCAATGTTGGGGTTGTAGGGACCAGTGCCATTCCAGGTCATCATCAGCGGCGTGCCCTCATGCAGGTCGTGGACGACTGTGGGGTGCCACTCATAAAACATGCGGTGCACCGCCTTCGTCGTCTCGTGCGTCTGCTGATGCGTATCGCGGTTGATGTCGACGAAGGTGTATTTTGACCAATACGGCGGCGACTGGCGTGGTAGCGTGTTGCGGTCGGTCTTGCCCTTCAGGTATCGATAGAACCAATCGACCATCTTGTCGCGGCCATCGGGGTTGGAAATGGGATTGATCAGCACGACCACTTGCTCACGAATCCGCCGGATCATGGGCTGCTCCGACACCGCCAAGCGGTATGCGAGTTCCAGCATCGCTTCGGATGATCCCGTCTCATCGGAATGGAGCGCGGCGTTGAAGTAATAAATAGGGCGGGCGGTTAGGATGAGATTGTCGGCTGCTGCCCGGTCGGTGCGCCGCGGATCCGCCAACGCCGCAGTGGCCGCTTTCAGACGATCAAGATCGCGGATGCCGGCCTCATTCGCGATCGCGAGCATGAAGATTTCGCGTCCTTCTTCACTGCGCCCAATCGTAAACGCGCGAACTCGCGGGCTCGTGGCAGCCAAGGCGCGGGCATAGGCGTATGTCTTTTCCGTCCCCAACAATTCTCCGGGAGCTCCCATGATCCGTCCCAGAAACTTCTCCGGCGACGGAACGCTATTCGATTGCGGAACATAGGAAACCCAAGGGGAAACAAAGTGCGGATCGGTCGTAGCTGCCGCGATTGCCTGAATAGAACCGGGCTCTGCAATGTCGGGACTTTGCGCAATTGCGGTGACGGTCAACAACGCAAGCGAAGACATCCACACCATGATGAGTCGGAACATGAAGCCCCCTGAGATCGATTGAGGCGAAAGTTTAGCACGCAACCGCCATAGGTTTCGTCGCTATCCTAGCGTTTGTAGATGGTGGTCTCAGGATGGTAGTTGCGCCAGTCGAACCAGTAATCCTTCAACGCAGGAATGCGATCGAGACATCGTCCCTTCGCCAAGCCTGAGGTGGCGCAGCCTTGAAAGTTCCACTGGCTGTTAGTCAGTGAGTCGAGCAGTATCCACGAATGTGCATCAGTCTGGAGAAAGAATTCTGCGTCGTGCCCGTCGATGAGGCTGACGAAGACGCGGAATGATTTGCCGTCGGGGCCGAGCACAAAAAGCAGCGGCGTGCCGTTGACTCGATCGAGAATGGGAGATTGCTTCGCGAGGGTCTCCCATGGATAAGCACGGGCAGAGCCGCCGATGGTCAGTCCAATGACGACGTCGCGCGATTTTAGTTCAGTACCTGGGAAGCTGATCACTACCGGTAGCTTCGCGACGTCGGGTTCCCAGTTGGGGTCGTACTCTTTCGTGTATTTGGCGACGGGCGCAAGGACTTGTCCGGAGGGAAATTCGGCTCTCCATTCGCCGAAGCTGAGTTCGTCGCTGGGGACCAACTTGAGCGCTGCGCCTCGCATCGGCCCGTAGATGGCCTTGCCGGTGATCTGCTGCCACCAGGTTCCGGTTTCCTGGTCGCGCATGAGAAAGTTCTGGTTGTTGATACCGGCCAGGTAGAAATGCAGGGCCGTTCCGTTTACCGTTCGCGTCCACACCAGACCGGTGTGACAGAGCGTTCAATACGTGGCGACGATCGGCACGCCTCCGACTACATCGTTGAGGACGTGATGATAGGCCATCTGGCTGATGGGATAGGCGCGGGCGTCGCCGCCGAAGCGCACGGACATTATCATCTCGTTAGAGTCGAGCTTGCTCTCGGCCTGCGCAATGAACTGCGGACCTGCAATGGGATGGAACATCCATTCGAAATAATTCAGGCGTGACATGACAGCGGAAAAAGCGACTACGGCCAGAGTCAACACGAGCAGGGCTTTCCGCCAGCGGCCGACAGTCCCCCACAGTGCCAAGGATAAAGCCAAACAAGCGATACCTGAGATCAGCGTGCCCAGCGGAGCGCGCTGGCGCACGGCCATCGCGAGCAGGAGTCCGCGTGCCGTCTGGTGAGTGAAGGGACGAATGATGAACGCTGGAATGAAGAACAGCGCAATCGCCCCGATGGCACAGACGGAAAACGCGGTCCAGAGCCAGCCCGATGCGGGGCGACCCGTTTCTTCGGGTTGATTCTGAGGCATAGTCGGCGAAGATGCGCTCATAGGTTGTTGGACTACAACGCTGTGCCTGGTGACTCTAAGCGAAAAAGCGTGGCCGAGGGAATAGTACAAAACAATGAAAAGCCCCGGTCCTGAAGCAGGATCGGGGCTTTGTATGAGCCGCTGTCTTCGCGATGCTTACTGCGGGGTGAAGTTTTGGTGGAAACCCAAACTGACTACGTCCTGGAAACTGGGGGTTCCGGGAGGCAGATTGTTCGGGTTCTCGAACAGCGTGTCGAAGAAATAGTTACGTTTCGCCGGCGCGTCATAAACCGACGTGCAGCACTTGAAGTTGCCGGTCGCGTACTGCGAGTAGTACATGCTGATCATCGACCCGGCATAGTTGACTACTGCGTTGCTCGCTCCACGGTCTTCCAGATAGCGGAGGAAGTTGTGCATGCCGCCGTCGGTGCCGAAATCCGCTTCGGTCGACCAGGAAGGGTTCGGGAACGGAATGCTCTTTCCCGCGATGATGGCCATCCGGTAGTAGCTGTCGTCGCCCGGACGATCGGTTACATAGGCCGGGTATTCAAAGGTCAGCAAATCGGTATAGCCGACGGTCGTGGCAGCCGCACTGCCTCCCTGGGTGTTGTTCGCCGCAGGGGGATTTGACAGTAGCGTAACCGCATCGGCCATGATGGATGCCGCCGAGTGCGGGGTTGTAAGTGTGTCTTCGCTCGGCCAGAACGGATCTTTGGGTCCGGTGTTGTAGTTGCCCCAGACATACACGGGTTCTTCCGAGGCGACGGTGAAGCCGACCCCGTTGATCGACGGGTTTCCGTTTGTCGGCGGAACGAAACTGTTGCCGGAACCATCCATACCGCCATCGACCAGGCGCAGCACATGTCGCGGTGCGGCCACCATGTTCCACTCTGCCGTGGCGGTCCCGTTTGCGGCGTATGCCGAGCCGTACGACTCGCATCGCACCGCATTCGCCGTGACCGACCCGTAAATGTAATAAGGCAAGGCCATGTTCGTCGTGTTTGTGATGCCGAACCCGGCGGCCAGGTTCGGTTCTCCCCACCGATCGACGTTTCCCCCATTTACCCCTGCACCCTTCACTGCCGTGTCTTCCGGCGAATAGGGAACGGGGGTGATGGAGGTGACCGTTCCGTAATACGACATCGGCTCAAGCTTTCCATCAGGGACTCCGACGGCGGAGCCAGAGTTGACGATGTCGTTCAAGCCTGACATTCCCGAGAAGCCGTTATTAAACGTGGTCAGCGGGTACAGATCTGGCAACATGCCACGGTGGTCAGCGAAGTAGAGAATGTAGCCGTTGTACGTGGCTGCGTTGACCAGCTTACCGCTGCCGCCCGAATATGGCGTCGATCCCTGCAGCCACAACCACAGGTTGCCTACGTCGAGTTCCACGGCGTTCATGATGCCGACCGGACTGCAGTTCGGATTAGCACCTCCCGATCCGCCGGGATCTCCTGAGGGCCGGGCATCGCGCGGTTCCCCTTCGCGTGCGTCATAGAAGTTAAGGGGCAGCCAGTTGTGAGCCGTTCCGCTCGAGTCAGTGGTATCGCCCTCCATGGCGCTGCTCGTGGCCACGGGCTCTTGCAGTTGCTGCAGAATCAGGATGGCCGGACTGATGCCATTCTGACACTGAGCTGCCGGATAGTTCGGGTAGTTCTTGCACAGCGGAGCCGTGCCGGTGGAGCTGTTGTACGGGTGCGTCGGAGGCTGATTGTAGGTGCGTCCAAAACCGTACCCCAGCCACTGCTTCGTAACGCCAACCCAAGAAGTGGGGTTGGTCCCGCAATTGGCAGCGGTTGTCGGGCAATATTCCACACGCAGCCATACGCCCTGGCATTGTTTGCCCGAGACCGTGACTTGGCCAAACAGCGGCCAGGACGCTAATGTGCTCGTGCATCCCGTAGGGGCTTGCGTCGCCCAATCATTGGTGCCGGTGCCCTTCAGGGCGGTAGCGAAGTACATATTGCCGACTGCGGGGACGCCACCCGGCACGGTCTGCGTAGTGGTGACATAACCGGTCGTGTTGCCGAGATCTGTGAACGGCGTTCCGATCTGAATATCTTGCGTCGCGCTGTCGGAACGGGTTTCACCGGGATAGAGGTCGCCCTCGGTATCGGCCAACAAAATGCGGATCGAAGCTTCGTTATACAGCCGCGAGGAGGACACCTGCGCGGTGTCGCCGGGTGTAGGTTTGCGAATGATGTCGATTGCACCCACCTTCGAGCTGTTCACGAAGGGCAACTGCAACGCGGTGGCGCCGGTGGCTCCGGTCTCAATGAACCCGTTAAAGGTTGATTTGGAAATGCCGGTCCAATTTGAAGTTGCTGAACCTGCGATTGGGGGAAAACCGCCCGACCAGCTTCCGCCGCTGAGGGCAACGCAGTTCGAGCCCGATCCCGGCCCAGCGTTCGGAGCGGCGGGACAACCACCCGAAGCATTGGGTATGTAAACCGCGCCGTTGTAAGAACCCGCCCCGGAGCCGGCGGCGGTGCCATTCTCCAATTGGGACGTAACGACCTGGCCTACGGCGGTAATTTTGTCGGTGAAGGTTAAAGGACCGGTGTTGGCAGCCAGGAACAGGTTGCCATTGGTATGAACGCGGCCCCCGAAGTTGAATGGCGGGCCGGCGAAATAGTCGCAATCCCCGTCGCAAAATACTCCGAACTCGAAAGCGGGTAGAAGAGCGACTTCCACGGTCCGGGTGAGATTGACGGATGCGCCGGTGGCAGTGATGGCGGTGTTGGTTGTGGCCTCACCTGCGGTAGAAGCGCGGGTGGCCGTAACTTGCAGATTGAACGGGATGAGGGTCGCCACCATCCCCTGGTTCGAGCCGGAGCCGACGATATCCCAGGAACCGCACGGGTTGGGAAGATTCGGGCAAGGCGTCCCGTTGGTCTGGGTGGACGGCCAGGTGATGGACTCCACATAGTTCATGCTCGTGATGTTCGAGCCGGTAAGCGCAGTCGGATAATTTGCGGGGGCGGCGAGGGCCGTAATGGACGCTGCGGTTGGGTTCTGAGAGGACTGATAGAGCTGAGAAAGCTGGGCAGTCAGGTTTTCGATGCCGGACTCCGCGCCGTAGTAGGCGAGGTTGCTCTCCAGGTCGTTGCCTCCCATGCGCTCCTCATTGCTGACCATGTACAACAGGCCAACGGCCACGGCCGACAATAGCACCGTCAGCAGAAGCGCCGCAATGAGCGTGAAGCCTCGCGAATCTCGTTTACTCTTTCCCATGTTTTCCCCCTCCGACCTCGAAAGCCCAAACCTCGGACAGATTGCCGATCATTGGCAAACAGTTGTGTTGCTGCTGTAGGAATTGCAGAAACTCATATTGCCAGCACTGACGGAACTCGCCAGATACATGCTCTGGGATCGGGTCCCTCCCTGCGTCAGACTTTGGCCCATAATCCAAATATTGACCTTCTGAATCAGCGCGGGGGAATCTCCAGCCGCGATCGGGTTGGACAGATTCGCATTCATAAGGCCGCTCGTGGAACTGATCACGTCATAGCTGAATTGCAGGTTGATGATGTTGTCGGCCACCGGAACGGCGGTGAGGCCGTTCACTTGGCGCATCAGGCGCGGAGTTTGAACGGTTCCGCCGGCGGGCGGAACTTGCAGAAAGTAAGTCACGGCTTTCAGGCGGCAGGCGGTGACCGTATTGCCTCCGCCCAGAGCGGATCCTAAGGTGGCGATCGTGTTGGCCAGACTATTGGGGCCGGTCTGATTGAAATTGAGTGCGTCGGCGGGAGCAAAGAGAATTTCAGTGCTACTGGGAAGGCCTGTTATTTCTGCTACCACCGCAGCGGTTTGTGCGGCGCTGGTCCCCTGGTTGCTGCCGGCCGTGCCCGCGCCTGGCGTGGTGACCTGGAAGAACAGCAGATCGCCGACGTTAAGACCGCCGGGCGCCAGAATGTTTTCGGGCATTGCCGAGTTGGGGCCAGCTATCAAGGCCACAGTGGCCTGGGTTTGGCTGGGAAAGGTAAACGTGAAATTGGTCAGCGGAAAATTGTAGTCGCAATAGATGGAAGTGATGCTGTCATTCACTGCCGCGGGAGCGCTGGTGATTACGCTGGCATTCTCGACGCCATTGCCGTAGCCGGGCAGGAGGCCATACATGTAGTTTCCCGTCGGGTAAGTATCGGCGGGGACGTAGCAGGTGCCGGATTGGTTGCAGGCAACTTTCGAGGCACCGCTGCCACTGGCCAACTGCAGGCCGCCCGAAGGCAAGCCCGCGCCTGCCATGCTGATGTCCTTCGTCATTAATTCGATGGCGGCACGCATGTTCTCCTGGGTCTCGGCGCGTTGTGTAACGGTAAAGGTCGCGTTCATTCCCACGCGGAACATTTGCGTCATGGCCATGACGACGATTACGCCGATGGCAGAGGCGATCATCAGTTCCAGAAGGCTGTAACCGCTTTCCGATTTTGCGATGGGCATCTTCATGATTTTCATCGGTCTAGTGGTAGCTGGAGATCAGCCCGTTCACCGTATAGGTTCGGGCAGGCCAACCAGGCTTAATGTATGTGACAGAGACGCTGATGGCGATCAGGTTGGTGTTGACTCCGCCGGTGGGTAGCAGCACCTGGTTGAAGGCAATGGTGCGCGTGAAATTACTCAGGGTTTGTGTGACGTCGTCGGCCGTGCCCAGGATACCGTCCGGGCCAGGCAGGACGAGGCATTCTATTCCTCCCGGGCAAGCTGCACCGGTATCGGGAGCGGTGCAGGGAACATCATCGGCGGTGCCGACGATGCCATCGGGTCCGGCGCAAAGCAGTTTCTGCGCCCCGCTGAGGAAAATTCCACCGTTGGCGATATTGTTGATCGACGCAAAAGGAAGCTGCTGGCTGTTGCGCGCTGTGTAGATACTTTCCATGGCATCGAGCGCCTTATGGCGTGCCACCAGATCTTCCTCCGCCGAAGCCGTCGCAGCGATGGCGGTGGCGAAACTCGCCATCAATGCCAGAATGCCGATGGTCATGACGACAGTCGCGATCATGACTTCGAGTAGCGTGAAGCCGCGTTGCGCTTGATACTTCCTCACAGATTCGTTTTCTTGTGTCATTGTTGTACCCAAGTGGCAACGCCGGTTACGTTATTCAGCGACCAACCGCGGATTCTCCCGGTTGCGCCCCATAGCGTGACGGCCTTCGAAATGTAGATGGGGCTGCCAGTGCGGGTCAGATAGACGACGCCATTGCTATAGTTGCCGAGGCTGTCTTGCGCCGATCCGTCGGGATAGAACACGACGTAATTCAAAGGCACACCCGGTGTGGATTCGAAGTCAATAGCAGTGACACCGGTGCCAAAGCTATCCGGGGTATTGGCGGGAAATCCCGTCTGGACAGCGAAGCTCACATCCGCCGGCAAGGCATAGGTGATCACTTGTTGCAGCGGTGGCAATACCCCTGCGACTGCGGGACCTTGAAACTCGACTTGAATGGTGCCCGCGGGAAAACCAGCCGGATTGAAATTGACGTAGTATTCGTTACTCTGCGTGATCGCCAGATTGCGGGTGTTGCGCAGGGCCATCAACGTTGTATCGTAGCCCGAGTTTACGTGGTTCTGATTGAGCGCAGGCTGCAAAGTGACGAAGGTGACCCCGGCCATAATCAAGAGAATGCTGATCGTTATCAGCAGCTCCAGCAACGAGAACCCTCTGTACTTGCGCGACGCCATAAGTTCGGTCCCGGTGTAAGTCACGTATCGTCTGGTGTTAATCAACCCGACCTCGTCTCTGAAATCTCAAGCGCCCAACCGTACAAGAGGGAGCTGCTGCCGTTTGGGGAGTGACCAACTGGCGCCGCATACGGTGTGGCAGTCTTCATCGTATGAACGTGGGGTGATAGCGTCAAAGCACCACAGTGCAACGAAGGACTATTGGTCTTTTGTAATGGGGAAGGTGACTCAGGTCACATCACTGCAGGGAGTGGAGTTAAGCGAACTGTACCCGAAGACCAGAGCGGCGGAGATGACTGCGGTAACTTGTCGGACGAACTGCGGTGACCCTAGGATGGAGGCAGGTATGACTCTCTCATCGCTGCTCGTTTGCGCGGACGAAGCTTCAGTGCAAGTGCTGAAGGGCGTCCTGGAAGAACTCGGGATTCAGGTGGAATTGTGTCCGGACGCGGTGCGCGCCGCGGTACGGGTGGCGCAACAGCGTTTCGATCTGCTTATCCTTGACTGTGAAACCCAGGCGGATGTGATTGGATTGTTGGGCGAGAGCCGCTCTTCGCGCATGAACGATTCGACTCTGGCGGTGGCGGTGGTATCCGGGCAGGAGAGCATCCGCGAGATGTTTTCGCTGGGAGTGAACTTCGTGTTGTACAAGCCGGTCTCCTATGAGCGGGCGTTGAGCAGCCTGCGGGCGGCGCAGAGCGTTCTGTTCCGCGACAAACGCCGCAAGTCGCGCGCCGCGGTGCACACCCACGCGACCATCGACTATGCCGGAGTGGAGCAGGCGAAGGCCACGCTGGTGGATCTGGCGGAAGACGGCATGGCGGTAAACTTCGGCAAGAAGGTGCCGCCGACCTGCAAAGTGTATTTTCAGTTTCAGTTGCCGGGGCAGACCTCGAGCGTCCGGCTCTCCGGCCAGGTGGTGTGGCAGGATTGGAACGGCCGGGCGGGAATTCAGTTTGTGGATGTGCCGAAAGGGTCGCGGCGGATTCTGCAGGAGTGGCTGAAGGCTAACATCGCGGAGGCGCCAAAGCAGGAGTTGGCCGCGGAAATGGTGCAAGTGGAGCACTCGATTCGCCCGAGTGAAGACGCGGAGGCAAGCGGACACGGGCAGAAACCGGACGTAGCGCCCGCGGTGACGACGGAAGCGAAGAGCAGCGATCAAGAGGCAGCGGCTCGGCAGCAGGATAAGTCCGGCAACCGCCGCGGGCAAACGCGTTATGCGTGCCGTCTGGGAGCGGAAGTCTACCAGAAGGGAAGCACGGTGCGGAATTACTGCCATCTGAGCGACCTCAGTCCCGGCGGATGTTATCTCGAAATACCGCTGGCTTTCGAGGCGGGAGTTACGGTTGAAATTGTGGTGCGCACGCACGAGATGAAGTTGCGCTTGAGCGGTGAAGTGAAGTCCTCGCATCCTGGCTACGGGATGGGAGTATGGTTTCATCTGAATACCAAAGATGAACGGCAGGGCGTGCAGCAGTTGATCGATTTCGTGGCGGCCGCGACGGAGAGTAGCTCTTAGCTTTTGGCTCTTGGCTTTTAGCTGTTGGCTTTTAGCTCTTAGCTTCTTGCTCCATCCCTCTAATCTTTCATGGCCTCCGATCTGTGGGTTCTCACTCGAAATAAAGTTGGGCGCGGGTGTCGGCGTTGGAGGGTGGGCTGCCGGAAGTTTACTATTTGATTATGGGGTACCCCCCCTCCCCCACGTTTCTGCATAATATTTAGAATCATCGAGTTAGCGTTATCCCTGCCTGCAAAATCCGTCAAACAAAGGACTTAGGGGTCATAATCTAGATAACAGGGGAGTTAGGGCCTAGTTGTCGGCTCGGTCCCTCCGCCTTTCTCTCGCTGCGTGTACTTCCTCTGCTGGGACAATTTTGGAACGACTTGGGGCTGCGCGCAAGGTCAGATGTCACACGGGGGCTGTGGATGACGTGCTTCGCAGGCGCGCCGTAATGGATCGCGGGCCATCATGCCCAATGCGGTACCGATTGGAGCGGCGCGCTTGTTTTGCCCTATTTCAAACTAACGAGGGCGGTCAAGGCTACGCGGCGCTGAAGCGCCGCTCTTCCACGTCGGCGCTGGCTACTTTGATGCAGTGGCTTCTTCCGCTACGGCTTTGCGGAAATAATCCAGTGAGAGGCGCAGGCCTTCTTCCAGCTGGATCTTTGGTTCCCAGCCGAGCAGGGTGCGGGCTTTGGTGATGTCGGGTTGGCGCTGTTTGGGGTCGTCTTGCGGGAGGGGTTCGTAGGCGATTTTGCTTTTTGATCCGGTCACTTTAATCACGTGCTGGGCGCATTCGAGGATGGTGAACTCGTTCGGGTTGCCGATGTTCACGGGCAGATGTTCATCCGATTTCGCCAGGCGGAGGAAGCCGTCGACTTCGTCGCTGACGTAGCAGAAGCTGCGGGTCTGGCTGCCGTCGCCGTAGACGGTGAGAGGTTCGCCGCGCAGAGCCTGCTTCATGAAATTCGAGACGACGCGACCGTCGTTTAATTGCAGGCGCGGGCCGTAGGTGTTGAAGATGCG
>PLIO01000198.1 GCA_003140075.1 Acidobacteriaceae bacterium | reverse complement strand
AATGCGTGCAGTACCGTGGAAGAGCGGCGCTTCAGCGCCGCGTAAAGACCCGAATCAGCACGGGCTTTAAGCCCCTGAGGTCGACATTCGATAATTCACCGTGACCGACACTCTCCAACTCGAAGAATCGACCCAGCTCCACGAGGCGCCCAAGCTCCTGGTCGAGTGGTCTTCGCCCTGGCACGAGTTCGTCACCTCGATCCGCCCCGCCTTTGGCCGCTCCGGCGCTCGCCTGGCCGGGGAAGCCCCGCACGGTCTTTTTCCCTATCGCGGATTGCTTGCCTCCTGGTTTCTCGAAGCGCTTCTGCTCTTCGCCCTCATCGTGATTCCCCACGAGATCAACCGCCTGCGCCCCTACGCCCCGCCCCGTTTGCAGCCCGATGAGGTCATCTATTACTCCGGCGACGAACTTCCCCGCACCGAAGACTTAGGCGGAGCCCAGTCTGGCGCGACCGCCCGTGCCGGCGGTCATGAAGCTCATCACCGCACCCAGACCATTCACGTCTCTCGCGGCGCATCGCTCGCCCAGCGAGTCGTCGACGCTCCCGATCTCAAACTTCCCGCTTCCTCCGGCGCTGTCGCTAACCTGCTCGCCTTCAAATCCCGGCCCGGACCGCCTTCCGCCGAAGGCCTGCACTCTTCGCTCGTCGCGCCCAATCTTCCGGCCAACGTGATCCCGCCCGCACCGCTCAACGTCGCCCGCGATCAATCCCGCGCCGGCCTCATTCTCAATTCCACCAATATTGTCCCGCCCGCTCCCAACGTATCCGACGACGGATCCCGCACCGCTCCCGCTCTGAACGCCGCCGTCGTGCCGCCCGCGCCCACCATCCATTCCGAGCACACACTCTTCGCCCCCACTCTCGACTCCCGCATCATCGCCCCCGCACCCGATATCTCGCGCGACCAAGCCCGTGCCGCGCCCGCCTTGAACTCCAGCGTGATCGCACCCGCGTCCGCCCGCATCTCCCGCGGCCAGCAGCGCGCCGCACCAGCTCTCAACGGCCAGGTAATCCCGCCCGCGCCTGCATCCGTCAGTCGTGAAGTTTCACCTTCGCGCATCAAGATGAACAACGTCGCCGTCGTGCCTCCGCCCGTCTCAGCCCCGGAGCGCGAAACCTCGCGCAACGCGAAGCTCAACCTGCCCGCGCCCTCCGTCGTCGCTCCTCCGCCTTCCGCCGATTCTGCCCACGACTTGCGTCGCCTCGAAAGCGGCACTCTCGGCGCTGCTTCCCAAAAAGTTGTCCCTCCTCCACCCACGCAAGCCAGCGGATCGCTCGTCAGCAGCATCATCGGCAAGCTCTTCGGCACCCAGGACGTAGTCCCACCCCCGCCCGCCGTCAACTCAGGAATCTCACGCAACTCCGCCGCCGGATCAGGCACCGCACTCGCTGCCAACGTCATTCCGCCCCCGCCCTCGTACGGAAGCACCGCCGGAAGCTCCAACTCCGTCGGCTCCGCTTCCCCAACCACGCGTCGCACATCGCTCGGCGCAAACATCGTTCCCCCACCTCCGTCCGTTCCCGGCTCCGGCGGCGGCTCGCCCTCGGGACGGTCCCAAGCACTCGGCGCATCGAACGTAATTCCTCCGCCTCCATCCGTCACGGGCAGCGGCGCAGCCTCCGGCGCAGGCACGCGAGGCTCAGGCGGCTCGGCGAATGGACTCGCCAGCAATGTCGTTCCACCTCCACCCTCGCTCGGCGGCGGTTCGGATTCCTCTGGCTCCGGCTCCGGCAGAAAAGGCGTCGGTCTCGGCGCTCCCGGTGACGCCGGTTCGGCGCTCGCTCCTCCCAAAGGCGCAGGTGGAAGCACCGACCGTTCCGGAGTCGTGCTATCTTCCCAGCCCGGCTCCAGCGTCGGCGTGCCCACCGGCGGCAAAGGTTCGCTCGCCATGTCACCCGCCGGCGGCGACCAGCCCGGCCTCGGCGGTTCCGGCGGAGGCTCCAGCATCGGCCACGGCACCGGTCCCGGCAGCGGTTTGAAAGCAGAAACGCCAGCAGAAAAGCCCGGCGAAAACTCCGGCGCAGGCAAAACCGGCACTGGCCACGGCTCCGACCCTAACGCTCGTGCCGGAATCTCTCCCACTCCCGGTCCCGGCGGCGCAGGCACCGCTCCCACCGGTTCTCCCGCCGTCCCCGGCGTCGACGTCCGCGGCGGCAGCACCATCGTCACCCTGCCCAGCTTCGGTTCCGATGGCAGCAGCAACCCTCCCAGTCTCCCCGGCCGCTCTTCAGTGAAGCCGCACGAGGGTCCAGCCATCACCATCGTCGCCACCTCGCGTTCCGGCGGCGCGTTTGATTTCTACGGCAAGCTCCCCGGCGACAACTACACCGTTTATGTCGATACGTCGATCGGCATCGTAGTCATGCAATACGCCGAAACCGATCCCAACTCCGCCGCGCACCACACTGGCGCGCCCACTGGCCCGCAAGGCATCCGCACCGATCTCCCCGCCGGTCTTCCCCACGCGCGCGTCGTCATCAAATGCCAACTCGACGCTTCCGGCAACCTGAAAAACCTCCAGGTCCTCGAACCCGGCCCCGCCGCCATGACTGCGAAAATCATGGCCGCCCTGCCCAGCTGGAAATTCCGCCCCGCCATGCGCGGCCAACAGCCCGTCGAAGTCAACGCCATCCTCGGCTTCAACATCAACACCAACGACCGCTACTGAACGACCGCTAAACGCACACCATATATAAATGTCATCCCGAGCGGAGCAATCTCATACGCGCAGCGAATGAGATTGCGTAGTCGAGGGATCCCTATTCCCTCCACGACCGACTGACGCGAATCCTTCGGGAGTTTGGATATACGGACTAGATGTCCGAATTGGAGAACATCGGCACCACCGTGGAAGAGCGGCGCTTCAGCAGCCTGCTCGGTTTTGCCGAAGCCCCGAGCGAAGCCGAGGGGNNAGACTCTGAAAACGCGGGACTTCGGGATGACGCCGGCTGGGCGCAATCATTGAAGATTTCAAATTGAGCCACTACCGAACCACGCTTCACGTTTACAAAACTCTTCTCACCTTTTCAAATCTTCACTAATCTCTATACGACGTTTCTGCAACCCCGCAGTCTATGCGGCAGGGCGTGCACTTCAGCTCTTCAAGCGCCACCCGAGTTGAAGGCTTCGGCCTCCGAACGGACTTTCACAGGAGGTACCACATGTCTAACGATGGCTGTCTTCGCGCAGTATCGAACTTGGTCGCCTTCCTATCTCTGGCCAAGAAAAGAACCAAATGCGTACTCGTTTTCACCACTCTTCTGTGTGCTGCTGTGTCTTCGGTTGCGCAGTTACAGACTGCCTCGCAATGGGATTCGCAACCCACTCCACCCGACAGGCTCGCCTCGGCAAAGCCCGCGCCTGGAACCACCTCGGTCACGGTTCCCGCAGGGACCAGCATTGCTCTGGTGCTGACGCATCCGATCCAGAGCCGATACATTCATCGCGGAGACGACATCTACGCCCAGGTGATTTCTCCCATCGCTTCCGGAAACGAAGTCGTGATCCCAGCCGGCACGCTTGTTCAAGGGAAAGTCGATAGGCTTGGCCGGAATGGCGGGCGCGGAGAATTGCGCCTGCAATCCATGTCAATCTCTTATCCCGACGGTTACGTAGCGCCTGTATCCGGACCGATCACGCTCGAAAGCGATGAAGGCTACGCCATCAAAGATCCGGGGAACGGCCACATCGGCGCCGCCTTGGCGCTTCCGGCCGGTGGCGCGGGCGTCGGGGCTCTCATTGGACACTTCACTGCCAGTTCGCAGCCGAACACAATTACCAGCACTCTGCCGCCTGGCTGCATGGGGCAGCCGCCAGAGTGCCTCACCTCAAGCGTAACTGCCCCCGGCAGCACAGCGAAGAACACCATTATCGGCGCCATGGTGGGCGGAGCGGTTGGAGGCGTGGCCGCATTCGCGCTGCTCTTGCACACTCGCAACTTTTTCCTCGACGTAGGCTCTCCCGTCGAGATGGTCCTGGAACACCCACTCATTCTGCAGGGGGATCAGGTCTCCGACGCAGTCCGAGACTCCGAGCAACATCCGGTTCCCGAGCAGCCGATAGCCCAGCGCCCACAACCGCTGCCACCTTATACCGACCCAGGCATCTGCTACACACCCGGTACGCCGGGCACGCCCGGCGTAGACATTCCCGGAACGGGGGCTACCGCCAACTCGCCGGGAACTCCAGGCACACACATCCCCGGCATCCCACCAACGCCACCCACGCCATCCGTGATGGACATTCGTCTGAGTGGGACAGTGTTCTATTGGATTAGGCTCTGTTCAGGAGGGCGCGGTTTGCTCCGCGCCCTTTAGGGAGGAATTGAGTCTCCTGGCTAAATGGGAACCTTACTTCATTCCCAGGTCCGTGAGAATCTTGGGATTCTCTTCTTCCGCAGCCAGAACCTGGTGGCATGCCGAACAATCGTTAGTGATTGTCTGGCCATCGGCACTGGTATGACTGCCGTCGTGGCAACGGAAACAGCCCGGTGAATCATTGTGGCCAAGATTATTTGGGTGCGCCCCCCAGGTCAGGTGCATGTCCGGAAAGATGTTGCGCAGGTAAATCGCAGCAACCTCGTCGCCGGCTTGCTGCACAAGGGCGCGATGGGTCTGATAGATCTGCGGATAATTCGTGCGATAGAAACTGTTGAGCTCGCCGGTGATGTTCTGGCGGGCTACATCACGGGTGGGATAGTTCACCTTGAGAACCTCGACCGCCTTTTTCCGGATGTAGGGGAGCTCGGGGCTGATATGCCCGAGTGACATTTGCTTGTCCACGGCATTTTCGGGCAGGTCGAAGGCATGGGTGGGCCGATTGTGGCAATCCACGCAATCCATCGTGCGATGCTCGCCCTTGTCTAATTGTTCTTTGGTGGGCTTGACGTCCGTCGAGATAAATTCGGTGGTTTTTCCCCGGTCGTCGGTGTAATCCACAACCGGGATCGTCTGCCGCTCAGGGTCGGTGGAAATGTAGTGGATGCGGACCCCTTCGGCAAGGTGGTGGCCGTGGATGCCCACCGATCCCTGCCAGGTGCGTCCGCCCACTTTCAGCAGTAGTACGTCGGTCTGCGGCGTATTTTTTTCATCTTCCTTGTAGCTGGTATTCACCAGGAACTTGTCGCCGGTGAAGCGTTGCGGCCAATGACACTGCTCACAGGTCTCGCGCGCCGGACGAAGATTAGCTACCGGCGACGGGATTGGGCGCGGATAGTTGTGGAACGTTACCATGTAGACCTGCCGCAAGCCGGTAACCTTGGCTCGTACAAACCAACTCGCTCCGGGTCCGATATGGCATTCCACGCAACCTACCCGCGAGTGCGGAGAATTCTGATACGCCGAATACTCAGGCGCCATCACGGTGTGACAAGTGGTTCCGCAGAAACTGGTCGAATCCATGTACTCAACGCCGCGGTAGGATGCGGTCCCGACGATAAGGAGATTGAGTATGGTTGCGAAGGCGACCCACTCGAAAGTACGCCGCACGACCGGCAGCCGAAGATCGATGGCAGGATAAGAGCTTGGCAGATTCCCAGTCCCGCGCAGACTTGTCCGTCTCAGCCAGATGCCAAGTGGAATCAGCAGCAGGCCGAGTACAAAAACTCCAGGCAGGACGAGAAAGACCAGCAGGCCGATGTACGGATGAGGCGGCCCCGGCAGGAAGATGTCATAGAACCAGAAGGCAATGGTGGTGAGCGCCGTGCTCGTGGTGATCACGGCGCCCGTCAGTGTGATGGGATTCTGCCCCAGGAAATAGATGGGCTGTGCCCATTCTCGAATTCGTTCTTGCAGAGTCATAGGAACGCTACGCTCTCTCTTTCCTCTACGGCGCTGCGCCCACACACTTCCCACCTGGCCGCGGACTGTCCCCCGCGCTCAGCAAATCCTTGGTCTTTCGACACAGGACTGGTTCTACCTCTTTAGAGTGCGGATGTAAGCCACCAATCCCTGAATTTCTTCCGGCTTCAGAGACCCATACTTGGGCATCTTGTTCTTGCCATTGGTGATGATGTCGGTAAGCTGGGCATCCGACATGCCTTGCACGTCGGCAGTTGTAAAATCGTGCGCGCCCATCTTCTTCCCCATCGCCGAACCGGTTCCGTCAGCACCATGGCAGCCCGCACATTTAGATTTGAAAGTCGCTGACGCGTCTTGTGCGCGCGCGGATAAGGAAACGCTGAGAACAACAGCCAGCGCTGTTGCGATTGTAAACACCTTCACGTCAATCCTCTTCATCTCTAAGCTCCAGTCGAGTTTCTCTCTACCCCCACATTAAAAGCGAGGGCACTCCCGTAAACTGAGCAATATTGAACACCCTGGAGGGCAGGACGCTCTGTGATCCCTGTCACACGTGCTTGTGGATAGTACTCGTGCAGAGGATCGACCAGGAGGGTCGCCTTTGGGATACGTTCGTCAATTCTTAGTTTGTGGGCAGATGGTGTGGCCGCAGGACCAGTTTTGACTTAGACTCACTCTTCACCCATTTTCTTTGGAGGTTTTCTTTGGCGAGTGTTTCTAAGATCTCTCCTGCACTTAAGAAGCGCGCCGCACAAATCAAATTGCTTCTCATGGACGTGGACGGCACCATGACGGACGGCAGCGTCATCCTGCTTTCGCAAACCGACGGCACCGCCCTCGAAATCAAAACGTTTAACGCGCACGACGGTCAAGGCCTAGCCCTGGCGCAGACCGCCGGCCTGCGTACCGGCTGTATCACCGGTCGCGAAAGCGCTGCACTCCTTCGCCGCGCGCACGAAATGAAAATGGAATTTATCTACATGAAACAGCCGGTGAAGATGCCGGCCTATGAAGAAATCCTGCAAAAGGCGGGAGTTCCCGATTCTGCTGTCGCCTACATCGGTGACGATCTTCCGGACATTCCCCTGATGCGCCGCGCCGGCCTCGCCGTAGCGGTGGGCGATGCCGTGCCAGAAGTCAAACAGGCCGCACACTACACCACGAAGACTCTGGCCGGGCACGGCGCGATCCGCGAAGCCGTTGAACTTGTTCTCAAATCCAAAGGCATCTGGGAAGCAATCATCGACAAGGCGCGGGCATAATTCGCCGGCGCGAAAAAAAGAGACCAATTCCCGCGAGGCTGGAGGCTAACCTCTTACGTTGCGGAAATAGAGCGGCAAAGCGCGGCACCGCCGGCGATGCCAGCATCGGCGCCATAGCGGGCTATTACCAGAGGGATTTCCTGGCAATGCGAATTCACGCACCAATGGGGAAGCTGGTTTTCTATTTCTGGAAAGAAGGGTTGCAGCATGGAAGCTGCGCCGCCACCGATAATCATGACATCAGGTTCGAGCAGATCCACGATGTTTCCTAACCAAGCGGTCAAAACCAACACTGTGTCTTGCAAGACTTCCTTGGCGAGCGGATCTCCTGCAAGGTAAGCCTGGCCCACCATCTCACCGGTGATCCGCTCAAGACGGCCTGCTACCTGGTCCGCGATAGTCGAGGAACGCCCGGACGCGATTTTTTCGGAAGCTCTGCGGGCAATGGCGGGACCGGACGCCAGTACTTCGATGCAACCAAGTTTGCCGCACCCACAGCGCGGGCCGCGGTAGTCGATGGTCATGTGTCCGCCCTCGGCTGCGGCACCGGTGCGGCCATGATAGATGTGGTGATCGAACACGATTCCGGTTCCGATTCCCGTGCCGATCGTGGCACAGAAGACGTTTCGATAATCGCGACCTGCACCCCATAGAGCCTCCGCCAAGGCAGCAGCGTTGCCGTCGTTATCGACTCGAACCGGCAAGCTATAGGTCTTCGAAATCTTGGCGGCCAGCGGGAAATTGCGCCAGCCCGGAAGATTCGGAGGATTAATGACAACGCCCGTCCGCGGATCGAGCGGGCCAGGAGCGCAGATACCAATGCCGGAAACGGAAACGTCCGACCCAGAGTCAAGCTTGGTTGCGGCTCGAACCGAGTCGATGGATGCGACGACGGCAGCCAAACCGGCGACGGCGTCATTTGCCACCATGGGCGTCCGCGTTTGGTGGATGATTTCGCCGGCGGCGTTCACCAGACCGGCAGCTACTTTTGTCCCGCCGA
Organism: Acidobacteriaceae bacterium; assembly: GCA_003140075.1. Taxonomy (GTDB): domain Bacteria; phylum Acidobacteriota; class Terriglobia; order Terriglobales; family Acidobacteriaceae; genus Sulfotelmatobacter. The sequence continues at coordinate 44,084 of PLIO01000198.1, read as the reverse complement.
TATCCACGCCGATGGCGTACTCGTCTCCTGAGGCTGGCGTCATGCGGTGAGCACCGAACCTCGGCTACGGCTGCGTCGCCGGCTCAGGCGGCGGCCTGTCTCTAGGTTGACCTGCAAGCGATTTCCTTCCTCTCTCATCATGGAGCGAGAAGTCTGACGCAGGGGCAATGGTAAACTATTTGGACAAGGATGGGCGCGTAGCTCAGCTGGTAGAGCAATGCCCTTTTAATCCATTCCAGGCCAAACTGCACTGAAACGCACACTGCATACCCGATCACGACACGCTGTCTTTACCAAGCGAAACGAAGTTCGCGAGCGCACGAATCGCCGTGATTGAATGGACTGATAGGCCAGCGATTTCCAAGCCTTACGTTGTTCAGGGATTTACAGCAGCCGCGCACCCCTGCAAAATCCTGCACCTTGACGCAAAACGTTCCTCCACAGAACTCCCCCCGCCTCCCCAGCCGGTTTGTCCTAGGTGGTTGCTGACGTTGGCGCCGGATTTCCATTACATTGGATTAGAGTTCGCGACTGAATAAGGGGCTGACCCGTGGTGATTCCCCACTGGCGCAATGCCTAAGAAAACAATCTCACGCAAGGCGACGCCCGGGTCGCGGCCAGTGCGCCGCAAGACCGGCGGCGCTGTACAGCGCTCCCCACAAGGGGATCAGTGGCGTACATGGGCGCTCTGTCTGCTGCTGACGGTCGTTGTTTTTGCCGTATATTTTCCGGCATTGAGCCATCCCTTTGTTATCTATGACGATGTGGACTACGTCAGCCAGAACCGGCAAGTTCAGCAAGGGCTTACGCTCGGGACCTTCCGCTGGGCGCTGACTTCCATGCAGTTCTCAAATTGGCATCCGCTTACCTGGATGTCGCACGCCCTCGATTGTGAACTTTTCGGCCTGGATGCTGGAGGGCACCACTTTACCAGCCTGTTGCTGCATGCTATCGACGCGGTGATTTTGTTTCTGCTACTGTCGCGCATTACAGGCAAAATCGGGCGCAGCCTGATCGTAGCCCTCCTGTTTGGGTTGCATCCGGTCAATGTTGAAAGCGTGGCCTGGGTGGCTGAGCGAAAAACCGTGTTGAGCATGTTGTTTCTGCTGCTCGCACTCTGGGCGTATCTTTGGTATGCGCGAAAACCTGGCATCCGCCGGCATGGGTGTGTGGACGCGCTGTTTGCGCTGGCACTTGCCGCCAAACCGATGGCAGTCACGTTTCCGTTCATTCTGGTGTTGATGGATTACTGGCCGCTGCAACGGATCAAGGATTGGCAATCCCCCTCGGAGACACTTCCTTTGCCTCAGTTTCCGCCGCTTCGATTGCTCGGAGAAAAGCTGCCGCCGTTTGCGCTGAGCGCGGCCAGTGGCACGGTTACGGTGATCGCGCAGCACCGCGTGGCCCTGCAGACGATGGAGGCTTTTCCGCTGAGAGACCGCGTTGTGAACGCACTTTTTTCTTATGTGATGTACTTGTGGAAGGCTGTCTGGCCGGTGCATCTTTCGGTTTTCTACGCGCCACAAGGCTCGCGGCTGGCGATCTGGCAGGCGGCTTTGTGCCTTGGATTCCTAACTGCTGTCAGCATTCTGGTGTGGCGGCGACGGCGGTCGCGACCTTATTTGTTATTCGGGTGGTTGTGGTTTTTGGGAACACTGGTGCCGATGATTGGGATCGTTCAGGTGGGCGATCAGGGAATGGCCGATCGCTATGCCTACCTCCCCTATGTGGGAATCTTCATAGCTGCCGTTTGGGGCCTCGCGGACCTGGCGCAGACAATCCGCATCGAGCCACGGTGGAGCGTGGCGGCAGCTTGTGCAGTTCTCCTCGGACTATCTTTTCTGACCGGGAGGCAGCTGCAAACCTGGGAAAGCAGCCAGGCACTATTCACGCACTCCTTGCAAGTGACTCCGGACAATTACGTGGCGGAGGACATTGTGGGAACGGCCCAACTGGAGGAGGCATTCCGGGCGACCGGGCAAAAGTGCGCCACAGAAGCGCGGCTGCATTTCCAGAATGCCGTGCGCATTAATCCAGAAGACGCTCTCGGACACATCGACCTCGGCTTTTGCCGGGAGACACAAGGGAGTCTGCAGGAAGCCATCAAGGAATATCAGGCAGCGCTGCAGGTGGCGCGCAGCAAGTTTTTGAGGAAGAGAGCATTGCTCAATCTGGGAGGTGTGTACCGGGCGTTGCGCCAATTTACTCTTGCGCGAAACTATTACAACGAATGTCTGAAGATTGATCCCGGCGATCAGGATGCTCTGAAGGGTCTTGCCCGAGTCGACAAAGAAGAGAAGATGCCATCTTTGGAGGAAACCATAGCTGCGCTTTCCCGTGTGGCTGTCGAGCATCCGGACGCGAAGCTCTACCTCCAACTGGGGAATCTGCAGCGGGCGGCGGGACGGGTGCCGGAAGCGTTGATCTCGTATCAGAGAGCTTTGAGTCTTGATCCGAATCTGGCAGAAGCCCATGTGGCGCTGGAGGGATTGGAAACTTCGCGATGAAGTTTAGGAATCCGGGGAACCCGGGCCAGAAGTCGGCTCGGGGAAACACGGCGGCGACGAACGCCGACCCAGCCCAGAGTTCCGAGAAGCCCGTTTCTGGCTCGCGAGTAAGCGCTGAAGGGCTCATGGATGACTTCCGGTAAGTCGACCACCGCCCAGAAAGTCTGCTTGGTACCCCGTGTTCGTCACACGCAGGCACCAACGCGAACGCGGTTTGGCACATGGCCGAAGCCTACACACTGCGTTCTAGAGGAGATCAATGCGTACACAACACCCGGGGAAACGTAAGAACCCGACTTTAATATTTTTCTCGCAGCTACCGTAAGTGGAGAAAAACTACAGTCTGGCCTCTAGTCGTATTGATTGCGCGAAATCCACCACCGCCTGGCCGAAATCAACCAGTGTAAGTCAATCAAAAAGAACGGAACTCTCCCCCATTCCCAGTGTTCAATCTAGTAACAGGAATTCTGGGGGAGATTATGAAAACCAAATTATCTAAAACGCTTCTTACCGCGGTGTTGACGAGCGCAATGGCGCTCGGGACTGGCACTTCCTTGGGGGCGCAGGACCAGTCGATGGACAAGCCCTCGGCGGCTGTGGGAGCTCAGGTGGATCAGGCACCACCGGCAGAGCAGACCGCGCCGCAATACAATGCGCCGGAGCAGAGCGCGCCTCAGGGTGTCGCGCCTCCAACCCCGCAAGATCAAGATACATACCGAGACCAGGCGCCACCGCCTCCAACGGGGCCGGGTCAACGGCAGTACACACCGTTGCCGCGGGAGCAGTTGAACAAGCTGGTAGCTCCGATTGCGTTGTATCCGGATGCGCTCGTGGCCCAGATACTGGCCGCGTCAGGGTATCCAACGCAGATTGTAGAGGCGAACCGGATGGTACGGGCGAACCCGGATTTGAAGGGACGGGATCTGGCCGAAGAAGCGGACCGGCAGGATTGGGATCCAAGCGTGAAGTCTCTCGTGGAGTTTCCCACTGTGCTGGCGAACTTGGACAGGGATTTGTCGTGGACCTCTGAGCTGGGCGAAGCCTATCAAAACCAGCCGGATGACGTGATGCAGGCGATCCAGTACATGCGTCACAAGGCTTACGACGCGGGCAATCTGCGGAGTACGCCGCAAGAGCGCGTGTACGAGCAGGGGCCGAATGTAGACATCCAGCCGGCTGATCCGAATGTGGTGTATGTGCCCACTTACAACCCGGCGTATGTGTACGGATATCCCGTAGGCCTGTGGCCTGGTTTCTATCCGTGGTGGGGGGTCGGCCGCCCGTACATGTCGTTTGGATTTGGCTTCCCGATCTCGCCGTTCTTCGGTTTCGGCTGGGGATGGCATGGATGGGGTATCGGCTGGGGCTTCCACGGTGGAATCTTTTTCGGTGGCCACCCTTGGGCCTTCCGTGGCGGAGCGTTTTATAACCACGCCGCCTTTGCGCACGGAAATTATCGAGGATTCTCTTCCGCGCGTGGCGGATTCGGAGCGCGCGGATTTGCGGGCCGCGATGCGCACGGGTTTGGCGCAGCCGCAGGTCACGGTTATGCGGGCGCATCTCGAGGTTACGCGGGGGCGTCCCACGGCGTCGCCGGCAGCAATCGCGGGGCAGGCGTTGATCGGGGTGCCGAAGGTAACCGAGCCTACGCAGGCAACCGGGGATTCTCCGGCGGCGAACGAGCTTTCGCTGGACGCGAATCAAGCGCGCCGCGCGCTGGTGGATTCAGCGGCAGCCGCGGCGGTGAGTCGCACGGATCCTCTTCGCATGGAGGCTTCGGCGGTTCGCACGGTGGCGGACACTTTAGCGGACATGCCAGCGGTGGACACAGCAGCGGTGGAGGTCACAGTGGCGGCGGACACGGCGGCAGGCGCTAAGTCTTCCGTATAGTCGTCACCGTTCCAGCCCAAATCGAAGGCCCCGCTCTCACGAGCGGGGCTTTCTTGCTCGGACAATCCGGGTGGCGGCCAGTTCGGAAGTTATTCGGGCCAGAAGTCGGCTTGGGGCAGATCTCCCGGAAGCCCGTTTCTGGATAACTTCCGACTTGTCGACCACTCGAAAATTGCTCGATTAGTAAAGAGAAGGGCGTTTGAACGAAGCCGCTTTGCGGCGGACGCTGTCGCGTGCCCGAAGGAAGCGACATCGGAGATTCGAGATTGGGAGTCAGTCTTGCAGAATGGTTCGTCTCGGGTTACGATGAGGCGATCGTGAGCCCGAGCTTCATGAGTTGGATCGATGAACTTCGATTTGAAGATCGCACCGCAAACACTCTGCTCTTCAATAACTTCCAAACCAAAGTCGATTGAAATCCCATAGCGTCCGCCGCGAACAAAGCGGCCTCCTTCAAACGGCTGTATCGAAAGCGAACTCCTCAGGTCCGAATAACCGAAACTGTCGCGCTGGTTCGCTTCCGATACAGCTCTAACGTTTAGCAGTACCAATCTAAATCGGTCACAGTCGTCCGGCGAGATCGCCATTGGTAAATGAAGAGTGCAAATGCTCGGCATTCTGGAAGAAAATCACGTGTCCTTTGAAAGCAGATATTTAATCCTTTATCTATCTGCTGGACCGAACATCGGATTCGACCGCAAGATATCTACCACGAGAAGAATTCCTATCCTTACTTTGGGATCCCACTCATCTGCGAGCAGACGATTCCGAGTCCTGGTTACGAGCCAGGCGAAGTTTGACTGGGGCCGCCGCTTCCTCCACGCGTCAGAATGATTTGCACCAGATCCCCGAGTTGCTCAGCCGTGAACAGATTGCCTTCGAGGTTGGCCACCAATTTTCCCTGGCGATCGATGATTGCGGTATGCAAGGAATGGTCCATGAGCCCTTCATCCGGATAATAGTCCACTCCAAACAGGTTGCTGACGTGCTGAATGTCGGGCACAGATCCGGTAAGAAAGTGCCAGGTTGCGGGGTCGGCTTTCCAAGTCTTGGCGTATTTTGCGAGGACATCGGGGTGATCTCGCTGCGGATCGAAAGTAACGGTGAGCAACACTAGCTCTCGGCTCATTTTCTCCTGAAAGCGCTTCTGGAGTACGCCAAAATTATTGGAGTTGCGGAAGCAGAAATTCGGCAGGGCACAGCTCGTATAGATAAAGTTTATGACGACGACTTTGCCGGTGAATTGAGAGAGCACGACGTGCCGGCGATTCTGGTCTGTCAAGGTAAAATTGGGCACCTTTTGTCCGATGCTCACGGCTTTCGCCGAGGCGGACGCCAGATGGGAGAGTTGGTTCAGCAGCTTCCACCGGCGAGCCGTCATCGGATCCTGCTCGACACTTTCATAGCGGCGGACTTGGAGATGTTCGGCATAGTTCGACTCTTTCTCCACGACCAGCGTAAAGTCCACGGTCATCCCCGGCGTCAAACCTTGGAGTTCTTTGGCTTCGCGAACCTGGAACGGCATGACCATCGCATCCATGAAGCCGGGGATGCTCTGGCAAGAGGCGACAAAGGTCCCGTGCGAAGGGTCGACCTTCAATAGCATGCCCGTTACCGGATACTGCTGTTCTGCCCAGCAACAACCTGCGCCGAGGAATAGCAACGCTGCGAGCATAGCGATATGTTTCATAAACTTCGTTTCTCCTTTCCATGAGTGAACGATAAGCGAGGCATCTCATTTACTCTTTGCCGGACTCGCTTGAGATTGCGTGGCCATCGCCGGAGCATCTCGGTGTGCGCCTCCCAGCCGGACCGGCCGCCGGTCCAGCTTGGCGTATTCCTGAGCGAATTCTTTGATTTCGAGAAATTGGTCCTTATCCACGTTAGAGAAATGTTGCCGAGTATTGCTGGTGGGCCACCGAATTTCTAGATCGACGATTCGGGCGTCTTTGCCTAGGCCGATGTGCTGCTGCAGCGGAGATGCTCCGAACGATCCTCCACTGCCCACCGTGCGATAAATCGAGCGTGTCCCTTGTCCCTTGTTCTCTACCGTCACCTTGATCCGGACCCCGATCGCCGCCCGGTTAGTTTTCACGCCGACCAGCTTCAGGCTGATCCAGTCGTTGCCGTTGCCGGGATTCTCGAACACGCGCAGGGCATGACTGTCTCCTGGCGTGGCTCCGCCAACCTCGGCAACGATGTCCTCGTCGCCGTCATTGTCCAGATCGGCAAAGGCGATGCCGTGTCCTTTGTGCAACTCGCCTGTGCCCGAGGAGGCGGTGACATCCACGAAATATTTTCCATCATGATTGCGGAGAAGGACGTTGGGAACCAGTGAGCCGTAGGAGGGATTCCCGGTCCCGAGATAGATGTCAAGGAATCCGTCGTTATCGATGTCGCCGAAGTTGGCGCCCATCGGCATGAAAACCTTGTCCAGCCCAACTTCCGCGGTCACGTCGCGAAAGGTTCCGTCTTTCATATTCTTGTATAGCTTCAACGTTGTAGCGTTGTGGGGAAGGCCGAGGTAGGTGCGTGCCGACTCATCGACCGAGGTGAAGTAGCTGGTCACGAACAGGTCGGGCCAGCCGTCGTTGTCGTAGTCGAAAAACCAGGTTGCGAAACCGCGTGTGAGCGACTGCACGCCAGCCTTCAATGCGACTTCGGTGAAAGTATTGTCGTGGTTGTTGTGGTAGAGAAAGTTGGGTCCGTTCAGGTTGGAAACGAACAGGTCGGGCCAACCATCGTTGTCGTAGTCGGCAGCCGCTACGCCTTTGCTGAACGCAATTCGGTCAATGCCGGTGGACGCGGAAATATCCTCGAACGTGCCATCTCCCTTGTTCAGGAAAAGTTGGGCCGGTGCATCCTCGTTGGCCACAAACAGGTCAAGCAAGCCGTCATTGTTTATGTCGACCCAGACCGCGGCCTGCGTGCTCGTTGCCGGCACTGCCAAGCCGCTTGCGGCCGTGACATCCGTGAAGGTGCCGTCGCAATTGTTGCGCAACAGAGACTTACGCTGTGCTATCTCCCAGGCGCCCCGCAAAACCAGGATGTCCATGCAACCGTCGTTGTTGTAGTCGGCTTGCAGGATGTTCAGTCCTCCCAACTGGTCTGCCAGCCCGGTCTTGGCAGCCTGCTCCGTGAAGGTCCCGTCCCCGTTGTTGTGAAAGAAGTGCATGGGGCTGCAGCTATCGAAGCTCGACGTAACTACATCGAAGCGCCCCTTGTTCTCGAAGTCGTCGACGATTACTCCTCCCGCCATAGAAAAAGAATTTAGCCCAGCCTGCGGGGCCACATCGACAAATCGGCCGACGTTCTCCGCCGATGCGAACACGGACGGTGAAATTAAATACTGCGGCGGAACTTTCTCCGGATAAGCCCCCAACGTCATATAGGCCAGGTTGAGCAGCCATTTCACTTCGAGTTCGTCAGGCTTCTGGTCGAGATATTTCAGGAGATGGCCGACAGATTTTTCGGAATCGCCAGTTTTCGCATAAGCATTGCCGGGAGGTATGGGCAACAGACATCTGTCGCCGGGAGCGCGATACACGTCGTTTTCCATCTCGGACTTGTGCAAGTAAGCGATTCCGAGAGCTTCATTCATCTGGGGGACAGCTTGAGGCGCGTCCGAGACGGCGATCTGGTAGGCCTCCTCGTACTGCTCTACGGCTCGATCCATGTCGCCTTCGTAGGAGTGGATCTCGCCCAGAGAGAAGTGCGCATTCAGCAGATCAATCGGCGCGTAGGGGGCACGGGCTTTCTGGTTCGCAGGAGACAGAAAATCTTCCAGGGACTTCTTCTCATTGCCTAACGACTTCTTCCGCGTCTCGCAGATCTGACGTGGGTCCTGGCTCCAGTCACGTGTCTTGGGGGACTTCGTGAAACCCAGTTCGGCTTCGCCCAAACCACCAACATTGAACATGTACTTGACGCTTCCCGTCGCCGCCGTAGCCGAACTCCCTCCGGAGTTAGTGTTGCCGCCACTGCCGCCGCCCCTCTGCACCACCTTTAAAATCGCGTATCCCAGGGCGGTGTGAGCCACTGGGCTGATCTGGCCCGGGCCGACACCCTGCAAGGCATCTCTCAATTCAGGGCGCAACATCGAGACCGCTACACTTCCCATGCTGCCGCCTTCCTCCGCGGTCGAGTCGATGGATTTTTCTTTCGCCAGAGCTGGAAAGCTCTCGCCTTTCTTCACCCGATCGATGATGTGCTCCGCCTCTTCCGGAGAACCTACGACGATGATCTGCAAGGTAATTTCTTCCAAAGATGGGTTCGACCTGGATTGACCGGTCGCGAAGGTAGAGGCGGCCATCAAACCCAGAGCAACTGCCGCTTTAAGTAGTCGTCTTTCGCCCTTAAGAAAACGCATCGTCCTTGCCCTTGCTCCAACGTCCAGAGGGTCAATCCTTGGTTCACAGGCTTTGGCTGTCACTTCCTACTGGTTAATGTTTTGCGGTCCATCACGGTTTCGAGCAGGTTCCCCAACTGTTCTGCGCTGAACTCGTTGCCCTCCAGGTTCGTCACCAGACGCCCTTGGCGGTCAATAACAGCGGTGTGCATGGTATGGGCAAGCATGCCCATCTCCGGCCAGAAATTCATGCCGAACATCAAACACACTCGCTTCACTTCTGCGGGAGGCCCGGTGAGGAAATACCATCCCTTGGCGCTTGCCCTCCATGTGCTCGCATACTTGGAAAGAACTTCCGGGCTGTCACTGGTGGGGTCAAAGGTGATGGTGAGAAGCACCAAATCCTTGCCCAGGCGATTCGCGAACCGCTTTCCGACGAGTCCGAGGTTGTTCGACAGGCGGAAGCAATACTCGGGGAAGGAACATTTGGTGTACACAAAAGAGACGGCAACGACCTTCCCTAACCAATCAGAGAACTTGTCTTTACGACCGTATTGGTCGATCAAACTGAAGTCTGGGACTTTCTGGTCTACAGCCAGTATCTCTTCGGCGTTGGGCGTTGCCGCGAACGCCCCTTCGATCATTTTCAGCATGTGAACTTCAAGCGGCCGCTGGTCGAGGCTTTCAAACTGGTGGACCTTGATTTTCTCCGCATAAGGCGCGCCGGAATCCACAACCACGGTGAAGTCCACCAGCATCCCGGCGCGAATGGCCTTCAAGTCTCCGGAGTCACGAACCTCGAACGGCATCGCCATTGCGTCGATGAATCCCGGGATCTCCTTGCAGGACACCGTGAACCTGTGTGGACCGTTGATTTCCAACACGAGTCCAAACGCTGGATATCGCTGCTCCGTCTTAGCCGGTGAAACGCCCGACAACAACAGTGCAGCAACCGCTGCCGCCAGCAGACGTCGACATGAAGCCGCGGTTCTGATCATGGTTTACCGCCCGCGGCGGCGACCGGATGGCCGGCCCCCGCCAGCGACACAGGCAGAGGCTGGGCAGCTCCGAGGCGATAGGTTTGCCGATTGAGTTTGGTATAGTCCCGGGCAAACTCCTTGATCTCGATGTATTGATTCATCGCGACGTTCTTGAATTCCTGCCGCGTATTGCTCGTGGGCCACCAAATCTCGACCTTTGTGATCCTGGCAGCGGGGCCGAGTCCGACGTGCTGCTCCAGAGGAGACGCACCCCAGGAACCTCTGCTATCCACAGTGCGATAAAAAGAATGAGCTTCACCGTCGCGACCTTGCGTGGTAACGGTGACACGCGCGCCGATCGCGGCCCGGTTGGTGTTTACGCCGATTAGTTTGATCGCGATCCAGTGATTGTCATGTCCAGGATTTCGGAATACGCGAAGGGCATGTGCGTCCGAGGGAACCGCACCTCCCATCTGCACCACGATGTCTTCATTCCCGTTGTTCTCCAGATCCGCGAACGCGATTCCGTGCGTTTTATGAAGTTCGCCGGTGCCTGAAGAGACAGTGATGTCTACAAAACTTTTCCCTCCCTTGTTCCGCATCAGGACGTTGGGAGCCAACGTACCGTAAGAAGGATTTCCGGTCCCGAGGTAGAAGTCCAAGAAGCCGTCGTTGTCGATGTCGCCGTAATTCGCGCCCATAGGCATGAAAACTTTGTCCAGTCCAACTTCTGCGGTCACATCCTTAAATGTTCCGTTCCTCATGTTCTTGTAAAGCTTCAAAGGTCCAACGTTGTGGCTAATCCCCAAGTAGGTGCGCATCGTCTCTTCCACCGACGCGTAGTCGCTGGCCACGAACAGATCAGGCCAGCCATCGTTGTCATAGTCGAAAAACCATGTACCGAAGCTCTGCCACGATTGCTGCACTCCGGCGCGCGCCGCTACTTCGGTGAATGTCCAGTCCTGGTTGTTGTGGTAGAGAAAGTTATCGCCGCGGATGTTGGAGACAAAGAAATCGGGATAGCCATCATTGTCGTAGTCAGCTGTGACCACTCCTTTGCTGAACTGGGTACGATCAATGCCCGCGCCGAGCGAGATGTTCTCAAATTTCCCGTCACCCCGGTTGTGATACAGCTGGCTCGGCCCCTGTTCATCGGCCACGAAAAGATCCAGCCAGCCATCGTTATCGATATCAGCCCACGCGGCCGTCTGCGTCGCGAATAGGTGTTCACCCAGGCCGGACTCGCGGGTCACATCGGTGAACGTGCCGTCACAGTTGTTGCGCAGCAGAGAAAGGGGCATCGGTACCTGCCAACCTCCGCGCAGCACGAGGATGTCCATGCAGCCATCGTTGTTGTAGTCAGCCTGGATTACGTTCGCGCCGGCGGCTATCTTGGCGAGTCCAGAGGCTTCGCTGCGGTCGGAGAACGTGCCGTCTCCATTGTTATGGAAATAAAGCAGGTGCCCACATACGTCGTAGCCCGAGGTCACTACGTCGAAGAGCCCGCGATTCTCGAAGTCTTCAACGATGACCCCGCCAGACATCTGGAAAGCGTCCAACCCCGCGTCGTGGGCCACGTCCACAAAACGGCCAATGCTCTCGCCCGGGGTTTCGGTAGCCGGAGCCGTGAGCAGGTATTTGGAAGGCACGCCGTCCGGATACTTGCCCAGCGTCATATACGCCAGGTTCAGGATCCATTTCACTTCGAGGTCGTCGGGCTTCTTCTCGAGGTAAGTCAGAAAATATCGGATCGCTTTCTCGACGTCTTGCGTTTTTTCATACTTGGGATAGGCAGCGCCGGCCAGGGGAGGGAAAATACACTTGTCGCCGGGATCGCGATACGCGCCGTTTTCCATCTCTGCCTTATGCAGATAAACATCTCCGAGAGCTTCCTCGATCAGTGGCACCCGCTCTGGTAGGTCAGTTTGGGCGATCCGATAACACGCCTCCCAATGCATGATCGCCTCGTCCATATGGCCTTGATACGATTCGACCAGGGCCGCGGCATAATGCCTTTCGAGCAAATCGGTTGGACTGGCCGCTGAAGACGTTTGGGAATCCAACAGCGTTTTCAAGTAGGCTTGCAGGTGCGAAACGGAATCCTGATGAAGTTTGCAAATGGTACTTGCGTCATAATTCCATCGGTCGGGCTTGGGCATTGAGCGAAACGCGGTTTCAATTTCCGCCAGCCCGGAGGTCTCGGGTGTTTGGCGAACTACCGCGCGCCCAGTGACCGATAGAGTTCCAGCCGAACTCATCGTCGTCTGATTGCCGGGTACTCCTTCTGCCACCAACGTGGTAGGCGTGTTCTCTTCAGGGAGCAGTTGCAAAATGGCATAACCGGTTGGGATCTTAATGACCGGACTCACTTGTCCTGGTCGCAGCCGCTGCAAGGCATCGCGCAACTCGGCGCGCAAGTCCTCAGCTCTCATCGCGCCCAGCTCACCGCCTGCGTCTGCCGACGGATCGGAGGAGTCCTGCTTCGCGAGCGCGGCGAAATCTTCACCGCGATGGAGGGCAGCAATAATTTGGCTGGCTTTGTCGGATGAATCTACGACAATGATGCGCAAGTGAAGCCCGCCAGCAGCGTATCCTGGCGAAATAAGCGCCAGAACTACAAGGCTTGAGATACGCAGTAGCGCTGCGGCCGCCTTTAAGAGCAATCTTGACCCCCACCCCAACCGCTCGGGCTGTATCCCCACGAAAGAGTGGTCGAATTTTACGATCGCTGAAAGATATGCACCATACTGCAGAGGCGTTAACCGGAAGCCATTAATAGAAAACCGTTAACGAAACTTTGTTCGGGATTTGAGTTCGGAATTCTCAGCTCTGCCGCGCAGACGGTGCACGTCACCGGAACCTCTAATGCTTATCCAGTATTGTTCTCGGTGTACCGAAGCCCTTAACTTCTGTCTCACTTGGTGTGAGGGCGAGCAGTTACACGGACTGCGCTCTCATTAATCACCGGAACGGTGAGCCCTGCACTGTTCGCTTTGAGCGCTCTTTTCTTGGAGATGGGATTGATTCGGACTCTACACCGACTGGGCCGGGTCGTATGAAGGCTGAAAGAAGTCCGACGTCGCATGTCAGGAAGACTACGGTTTTACTGGTCGACGATCACGCCCTGGTTCGGCGCGGGTTTCGGCGCATCCTGGAGGATGAAGCCCACATCACTGTTGTTGGAGAAGCAAGCGACGGTGTTGAGGCAGTCCAAATGGCTTGCGATCTTGAACCGAAAGTCGTCTTGATGGACTTCGCAATGCCCAAGATGAATGGTTTGCTGGCGACGAGACAGATTCTGCAGGTTCGTCCTGAAATCGCGATCTTGATGTTAAGTATGCATTCCGAAGATAGTTGGGTGCGCCAGGCGATCGAGGCTGGAGTTCGCGGATACCTTCTGAAGAATGCTGTGAACTTGGATCTGGGTTCGGCAATCGACCGAGTAGCCTCCGGCGAATTTGTGCTTGATTCGCAATTGTCCGAGCCTGGTCCAAGCAGCGGGCGAGACTGCGCACTGAGTCCGCGAGAACTTGAAATTCTGCAGCTGATCGTACACGGAAAGTCGAACAAAGAAATCGCCGTCAACCTCACTCTTAGCGAAAATACGGTGGGCGTGCACCGTGCCAATATAATGCGCGAACTCGGCATTCATAAGACCGCCGAACTCGTGGTATACGCGATCCGCAAGAGACTGGTGAATATTTCGTGAGTAAGTCGCGGAGAGGGGCTTGGTCTGCAGATCTTTCAGCCGATGCCTCTCGAATCGGTGATCCGAAAGTAATCCGGCTTCGCCATAACGAGATTAGCAATGGGAAGTCGGCTTGTCGGAAGATTTGCTAGCAATTGCGGATGGGCCACGTTCAAATCGGAAGTTTATTCCGAGCCAGAAGTCGGCTTCTAGAGCGTGACCACAACTCAGGTGTCTTCCAGTCCGAGATGGTCGTTTACCGCTTGCCTGAGTTTCTGCTTGCAGCCGAGGTAGCGCTCAGTTGTCTGAACCGATGCGTGTCCGGGCGGCGAACTTGAGCAGATTCAGTTCTTGCTTGCTGCGCCCCAGATCCTATCGAGTCGACTCACTCGGCGGAAGATTGCGCCGTTGTTTATTCCAGCCGCTCTCATCCATTCGTCGACGGCGCGTTTCGTCCACGTAGGAATGGGAACGGTACGAATGTGTTTTCCTTTGCCAATCAAGTCAGCGATCACCCGATGCTCCTCGCGGACCTGGAAATCTTCTGTTCCCAGTCCAACCAGTTCGGCCCGTCGCAGTCCGCATCCGATGATGAGCGCCAGAATCGCGCGATCACGTTTCCCTCTGAGGCTGTCTGACGGTTCACCTAGTAGAGTCCTAGACTGATCGACAGTCAACCAGTTGCCGACGTGAACACCCAACCGCTTCGCTCCTTTGACACGCCAGATTCCGGGGGCCAGATCGGGGCTCAGAAGACCAGTATCGGATGCTTCACAAGCGAGCCGCCTCACGGCGGCTAAACGCACGTTGATGGTGGAAGAGGCGAGGTTCTTCTGTTCGAGAAAGAATCGATAGCGAAGAACGACAGACCGGTTGAAAGCCAAACGCGGTTCGGTGCAGTACCAACCGATCAATTCATCGATGGCATGACCGTAGGATTCTTGCGAACTGGCCGCTGCGAGAGAGTGAATGACTGCATTCTTCGACTGCTCTAAGTCGGGAAGCCGAAGTATTGTTTTAGGTTTGGAGCGTCTTGATGTCTTCCTCCTACGCCGCGAGGTCAGTATGGTCGTTCAGTTGGAGACTTATGGTCTCGAAGCCCGTTTCTGGGGAGCTTCCGGTTATGCTGACAATCCGCCCGGAATCGTGTTGACGGTCGCCAACCGATCCAGATCGATGGCTTATGTGGCCTATCGAGAGAGAATGCGCGTCCATCCGAACAGAGCTCTTCCCGTCGTTCCTTCGTCGCTCGCCAGGTCGAGGCAGGCTGTGACTGAAGCGTTCCTTTGTGAACAGATTCTTCAGCCTCGTCTGGTTAGACTCCCTTGATAGTCAGGCCTTCAAAAGGGGAACCTTCGCTGATTCGTAGAGGCCATTTAGAGTTCCTGATTGAACGGTTTCTATCCATTTTCAATGAATTAAAGAGGAAGTCTTGAAAAAAAAGTCCAAGGTATCGTCCCGCTGGATCAAGATTGGCGCGTTGTTGGCCCTGGCTGTGATCGCCGGCGCAGTTGTGTTGCTGCTAAGCCGCTGGCCGTTCACGCGTGACATCGTCGTCAGGGCGCTGCAGGAAAAGTTCTCCAGCACGGTCGAAGTGAAAGTGTTTCACGGGACATATTTCCCGCCCGGGTGCGTTGCCGAAGGAGTGACTTTCCGCCGCAACAGCGATCAAGGCGACCCGCCGATCGCCACCATCGAAAAGCTCACAATCCAGGGCGCTTACTGGGAGTTTTTCAGGACTCCTAAACGTGTTCGACGTGTCAGGATCGAAGGTTTGCGCATGTTCGTGTCATCCGGCAGTGAACGTATCGGGAACGCAGCGCCACTCGGCAGCCCGAAGCAGTCCGCGTTGATTATCGACCAGGTCACTGCGGACGGTGCCGTCGTGGAGTTTGCTTCCAGCCAATCCGGAAGAGAGCCCCTCAAGTTCGAAATTCACAAATTGACGCTGAACTCCGTAGCCGATGACCGGCCCATGTCGTTCCACGCCGCGCTGCTGAATGCGAAGCCTCCAGGAGAAATTCGCACGGAAGGGCAATTTGGCCCCTTGCAGCCGCAGGACGTGGGTCAAACCCGTCTCTCCGGCTCCTATGACTTTCAACGCGCGGACCTGGGCGGATTTTCAGGCATTGGGGGAACGCTAGCCTCCACCGGCAAATTCAATGGTGTGCTCGAACACATCGAGGTCGAAGGCAGTACCGACGCGCGCGATTTCAAAATTACCAGAAGCGATCATGCGGTACACCTGAAAACGCAATTCCATGGCATTGTGAACGGGCTCGATGGAGCCGTCTCTCTATCGTCAGTGCAGGCGCAATTTGAGCAGACGTCACTCGTATCGGAAGTCGAAGTGGCAAAGAAGGCGGCCTCTGAAGGTAAGACCATTTCGCTGGGCGCGACGGAACTACAGGGCCGGATACAGGACTGGTTACGCCTCCTCTCGAAGGCGGATCCTCCTGCTTTTACCGGAGCGATGAACTTCAAAGCGCAAGTCCTGGTTCCCCCTGGGAAGCGAAGCTTCATTGAAAGGGTGAACCTGCAGGGAGATTTTGGAATCGATGCGGCGAGTTTCGTCCGCTCGACAACGCAGGAAAAGGTTGACAATCTCAGTCAGTTGGCTCAGGGCGAGAAAAAGAACGACGATCCGGCGAGCGTCGTTGAAAATCTGAAGGGACATGTCGTAATGAACCACGCGGTCGCGACGTTCTCAGACCTCTCGTTCAGCGTTCCGGGAGCGCTTGCTCATGTGCATGGCACATTCGGCCTGCTGACGGAGCGGGTTAACCTTCACGGAACCTTGCAAGTCGATAACAAGCTCTCCAGGGGATCGAAGGGAGTGAAATCAGTTTTGCTTAAATCTGTGGAGCCATTCTTCAAGAAGAAAAATGCTGGAGAGATCGTGCCCATCAAGATCGGCGGAACCTTCAGCCACCCATCTTATGGACTGGATGTGACCCCGTAATCAATAGAGAAGACAAGTGGCGCGTCGTTTCTCCCGAGTGACGGGCGACTCTGAAGTTATGGGCCTGTTCGCGTCAACGCGGTCCAGAAGTCGGCTTCGGGGAAGCTTGTGGCCGGGAAAAAGCAAGCTTCTGCCCGATTCACAGCGTCAGCCGACCATCACGGCGCAACCAGTCATTCAGGCTGACAATAGGAAGATATTTGTAGGTCCGGACTTTGTCTTGGGCGGCGTCGCAACCGCTGTTATAACAAGACCGAATGTCTCGCAATCTGGATAGTTTTCCGCGACGGCTCCGCGCTTTTTCGCAAATTGCGAAAATCTGACCATTCAGAGATCGCTTCTCATGTAAGTTTCGGAACAGGTCGCAACGTAGAGTCAATAAAAGGGCGCACCTGCAGGGGATGCACTTTCGCGTGAAAAATCTGCTACCATCACTGTTCGGTGAGGTAGCCATGCCCCAATATGTAATCGAGCGGGAAATCCCTGGCGCAGGCAATTTGTCTGATGCGGAACTGCAAGCAGTGGCCAAAAAGTCGGTAGGCGTGTTGAAGAATATGGGACCGGAGATCAAATGGCTCCACTCCTACGTCACCGGCGATAAAGTCTATTGTGTGTACCTGGCGCCGGACGAGGAAACGGTTCGCGAACACGCACGCCGCGGAGGTTTTCCGGCGAATCGCATCTCAGCAGTGCGGCGCCTGATCGATCCCAGCACTGCAAATTGACTTAAGCAGAGTTTCGAGTCCGAGGACCTGATTCCGTGTCGCAGTCAAGCGCCTGGTGGACGGCTTGCTCAATCGGCATGGCCCAACCTTCCATCCACGCCGTTCCTGCAGCATTGCCGAGCGTTCGGCGCGCAAATTCCAGGGCCTTCTCAAGCCTGGGTTGCCCTGCGGGCGTGAGCGGAGCGCCCAATCTTTGCCGAAGCGCGGCGGCGGCTCCTGCCAAGTGTAGCGATAATTCGGCGTTCGATTGCGCCGCAGCGCTTACGGCGAGACATTCTAGCGCCCTCGCGATGCCGCGTTTGTGACCCAACTCTTGAAACACTTTGATGCTTTCGCCGTAAAGGCGACGAGCCTCGGAGTTGTTACCCTGATCGCAGCTTAGACTTGCCAAATCAGAGAGGGTGCTCGCAATTCCCCAGCGGTCACGCAGCCGGCGAAACTCCGACAGACTCTGTTCGCAAAATGAACGAGCGGCCACGAAGTCCGCTTTTTCCCGCGCGACGTCGCCCTGGTAGTTCAACGTCCAGGCGGCACCGGCGACATCCCCAACCTGACGGAAGATCGTTAGACACTCCTCGTAAAGAGAGAATGCACGCTCATATTCGCCCAGCAACTTCATCACGCTGGCGAGATTGCTGAGGGCTCGGGCGAAGTCAGTGGAATCGCCCAGGTCTTTCCATATCGCGACGCAGCGCTCGAAGAGTGCGGATGCGGCGGCGATTTCGCCACGATCACGAGTAATGACGGCCAACGCGTTCAGTGCGACGGCAACGCCGCGATTGTCGTTCAGCTCAAGACAGGTCTCGAGGCTATCTTCGAACATCTGCTGAGCAGGGCCGTAATCGCCCTGCTCGCTGGCCAGAACTCCGGCAGCGAACCGCAGGCGGGCGTGAAGCTTCGGGCGAGCCGCGACTCCTTCCAGCGCCAGGATCCTGGCAATGGCGTCGCGGCCCTCCGTAAGATGTTCTCGCGTTTCCCAGAAACGGAAAAGGGCGGCTCCGATGCGAAGACCCCAGTCGGCATCCCCAGTCTTGATCAGATAATCGAGCGCGCCGCGGAAGTTGTCGTGCTCAACTTCAAAACGGTCGAGCCATTCGGGGTGAGCGGCTATGTCCTCGGCACCCTCTTCGGCAAGCACGAGATAATAAGCAGCATGGGCTCGACGTGTTGCGGATTCATCGTCGCTTTCGGCGAGGCGTTCGAGAGCGTACTCCCGAAGGGTCGAGAGCATGCGGAACCGGGTTTCTGTATCCGCCTGCTCCACCTGCTGCGCGAGGCTCTTGTCCACCATCGAAGCCATGCCGTCGAGTACGTCGAGGCCCAGGTCGCCCTTGGTGTCGCACACCGCTTCCACGGCTTCCAGCGTGCATCCACCGGCAAATACTGAGAGCCTGCGGAATAGAGTTTGCTCTGCGGCATTGAGGAGCCCGTAGCTCCAGTCGATGGTGCCGCGAAGAGTTTGTTGACGGCTCGGCAGATCGCGAGCACCGCCAGTCAACAGGTTCAGACGGCCTTCGAGACGAGCCAGCATGGCTAGCGGCGAAAGCAGTTTGATGCGGGCCGCGGCCAGTTCAATAGCGAGGGGCAAACCGTCCAGGCGGGCGCAAATGGCCGCCACCACAGGGGCGTTTTCCTTGGTCAATGCGAATTCGTGCTTCACAGCCCGCGCGCGTTCCAAAAAGAGCTTTATCGCCGGAAGACCAGAAAGCACGTCGAGAGGCGGGATGGACTTAGGGTCGGGTAGCGCAAGCGGTGGCACAGGAAACTCCTGTTCGCCATAGATATGCAGCGGCGCCTGGCTCGTGACAACGACCTTGAGTTTCGGGCCAGTAGTCAGCAGTTGCGCCACGAGCGGCGCTGCGGAGACGAGGTGTTCGAAGTTGTCGAGCAAGAGGAGCGTCGGCTCGCTCAAGCCGCCCACGTACTCTATCAAGCTTTCCTGCCGCGACTTATTTCCGGTTTCGCGCACGCCCACTGATTGCGCGATCGTCGAAGCGATCAAACCACCTTCACCAATCGCTGACAGAGGGACAAAGCACACACCGCCTGGAAACTGGTCGGCGACTTCACCCGCTACCTGCAAGGCGAGCCGCGTCTTCCCGATGCCGCCCGGACCGGTGAGGGTCACAAGCTGTACGTCCACGCGGCTCAGGAGCTGACGGAGACCAGCCGTTTCGTGTTCCCGCCCAATGAATGCAGTGCGCTGGAGCGGCAGGTTGTTGGGGCGAGGCTCGGATTCGCGGGCAGGCGTATCGGCGAGGCGGTCGCGCACCGCGGCGAGGTCGCAAGCCAAATCGCGGGTGGAGGCGTAGCGCTGCTTCGGGTCCTTGGCCAGGCACCGCTCCACGATCCAAATGAAAGGGGCGGGCGCCTGAAGCGTTCTGGCGCCGAGGCGCTCGGGCTCATCGCGGAGGATTGCCGCCGTCGTTTCTGCATGAGTCTTTTTCTGGAACGCGGGAAGCCCGGTGACCATCTCGTAGAGCACCGATCCGAAGGAAAACTGGTCAGAACGAAAATCGACTTCGCCGCCGGTCGCTTGCTCCGGCGACATGTAGCCCACGGTTCCCATCACCGTTCCATGCTCGGTAATGGTGGTGGTCGCATCCGAATTCTGGGCGTGATCGAGCTTACGCAGTTTCGCCAGACCGAAATCCAGCACCTTGGCCGTACCGTCGACAGAAACCATCAGGTTCTCCGGCTTCAAATCGCGGTGAACGACACCAATTTCGTGCGCTTTGGCGAGAGCGTCTGCAATCTGCGCCGCAAGGGCGACCGATTTGCGAAATGGAATCGGGCCAGAGGCGAGCGACTGTCGCAGCGTCTCGCCGTCCACCAGTTCCATGGCAATGTAACGTGTGCTGTTCACATGCCCCAGCTCATAAATCGTGACGATGTTGGGATGATTGAGCGCGCTGGCGGAACGGGCTTCCTTTTCAAAACGTGCCAGGGCTTCCGGTTGAGCAAGGCGTTCCACGGAAAGCGTCTTAATGGCGACTTCACGGTCGAGGCGGGTGTCTCTGGCGCGGTATACCTCGCCCATGCCCCCGGCGCCCAGTTGCTGAAGGATCTCGTAATTCCCAAAGCGCGTGCCCGGCGACAAGGTGGACGACACGGAATCTGGCATGAGCTGCAGGTTCATCAACCTCGCTGGCGCAGCGGTCGACCGGCCAAGAATTGATCACTGGCCGCCGCGCTATGAACTTTGAATTCTGGACTTTCCGATCGCAATGGACTCTGCGGCCCGAAACCCCGGAGTGCGTTTATAATAACTCACACTTCGGAGGCAGTTCATGGATATTCGATCGGTGCAGCGGCCGCTAAAAGACCAGTACCGGCAAGACCCGGCAAGTTCCCGGATTACTCTGACGGCGCACGGCAAGCAGACCGAGGCGCCCATCTCCTGCTCGATCGACCTGGGGCGGGCGATATATAACGCTCAAGCTCACAAAGGAGTGGGCGGAGCAGGGACGGGCGCTTGTTCCGGAGACTTGCTACTGGGTGCGCTGGCTGCCTGTGCGCAGATCACTTGCCAAATGGTAGCTGCCGCCATGGGAATCCCTACCGAAGCCATCAACGTCAGGGTCGAGGGCGATCTGGACCTGCAGGGTACGCTGGGTCTGTCGAAAGACGCGCCGGTCGGATTTCACGACATCCGAGTTACTTTCGACGTCCGCGCGCCGCAGGCAACAGCGGAGCAGTTGAGCGCGCTGCGGGCGAAAACAGAGCAGTATTGCGTGGTGATGCAAACCTTGCAGCATGCGCCACGGATTGAGAGCGAATGGAAGGAGTAGGAAAGATCTAGCGCGACTCCAGAGTTGCCGGGGCCTCCGGAGACTGCTGATTTGTGCTTCGGATTGGACGGGGCAAAGCCCCGTCACCACACGAGCGACAAGAAATTCCAGTTTTCATTTCGGCTTGATGTTCTGATTTACGCGGAACAGGTTCCCCGGGTCGTAACGCTTCTTGATTTTCGCCAGACGGTCGTAGTTTTTGCCGTACGTAGCTCGGATGCGGTCTTCGCCCTCTTCCATCATGAAGTTGACGTACGCGCCACCGGCCGAATAGGGATGAAGCGCGCTCCAATACTCCTTCGCCCAGGTGGAGATTTTCTCATTGTTCGCCGGATCGGGATCGACCCCGACAATCACAGAACTCCAAGTCGCGTCGCGGTAACCCCACGGTGTGGCGCTGCTCTTGACGCGGCCAGCGGCGCCGTTGATCGGGTACAGGTGCATGGTCGACTGCATCGACGGCAAGTTCCCGGCGTGTTGCACGTGGATCGCGATGGATTCGTCCGGCAGTGTGCGAACGAAATCTGCCTTCCAGTACCACTGGTGGCCCGGAGGATAAAGACCGTCGTGCAAACTCTGGAGTACCGGATGTGGAATTGGGCCGACCATGTCGAGCGCCGGAGTCTTGAAGCTCCGAATCGGCTTGAACACTTTTTCTGCCTTCTTGATCGGTCCGGTGTAGCACCAAACGATACCGCACATTTTTTTGTTCTGCAGGTGTTCGGGGAAAGGAGCTTCTGGCGGCACCGTGAGGAAAGCAAAAAAACCATAGAGGTCATCAGGAGCCTTCGCGATGAAATCGCGGTACCAGCGCATCATCTCGGCCGCGTCTTCCATGGGCCACAGCATTGGGCCGCCGTAGTTGGTGTGCACGGGTTGTCCCTGGAACAGAAACGACGTAACGACGCCGAAGTTGCCTCCCCCGCCGCGCACGGCCCAGAACAGGTCGGCATTTTCCCTGGCGCTGGCGGTAACGAACCGCCCGTCGGCCAAGACCATTTCGACGGCGAGGAGGTTGTCGATGGTCAGGCCATAGCGCCGAGTCAAGTAACCGATTCCTCCGCCCAAGGTTAACCCAGCTACGCCCGTGGTGGAAATGATGCCGGAAGGAACAGCGAGACCGAACACGTGGGTCGCATGGTCCACATCGCGCCAGAGGGCACCGCCGCCGGCCAGCACGGTCTTCTTCTTTGGGTCGACGCGAACATAGTTCATCGGCGAAAGATCGATCACCAGTGCGTCATCGCATACTCCTAACCCGCCCGCGTTGTGCCCGCCGCCGCGGATAGCCACCACCAGCTTCTGCTCGCGGCCGAACTTCACCGCCGTCATGACGTCGGCCACGTCAGCGCAGAGTGCAATCAGTCGTGGGTGCCGGTCGATCATCCCGTTGTATACCTTGCGAGCCGCGTCGTAACCCGGATCGCCTGGCTCGATCAGCCCTCCGCGCAAGCTGGCTCTGAAAGCTGCAATTGTCGCTTCGTTCAGCATCGCTACTCGATCCCCGAAAATTTTGACCTCGTTATGTCACAGTTGGGTATACCTGCAGTACGGCGCGTCACCAGGCAAACCCCTGCGTCACCTGCCAAACTTAGCCGGAATTTCCGAACTGGACCCCTGGTTCGCAAATGGTACTGCTTCTCCTTCCCCCGACACAACGAATTTGCCCACCAACAGGCCCCACCGAGATCGAACCCCAATGCCTGATCAACGCGCAAACCGTACAAGTGACTGTACTCAACATTTCGATTCCGGCAACTACGCGATAATTCCCGATAGTCGGCAGGGTCTATGAATGCCGTACGACCCACACAGCGGGAGTAAGGTCTGGAAGGCAGCGGATCGGAAGATCGGCAAGCCCGGGTAGAATCGTGGAAAAGTAATCGCGCACCGGGACTTGCAGCCGACGGCAGCTTTCTACGACCGAGAGGATCGCCGCGACCTTCGGTCCCGCTTGTGGGCTGCCGATGTGCAACCAATTCTTTCGACCAAGAGCTACCGGACGCATGGAGTTCTCCGCCAGGTTATTGCTCAACTCAAGTTCGGGATGCTCCAGAAATCGTGTAAGTGGGCCAAGTTGGGTGAGCGGCCGAAGAAGACAAAGGGCGCAGCGAAGCGCGGGAGGGAAAGGCGACCATGAGGAGCCAACGTCGTACGAAGAAGGTGCGCGGTGTATTCGAGAAAAAGCTCGGATCCGGCATTTGGTGGATCCAGTTTTTCGACGCGGACGGCGACGTCGCGAGAAGGCTGGGAGCCGCGCCAATGCCATCGATCTCTATCGGAAGCGAAAGACCGAAGTGCTAACCGGCAAGAAGCTCCCGGAAAAACTTCGCTCTCGCGTAGTGCGGTTTTCGGAGTTGGCGGCGGACGCAGAAGCATATTGCAAGACCAACAATCAGGGACAGCAGTTCGATCTCTACCGCATCGGGCGCTTGAAGGAACAGTTCGGGACCCGGACAGCACTCAGTCCCGTGAAGGACCTCCGCGATTGGTTCGATAATCAGGAGTGGAAACCGGGAACATATAACCGCTACAAGACCACGCTTTCCCTACTCTATCGACTCGGCACGGAGAACAATAAAATTGAGAGCAACCCCGCGAAGCTGCTAAAGCACAAAACCGAGGACAATGAGCGCGTGCGGTTTCTGAATCAGTTCACACCGCGCGAGACCGAGTTGGAGTGCCTTAAGCCACACGGGGATGAGGAGTCACGCTTGCGTGCTGTCATCCTCAAGAACTATGCGGAGCACATGCCAGAATTCGAGATCGCATTACACACAGGCATGAGGCCTAGCGAACAGTACGGCCTCGATTGGCCCAGGGTTGATCTCGCTCACAATTTCGTGAGCTTACGCAAGACGAAAACCGGAAAGCCGCGCCACATTCGCTTGAGTGCCATCGCGCTCGCAGCGTTCAAGGTGCTTCAGCAGCGTCCGGTAAACCCAGAAGTCCGGGTTTTTGTTAACATACAAGGGCAGCCCTTGCGAGGGTACAAGCACTGGTTCGATCCGGCAGTCGAGGAAGCTGGTCTTCGGGACTTCACTTGGTACTGTCTCCGCCACACATTTGCGAGCAGGCTCGCGATGGCGGGAGTGGATCTTCTGACGATTTCGGATACTTATGGGGCACAGGACAATCCAGAGGACGAAGCGGTACGCACATCTCGCGCCAGCTCACAATCAGGACGCGATGGATCGTTTGGTGTCCTTTTCAGTTGTCGCAAGCCGGAAAGAGCCAGGAACCGCTCCGGCCGAACCAAGTGCCACCGCTACTGCCACCGGCACTAAATCGATCAAACCGGAGCGGACGGTGGCTGTGAGTTAAGCTATTTGTATTCTTTTAGTTTGCTGTACTGTGGGCGCGTAGCTCAGTTGGTAGAGCAATGCCCTTTTAAGGCATGGGTCGCAGGTTCGAATCCTGCCGCGCTCACCATTCTTCAATGACTCCACGTTCCCCGGCACGGCGTTCAGGGTGACTGACGAGGCGGTTTGACTCAGGAGAGGGGCGACGGTGTGCCCAGCTTGGGCCGCACCCTCCCAAGGGTAGTGTCCTAATTTGAACTTTTCAGGCATTGGCAGCGGCCCTCAGCGTGCTACGAATCCACTCCGACACGTTCTGCTTGCTGGCTCTGGCTTTGGCTGCGATAGCCTTTAGATCGTCCGGCGCAAAGCGCACGGGCACGATTCTGCCCTTCGCTTCGCCTTTTGGTAGTTTGGGCCGTCCGATTTTAGCTTTCTTCTGTGCCAAGATTCCTCGCCTCTTGCATGATTGCAGCCTTCACCGCATCCTGAGCCGAATTGATGGGATGAAGGTGCAGCACCGTGACATGCCGAATAGGTTTGTCTGGGTCATCCGTCTCATGCGCCCATGCGTACACTCTGTGCGCCGTCGCGTGCCCTGCTAAATCGAATACCTCAACAATCCCCTCCCAAACCGTTTGCCCCTGAAAGACTTCTTTCACTGGCACGCTTTCAACGTGCGCAGCCTCAGCGCCGTGCAAACGGCGGATTACGTCGCGCAATTCCTGGATATAGCTCACGCGGTAGCCTCTACCAGATCGGCCACAGTCCAAAAGTCCCGCTCTACCCCTGCTGCCATTGCCGGAGTACATCGCAGCGTATTGTGACGGAGCACGAAATTGTAATAGGCAAAGTGCAACGCAACGGCGGCTTGGAAGTTCTCAAACTTCTTGCTGAAGGCCAGCGTAAGGCGAGACAGCCGTTTTACGTGTAGGCGCGTGGTGGCGTTCAGCCGCTCGATGTGGCTAGTAGAAATAAACTCCCGCTCTGGATTGCCAGCAATGGGCCTACGGTACGCAGAGGCGAAGTGCGGGGCGCTATATTTCCGCTCTGGGTGCTGTGCGGCATCGTGCGTATACACCTTCACGATCTGGCCATAATCAACATTTGCGCCAAAGGCCCGTTCTACAGCTTCACCATATGCCCCTAGAGCATCGGTTGAGATTTGCACGCGATTACGAACGCGGTTGGCAATGTCCTGCACAAAAGCATTTGCAGTTTCGTGATTACGCTTCCCACACTTAAACGACGGCACTAGCTTGGTTTCGGAGTCAATTGCGCAGAACGTCCAAACGTCGCCGTATTCGGGGTTATCGTCTACCGAGCAATGCCGTTCTTTCTTGCCAATGAATCCCCAGAGTTCGTCCAATTGGAGGTAGTTGCAGGTTAAATCCTGCATCTTGGAATCCATTAGCATCTCGCAACCTTTGCCCACGCGGACACCTAACCGCATGATCGTATCGCGGTGTACGCCCGTGATGCGCTCGATAGAGCGGATGCTAGAACCTTCGGCCAAGGCTGCGATTATCGCGGATTGCTTTTCGGCGCTCACTACGTTTGCCATGAGATTAACTGTATTACACAAAATAGCATCTGTCAAGTCTTTTCGTGTTACAATTAAGAAAAAATGGAGCCAACAAACGGCGACGATAACAAGCCCCAGAGCCACGAGCAGGAGCCGCTCCCGCTCCGAAATGCCGACTCCGCGCCAGCCCCAGAGCAAGTGCTCGAATCTGCCTCCCAAGCGCCCATTATCCAGGAGAACATCGGAGGCAAGCCATCCGAAGAAACACCCAGCGATTGCGAGCGCAAAAAGTTTGGAGAATTCGAGCGTCTTTCGCTGCGATGGGCGCGACTTAATGCCGTTTTCGTCGGCCTTACACTCTTTGCTATTACCGGAACCGCTGTAGTGTTCTGGGATCAATTCAAGGAAATGTCCTCCCAGACTGACATCTTGGCTATCGCTGCCCGTCAGGCGAGGAGAGACTCCGCAGAATCTAGCGCCAACGCCGCAAGACAGCTTTCCATTGCCCAAGAGCAGGCAAAAGCTGCGCAGGATAGCGTCAACGCCATTCAGCGACAGACCGAGATCGGGGCGCGACCTTGGCTTGAGCTGTCTAAGATCGCAATAACCGGGGGAATGACCATCGACATTAATGGCGAGGCGCATTCGCAGGTCTACGTCGTTGCTACAAATGTCGGCAAGACTCCCGCCAGAGAGGTCTCGCTTTGGGTTGAACTCGGAGAACGCTCTACCGAGCGTCAAGAAATTCGTAGATTGTGTACGATGAACGTTCCTACCCCCAAGGACGCCGGTAAATACGGGCAGATTTTGTTTCCCACCAAAACGCTTGGGGAAGAAGAGACCCAAACTATTAGCATCAAACTCAGGCAACTCACGCTTGTCGAGAGAAAACCAGCAGGAACTGGCTACTCGGAGTCTTTTCGGTGGGATAAAGGCGGACCGCCGCCCTCTCAAGAACAGTTCATTTATCCCATCCCCTCTTCCGTGATCGGATGCATACAATACAAATCGTTCACCTCCGAAGCTCTCTATTACACGGGGTTTGTTTATGAGCTTCTTCCGCTGATTAAAGGGCGAGAAATGTTTGGATACAACATTCACTTTGACCGCAAAACCAAGAAAGCCACCGACATTCCGGCCACAATTACCCAAGAGAACGGAACTGTTACCATCCCGCTTGATTGGCTGAGGCTTACCCAAAACCGTGGGTGGGGAAACGACATAGTGAAATAGCAGCAATAGCCCAAAAATCCAAATTAGGACACTACCCTCCCAAGGATTCAGTTGACACTGTCACGCATGGCGGAGTACCTTCTTGTTTGCGTCTTCGTCACTCTCCCGGGACGCTCCTTCGCTTGTCCGCTGGAGGTCCTTGTGAAAATTAATCTGACCCTTACCCTGTTATTGTGCCTCCCTCTGCCCGCCCTTGCGCAGCGTCCCCTCGCGCATCCGATCCAAGACAGTGCCTTCCAGCAGCTAGCGGAAGTCGCTGGCTCGCAGGCGGGGGATGATTTTGGGGCTTCCGTCGCAGTGAGCGGAGACACTTTGGTTGTTGGTTTGCCGTTCTCCTCTGCGGCCTGCGAGAATTGTGGCGCTGTCTACGTGTACTTGGCAGCGAACGGAGATTGGGGGAACCTCACGCAGGTAGCCACCTTGACGCCGCCTACGGGCAAGGGTACCGGCGGTGGCTTTGGATACCCGGTTGCGGTTAGTGGCGACACGATCGTGGTTGGCGGATTTGATGCCAGTAGCCAAGAGGCCGCCGCCTACGTTTATGTGAATCCGTCGGGTAATCCGGCCCCGGCAGGCGAGTTGACCACGTCCGTCGGAACCGGGGATTCGGTTCAGGGCCTCGGAATTGAGGGCGGCACCATAGTGGTTGGTATACCGACCGCGAGCGTGGGAGCGCGCGGGGAGGGGGCTGCCTTCGTATATGTCGAGCCTTCTACGGGTTGGACAGACATGACCGAGACGGCCGAGCTTCTATCCACTGCTCCGAATACTTTTTTTGGGCAGTCCGTCGCGATTAGCGGCCATAACATCGTCGTCGGGGCGTTCGAAGTGAAAGTCGGTGGGGTGGAGCAAGGAGCGGCGTATCTCTTTGTACAGCCTGCGGCAGGCTGGAGCGGAATCTGGTCGCCAACGACGGAGTTCGAGGCGTCGAACGGGACGAGAAAAGCTGGTTTTGGGACCTCTGTGTCCGTGAGCGGCGAAACCGCAGCGGTTGGAGCACCAGACGAAGCCGTCGGTTCTAGCCAGAACGAGGGGGCGGCCTACATATTCTCCCGGCCCTCATCGGGATGGCCGAAGACCATGACCGAAACAGCCGAACTCACTGCTAGTGGCGCGAAGGCAGGAAGTGAGCTGGGTTTTTCTGTTGCGCTCAGCAGACAAACAATGGTCGCGGGCGCTCCCTTTGAGCACGGTGTCCAAGGGCTTGCGTATTTGTTCTCCGAGCCGACTGGAGGATGGCAAAGCAGCTCGCGGGCCGAGGCGATCGCCGCCTCTGATGGGACCGCTAACGATAACTTCGGCTATTCCGTCTTCATTGGCGACGGCGTGATCGCGGTGGGAAGCCCCGGCTGGCCTAGGGGAAGCCTCGCCAAGGACGGAGCCGGATATGTGTTCGGCAAGAGCCAGTAGTTTCGGTCTTTGGGTTAGAAGATCTGCGTCGTCCCCACTGCGTTCGCTGTGCCAAACAGGACACTTGCGGCGGCAGGCTGCCCGGCCGCCAGGCTCACGATTGCTGCCTTATAGCTGGTCTGATCTAACCCGCTACAGCTTCCAGTGCCCAGCCCGACCGCGCACTGCAGGTCCTGATAATAAATCTCCGCAGAGGTTGTCCCTTGCTCGCTGGAAAGGACGAACACCTGCGACAGTGTTTGGTCGCTCGTGCCCGTTTTAGCCTGAGACGCGTCTAAACAGTAGGTACCACCGCCGCCGGCGGTGCTGATGTTGCAATCCTGCAATTCAATAAAGGGCACTTGGCCGATGACCATTTGGCGCACGTTGCACCAGTTGTCAGAGCAACAGTTCGAGCCTGTGCAGGTATTCCAAAGCTGTATATCGAAGAGATCGCTGGCGAGTGGGGCGCTGACGCTGCCGGGAGTTCCGTTTTCGAGGCCTTGCGTCCCTATTGCGAACGGCTGATTGGCGAGCATGGTCTTGGCTTCCTCGATTGACCATGACGGATCGGTGCCGCCCGGGTAGCTAGTGAGGCTCTGCCCCATATTGACCGTCATCATCGGCACCCAATTGGGAGGCGGAAACTGCGGGCTAAGTTGAAACTGAGTGGCCCGCTCTGAACTTATATCGGAAGCTGCAGTGGCATAAGCACCGAGCCATGTTGTTTTCATCAGGGCGTCTCCCCCACCAAGAGCGCCCTCAAGATATTGGGTGCAATTTATCGTTGCCTCGCTACCGATAGAGAAGCCGAATCGAACGTAGTCGATCTGCGCAAGAGGAGCAGGCGCAGTGGCCCACTCTGAATTGCCTGAGGCCCAGGTGATAAGAGAGTCCCACCAGCCTACAACTGCCGTTTGAAACGGTGTCTCCCAAACCGCGGGGATGCCCGTAGCGAGAGTTCCGGCAGTACACTGCACCAAGTTGTGGGGGGGCGTCGCGTTCACGCAGTTAGAGGTGTTTATGTTTGTGTAGGCGTCCGTCGGCGGCTCTACGTTGTCCACGGTGCTTCCGTAATACCCTTGGCCACTCCCACCGCAGAACGCAACGTCCAGGCTGGTTGGCCCAAAGACCCAGGGCGGCGTATCCGAGTTCGTGGTTGGATTAGACACGGCGCGCGCGTCGATGTTAATGATGCATGCGTGACCGCTGCCCCTCCCGGGAAGGCTAGCACCGCACCAGCTATAGGCGCCGCTAGTGGAAATGTAAGGCTCAATCGAGGTGTAGAACGTCGCAAAGGTGTAGGGGCACGTGGCGGAATAGGTATTGCATGGCATTGGGCAGGTGGAACACCAAGTGATGGGTATCGTCACTCCGTCGATGTAGGGAAGTATGCTGGAGAAACTGCTCGGGATGCCGCTGCCGGTTGGAACGTTCCACGCGATTATGTCGATCTGGGCGGAGGCAATGACTGAGCTCGCAACGAGGGTAATCGCAGCAAGGAGCTTCATGAGCGACTCTCCTGAATCTTAGGCCAGTCTAGCTTCACGCCATCCGTTGTCAACCGCAATGAGGCTCGCCCCGTTGCCTCGGGTGGTGCATCGCGCTCCGGTCTGCCAGAAATTACTCCAGCAATATTACTTCTGAACTATTGATGCACGGCTCCCCGGAATTCTAGCCCAGTTTCGCTTCACGGCATCCTTTGTCAATTCCCATGAGTCTCTTTCCTCTCGTGGTACATACTCGCATCGCTCGCGATAATTGTGTACGTGCGTATTCAATCGTTGATCCGAAATACGGGGATAGTCACACAACACAGAGAAGGCGCAGGGGTCAGCCCCGTCTTCTGAAAATGCTTCATCCAGAACTTACGTAAGACTTGCAAAGGGACCCTCCGTTCTTGGCTGGCTCGTGAAAGCGATCCGCTGTTCCTGATGTCTCCTTATCAGGGTTCCACGAAACCGAATTGTAGTGCTGAGCGAGCTGGATTCCGGGCACCCTCCGGGCACCTAGTCCGCTGTCTTGTCGGCATCTCATTGATTTTGTTGTGTCCTGCATGGAGTAAGCCGGACGTGCAAGTTGTTGTTTGTAATTAATTTGACGACCCTTTTAAGGCATGGGTCGCGTCGCTCAAAATGACTCCACGTTCCCCGGCACGGCGTTCAGGGTGACTGACGAGGCGCTTTGACTCAGGAGAGGGGCGACGGTGTGCCCAGCTTGGGCCGCACCTCTCGACGCTTCCTAAACGCAATGCCGGCACGATAAAGACTCTTTCTCCGTGTGCGCTTCGCCGATCCCTCGCTAAGCCGCCATTCATCAGAAATTTACCCGTCTGTAACTATCCTGTAACACAATACCGATACAACCTGACTACTAATTCATCCAGCAGTCGGTCGAGTGATGCTCCGAATTTTGTTGGCTGGCCGGTCAGCGGCGAGCGGGAGATAAGGCCACCACTCAAGCGAAGCGAAGGAAATCGAGCCCAGTTCTTCCAGTATTTCGGAGAGAACTTCGTAGCAGGTTTGCCAAGTTTGGTAAAAGAAGGAGAGTGCGATGAAATCTGGGTGGAACTTGTGTGAGCTTATTAGCCGACGCTCTGTCGGCAGGACATGGCCTCGGCTAGGGGCATACAACCTGACACCGGCGCTCGGGGCAGTAGCGGAGGCTGGGGCTTCGGAAGCTGGGGGTCGGCTTCCGCAGAATTCCTTTCCGGAAATGCAACGAGATGCACATCCTTCCGGTGTGCGAGCCGATGTAGGGTTCCGTAAGACACTCAAACGACTGGCGTTAGGCTTGTCTCCGGAGTCCCAAGAAACGGACTCGCAATTGCAATGTCCGCAACGCCAATAAAGTCTATTAATACAATGTATTTTATGGCATAATCGCTGGCCGAGAAGGTGGCTGACAAATCTCTCTACAACTATGCAGGCAACAGATTGTGACACCCGAGCTGACAGCGTGACTTTGGAACCGCAGTGGGGTTTAACGCCGTCAACCGGAACCTCACACGCCAGGAAGACTTCCCCCAGTTTTCCGCGATTCGCAGTCTCTTGCTAAATGAAGTAGTCAGTTGATGAAAAAGCGGAGCGATTTGCCTGAATCATAACTCGGCCAATCAGTAGCAATAACGATAAGTCTATTTTCCGGAGAAAAAACTCGAGACCGGCTGAAAAGTGAAGGCGCGAGTCGACTCCAAATTGCAAAGAGTTCTGTTTTTCCCCCGGGGAAAGTGTTGTCCAACCTAAAACTCAAAAAGGAGAGGATTTAATTTATGAAACGAACCAAGCATCTATTTCTCACAGCTCTGTCGCTGGCGGCACTATCGGCTGGCGTCTGGGCAGAAAACCCGGCGTCAGGAACGCCGGCCGCGAACGGAACCGCCCCAGCGCCCACGGCGCCACCCGTTACGGCTGCGGACGTGCAGGCGCTGAAGGATGCGCTGGCCGCACAACAAAAACAGATCGAACGGCTCACCCAGCAACTGCAGCAGATGCAAGCCGTAAACCAACCGAAGAATGACGCCGTCGGCCTTACGAATGTGAACCAGACATCACAGGACACTCCGACCCTCCAGCCCGCTGTCTTGACGCTGCAGGAGCCGCAACAACCGGCGGAGGCCGCAACTCAGGGGCCGAGGATAAACAAGGATATGGAAGGCCCGCTCACCATCCACTTCAAGGGCATCAACATCACGCCCGGTGGATTCGTCGCGGCCGAATTTCTGCGCCGTTCGCGGGCCCTCGGAGCCGACATCGTCACGCCCTTTAACAACCTGACCATGCCGGGAGCTTCACAGAGCAGTCTGCCGGAGTTCTTCGCTACCGCCCGTCAGACGCGGCCCACCGTCTACATTTCCAGCCGCGAGGGAAGGGTGGATTTTTCAGGTTACATCTCCGGTGACTTTCTCTCTTCCGGCGTTACCTCCACGGCAACTCAGACCAATGGCTACACTTTCCGCATTCGGCAGGCGTGGGGTCAGGCCAAGTTTCCTGGTGGCTGGAGCTTCCTTGGTGGCCAGGCCTGGAGCCTTGTGACCGAAAACAAGGCTGGAATTGAGCCCAGCGACGACACCGGCAGAACCAACGATGCTCGCCCCGCGACCATCGATGGCGGGTATAACGTCGGATTCACCTTCGCCCGTCAGGCCGGAGTTCGCCTGACCAAGAGCTTCGGGGACAAGGTCGCAATTGCGTTCGCTGTGGAGAATGCTCAGGCCACTGTAACCACGTCGGGAAACACGAACGACTATGTGCTCGTCCAAGCCGGTGCGAGTAATACATACAACACTACTTCCACCTACGGGTTCAATCCCTCGCCCGATCTCATCGCCAAGATCGCCTTCGATCCCGGTTTTGGTCACTACGAGATATTCGGCCTCTCCGATCGGTTCCAGGATCGCGTCTTCCCCTGCGAGGACTACTCCGGCACACTTCCGGCAGCTACGGCAGTGCTGCCCGCCTGCCCGTCTCTTGCCAACGCAGGTACAACGACGGCGGACTATAACAGTAGCAAGAGCGGCGGAGGCTTCGGCGTCAATGCTCGCTGGGCCTTCGACAACAAGCACATCGTTTTCGGTCTGCACGGATTCGGCGGCAGTGGTGTGGGCCGCTACGGTGCGTCGCAGCTCTCCGATGTCTCCATCAACGCCGATGGGACCGTCCGCCTGATTAAAAGCCTGCAGGGCTTGGCCACGTTGGAGTGGCACAGCAAGAAGTTTGACGTCTACAGTTACGTGGGAAGCGAGTATGCAGGCCGGACGTATAGCTATGATCCCGTCCAAAATGTTCTCGTCGGCTACGGTGCGCCGACCTTCAACGACTCAGGCTGCTACACCGAAGTTGCGCCGGGAACAGGCACCCTCACGGGAACCACGCCGGTCCCGGGATCGCTCTCCAAATGCTCCTCTCAGACCCGTGACATCACTGAGGGAACGATTGGATTCTGGTACCGCCTCCATAACGGTGCTCGCGGCCGCTATCAGTGGGGCATGCAGTATTCCTACGTGAACCGCGCCACCTGGGCAGACGAAGTGCACGGCCTGGAACCACATGGACTCGACAACATGGTCTTCACCTCGTTCCGTTACTATCTGCCGTAAACCGAAAATGGTCCCGCGTTAGCGTTGACGCGGGACCACCAGGTTTCTAACGGATCAGGTTCCAACGAACAAGCCTTAAACGAACAGGCTTTTTGCGAACCAGGTCCAACGGTCTCTCAACTTTTCGAGGGGCGCCTTCCCTTCGGAAACGCCACCGGCCCGGTTTTGGCTTACTCTCCTTTTCCGGGCCGGTGGTGATAACTTTACGGTAACAAAGTCAGAAGGTAAATTTCGCTGGGTCTCGTTGACGAACGAGACCCACGAATTTCATTTTATAGGTTAACGAGACGGGACCGAGGCCAGAGCGAGCCAAGCCGTTTTCGCCGGGGCGCAGGTGTCCGCAGGACTATGCCTCCCTCGAGGCTTACGGAAAGCGCACATCGAGGCTGTAAATCTCCTGCGTGCTTCTATCTCGCATCAGCAGCAGCGAGTCATCGGGAGCCAGTCCGATCCAAAACTCCCACGGATCGAAGCCCCGCGGAATTTCCTTCAGGTCGAGCAAGCGTTCGACCTTGCCGCCGGTAGCACTCACGCGCACCAGGTCATCGGTTTTGTCGGAATAATCCTCGGCATACAGATACTTGCCATCGTGCGACCAGTTCTCGAAACCGAACCGCGACACTGCGAGCTGCGTCCAATTTTTCTTCTCGACGTCGTAGACCAGAAGCTTGGTCGAGTCCGTGGACAGGGCTGCCACATAGCGCCCGTCCGGCGAACAGCGCGGACTGAAGAGGTTTTCCGAGCCTGTCACATCCGTTATTTGCGACGTCTTCAAATCAACGATGTGAATGTTGGGACCGGCCGTCGCCTTGTAATCCATCCAGGGAACACCCGCGAAGACTATTGAATCGCTCTGCGGCATCCACGTGGGATCACCCTGATCGTGGTCTCCCGCGCTCAGTTCATGCGGAGCGCCGCCCCCGGCAGGGATTACGAAGATCCTCCAGGGTTTTCCCGGGCGCGATGCCATAAATGCAATCTGCGTCCCGTCCGGTGACCAACGCGGCGCGTGCGCCTGCAATGGCGGATACGTCAGTTGGGTCCGCTCGCTGCCATCCAGTTTGCTCTGCCACAGCGTGAGTTCCGGATGCGCCACGTAGGTGATCCACTCGCCATTATGCCTGCCATTACTCTGGATATCAGCCTCGCCCGCCGACACCCCGGGAAGATAGACGGAGAACTGCGACTTCCCATCCAATTCAATCAAGTCGAAGCGGCGCTGCTGACCGATCACAAACAGCTTCTTTCCACCCGGGCTCGGTGTCGGATTACTGAACATGAGCGGCCCCACGGTGAGCTGCATCGGTGCGGCGCCGGCGCGGCGCAGGAGAGACGAAGACTCACGAAGGGCCCAGATGTTCTGAGCGTGGTCGCGAGTTGATTCGAAAAGGAAATAATCTCCCTGCGGCGTCCAGGCGCCGTCAGACTCCTGCGCCGGCTTGTTCCAGTCGGGCAAAACCGGGTGCAAATCCTTCCCGTCGGCGGAAATTTCCCACAGGGAAGAAATGCGCCGGCCCGTGTCCCGAACGGTGAAACGCAAACGGCGGCCATCGGGAGAAAATCGGGGCGCGAAGGGAACTCCCGATACTGTGATGAGCTCACGAGAATCCGTTCCGTCCTCATTGCAGACGTACAAACTTGAATTCCGTGCGTACACGATGTGCTGGCCATCGGGTGTCCACGTGGCGGCGTGGGCGAGCATGTTTCCTATGAGCCTAGGTGAGCCTGCCGGGACGGGCAACACCCACACCGGCCACTCTGTCTCGGAACCCTCTGCCATGCCCTTCACCAGCAGTTCGGAGCGGCCTGGGTAAAAATCATAGATGTCGGCACTCGGCAGTGGGGTTGGTAGCGGAGCCGTTTCCCCGCCCGAAGTCGAAACCTGCATCAGGATCGAGTGGCCGCTCAGATGTTCGGAAAAATATAGCCGGGTACCATCCGTCACCAGAGATCGCTTGGATGCGCCGTCGTTGGTAATCTGCAGCGACGAAACGACCGCTGGCTGCGCCTGGGGCGATTTCAGGAACATGACGACCGCAACCACCGCTGCGATGGCGACAACGCCCGCAGCCAGCCACGGAGCGATCTTTGCCTTCCGTGGCGGGGTAACAGTGGTGAGTGCCGTAGCGAACAAGGCACGGATTCTCTCTTTCGAATCCGGAGCCGGTCTCGCGGCGGTCCCGGTCGGGGAGACCTGGCGGGACTCGATTTCCCGGCGCAGACGCTGCAAATCAACCCGCATCTCGCCAGCGCTTTGGTATCGTTGTCCCGGATCTTTTTCCAGGGCCTTCCTCACTATGCGTTCGAGTTCCGGCGGGGTTGCGGGGTCGAAGCGCAGCGGCCATTCGGGTACGCTGTGAATGAGAGAGTCGAAGAAGGCGGCCGTGGTCTGTCCCTGAAAGGGCAGGACTCCAGTCGCCATCTCATAGAGCACGACCCCAAAAGAAAACAGGTCGGTGCGAGCATCGAGCGGGCGGCCCAGCGCCTGCTCCGGCGACATGTAAGGGATGGTTCCCAGGGCGGAGCCGGGGCGAGTAAGGTCATCGGGCGATTGCGTAACCCCGCCGAAGGTATTGCCACTAACATGGGCTTCTTCCCCCACAGTGAGCTTCGCCAGACCGAAGTCCAGAATCTTGGCGTTTCCGCGCTTGGTGACAAAAATGTTCGTCGGATTAATGTCACGGTGAATGATGCCGTGAGCGTGGGCGCCATCCAGAGCATCGGCAATTTCGATTCCGAGGGTCAGCAGTGTTCCAATTTCCAACGGACGCCCCGCAATGCGGTGCTTCAGGGGCATCCCCTCCAGAAACTCCATCGCGATGAAGGCTTCGCCGTCCTGCTCGCCAATGTCGTGAATGGTACAGATGTTGGGATGATTCAGTGCGGAGGCGGCTTGGGCTTCGAATTGAAAACGGGCGAGCGCCTGCGGGTCACGGGCAGCTTTCTCGGGCAAGAACTTGAGGGCGACAAAGCGATGCAGCCGAGTGTCTTCGGCCTTGTATACAACGCCCATACCGCCGCCGCCCAGTTTTTCGACGATTCGGTAATGGGAGATGATCCGGTCGATCATTCGGGAGGTGTCCGCACTCAGGGTCAGTTCATCTTAAGGATGTGACATCCGCGAGTCAACGAAGGCAGGAATGAACGGCCGGACATGCGCCCCACATCGCTCCACATACATCGGAAACCCAGCATCGAAAGCCCGAGATTCAAAAACTAAGCTTTAACGAGAACTCGAGTGCGCGCGGAGAACCTAGCGCGAAAACGCCCGTACCCAGGCCTAGACGGTTGCTGCTCGGCTGCGAGTCCGGAAAGCAGTTCGCGCCGCCTGTGCCGTTGATGGACCCACAAGTCCCAGTGAGGGCTCCATTTAACGGATTCGAGGGTCCGTCGAAATTCGAGAGGTTCATTACATTGAAGAATGAAACTCCAGGCTGCACCTGGAATCTGTCCTTAATCTTGTAGGCCCAGCTGAAGCTGACATCGAGGGCACGCAACCAGCCCATGCCGGCTTCGTCATGGGGAGCGGCAGGGATGGGCGCGTACCCTCCCTGCGCCGTTCCGCCCTGCACCCCGCCCAGAGATTGCAACTGCTGAAGAGTGAACAATCCGTTGGTGATAAGCGCTTGCCCAGCGGGCGTGGTCTGACCGACGGAATTGTGGTTGTAATCGTTAATCACCTCGTTGATGTTGTTGGTGTTGACTCCATGCCCGAAAGAGCCGATATTGGTGCCCGGAAGCACATCTCCAAAGGAACCGTTCGAGGCAAAACTGCCGTCGCCTGTGCCATCGCCGGTAATATCGCTCACGAAGATGCCGCCCGCGCTTCCCGTTGGGTTGAGGGTTAGGGTCAACGGCAGCGGGCTGTAGAAGTGGCCGATCAGGCCGAAGCGGAAGTGGAAGGGCAAGTCCATAGTACCGCCAAAGGAAATCTCGTTCTTGCGGTCGAGCCCGTTTGGCCCCAGAAACTTCTGCGGCGTGTTGAAGTCTGTAGCGATATTGACGAAGTCATTGTCGGCTGCCGCCGCGATATAGCGTTCCAACTGATACGACAATTGCATGTCAAAGTTCGTAATCGCGGGGAACGGATGCTGCAAATGTTGTTTCAGTGACAGCTGCAAAGCTGTGTTCTTCGCGTAACCGATGGGAAACAGCATCTGGTTGGCGCCGAGATTTTCGTTGACACCGGGGAACGCAGCATTAGGACACGGGAACCCTCCGCAAAGCGAATAGCCGGAATCGAGGCCGTTGGTGGCAAAATCAGAAATGGTCGCTGCCCTTTGGGTATAGGTCTGGCCCGGCAGTAAAGGCACAGGGCTGGTGGGACAGTTTGTGATCGCCGCCTGAATCGTGCCAACTCCACAATTGCTGAGCGTTGTCTGGATTGCGGCGGTTGCATTCGTCAAATTGAAGAAGCGAGCATCGCCCACGTGATTGGTGTCGATCGCGAGCAGCGTGTGGGTCTCAATGTTGCGCAGATAGTCTGCCGTAAGGACCATTCCGGGCCTTAGTTCGTGCTGCAGACCGATATTCATTTGCAGGGACCGCGGGCTGACGTAGTTCGGCGCCAGCAAGTCCGTGCCCGTGGCGTCCTCACCATCTGCCAATGCCGTTCCTATGAACGAGGGATTGGGGGCAGTTGAGCCCACAGAGGCCGTAACCGCCTGGTACTGCGCCTGCAACGCAGCGATTGCGGGGGCTGCTTGCCCGATGGTCTCACCGCAAAAGGAAAGGTTTGGCACCTGCTGGTTCGGCAGTGTAAAGCTCGTATTTGGCGAACCGTTGGAGCAAACTGTGCTATCCGCGAGGAACAGTCCGTTCTGCAGCCGCGCCGGCCGGTCGAACTCGATGTTGTTCCAGATTGAGTTCTCATAGAAAAGGCCAACGCCCCCGCGCAACACCGTCTTACCCCGGCCGTAAGGGTCCCAGGCGAAGCCCAGCTGCGGCGCGAAGTTGAGATTGGGTTGATGCACTCGATTGCCCAGGCTGGAATAGTACTGATTGTCGAACTGCTGCAGAGCCGGGATGGCAGCGAGGTCGCTATCGGTTCGGCCTGAATCCCGCACGTATCGCAAACCGTAGGTGAGCGTAAAGTTTGGTTTGATCTTCCACGAGTCTCCGACGTAGAACGAAATCCGGTTGTCCGGGCCGCTGCCGCCGGCGGGAAACCCAAAGGCCGGTATTTCCGAGTCAAAGCCCTGTCCGTTTCCCAGAACCACCGTATTCGCGGGATAGTTCAGCGGATTGCTGGCCCCGCCGGGTAACGCCAGGCAGGTAGAGTTGCAATCCGTTAAGCCCGCGCCCACCGCGGGAGCCAGCGCCAGGAAGCTGGCGAACCCGCCACCGAAGATATGGTTAAAGCCGCCGCCGTAGCGAATAATGTGCGCGCCCCAAGCCCGGCTGCCGTCGTACTTGATCTGGCGATCGGATTGGTAGGTTTGCTGTGGCGCCAGAAAACTCGGACCGGAACAAAAATCGTCCTGACCAGCAGCAAGGCAAGTGGGATCGCCGCCAATGGCCAGTTCGATGTTGGGGAGCGGGTCGTAAATACCAGTTCCGATGGTTGCGTCCACGATTCCGTTGCGGAATTTCATGTAGCCGAAGCGAATGCTGTGCGTGTAGGGTCCGGTGTTGAAGTCCAGGCCGAACGCATGGACGGGCGTGTGATTCACATTGTTGAAGGGCTGGAAGGAGTTGGGCAGGAAGGCTCGAATATCGCTGAGCTGATCGTAGGAGAAACGGTAAAAAAACTTGTACCTGTCATTGATCTGCCAATCGATACGTCCCACACCCTCCACTTCACGAACCGGCGAGTTGTAACTGCCGGTGATCGCGGCGAAGTTGCCGCCTGAAAGAACAGGGTCGAGCTGATCCTGTTTCGTGCGCTCGGCATCCAGGAAGAAAAACAGCTTGTCTTTGAGGATGGGTCCGCCAAAGTTGGCGCCAAATTGGTTGCGCTGAAAAGGATTGTCGGTTCCGCCGGGTTGGTTGGCATCCAGGGATTGATCGCGAAAGCCGTAGTATCCCTCGCCATGGTAGGCATTCGTGCCCGACCTGGTCGTCACATTCACTGAGCCGGAAGAGGTGAGTTCGGTGGAAAGATCGAGCGAGGACTGCTGAATTTGAAATTCCTGGATGTCGCTGGCGGGTACGTTTTGCGTGGTCGTACCGACTGTTTCGTCGCTTATATCCAACCCGTCCACTTCGATGCGCGCGGTGCGGCCGAAACGGCCTCCGAATGAAATGGAGGAAAAACCGTTCTTGGTGGGGTCAAAGTTCCCACCGTCCTGGATCTGCACTCCCGGTTCCAATTGCGCCAGGTCCAGAAAATTCCTGCCATTGATGGGAAGGTTCTCGATCTGCTGCATGGTGAGAACGCCTTGTACGGTTGCCTGCTGCGTGTTCACTTCAATCTCGGCGGCCTGCACCTCGACCACCTGAGTCGCCGGTCCAACCTGCATTTTGACGTTACCGGGTGCGGTTACACCCACTTGCACAGTAACCGCGACCTGGGACGTCTTGAATCCCTGAGCCTCGACTCGCAACGTGTAATCCCCGGGAGTGAGCGCGCCCGAGGTATAGGCTCCCGCCGACGTGCTCTTGACGATGATGACGTGGCCCGTGGCCTTATTGCTGATCGATATCTTCGCTCCACTCACGAGAGCGCCCGAGGGGTCTGTGACCAGACCCTGAATACTGCCGGTGGAAATGGTCGTCTGCGCCGACAACGTCAAAGAAGAGAGCAGGACAAACAAGAGCGAGACCGAGGCCAGACAACTCCCTCTCTTTCTCTTGCGCCGGACGAAACCGCGAACCAAAACCATCAGAAACCTTCCTTTCAACATGTTTATCCCGTGGCCGCTAAAGCGGATATTTGCCTTTTAACTTAAAGAATGGAAAGAGGAAAATTGTACACCTATTTCGCGCTCCGATGGTCTGCCCGAACCGAGTTTCAGCTCGCCGAACGCTTGCCGAGATTTCTTAACAATCATGGTTACTCTGATGCGCAGCAGGCTCCAATGTCTGCCCGCATTAGACTGAATTCGGGCTCCATCAGCGTCGGCGAAGTGAGTTTTCGAACTTGTGAAACAGCGGCAGATGGGCTGGGCCGGGCAGACCGCCAGCCTTCCTTGATTGTTCGGCTTGCTTACAGCGAACTGGAACCGGAAAGAATGTGCCTGCGTCGCAAGCGGACGGGAGGTCCTTTGTTCTCAAAGTGATCAACAGGAGGATTAATCCCATTGGATCCGTCCCGGCCTTTCGCCAAATCCGCAAAAAGCCGGGCTTATGCTTCCTCTATGCCGCCGCTTGCTTGCTTTGCTGGAAAAACGCGAGCAGGTCGGCATTGATTTGGTCCGAATTGGTTGTGGGCATTCCGTGCGGGAAACCTGGATATACCTTTAGTGTGGCATTCTTCACAATCTTCGCCGACATCAGCGCCGACGCGCCGATGGGCACGATCTGGTCATCGTCGCCGTGCAAAACCAGGGTTGGCACATCGATCTTCTTGAGGTCCCCAGTAAAATCCGTTTCCGAGAAAGCCTTGATGCAGTCGTAGCCCGCCTTCACCCCGCCCATCATTCCCTGGAGCCACCACTTCTCCCGGATGCCTTCGGAAATTTTGGCGCCGGGCCGGTTGTAGCCGTAGAACGGGAGGGTAATGTCCTTGTAAAACTGCGGCCGATTTTCCACGTACGCGGCTCGCAGGCCGTCGA
This sequence comes from Acidobacteriaceae bacterium, assembly GCA_003140075.1. GTDB lineage: Bacteria > Acidobacteriota > Terriglobia > Terriglobales > Acidobacteriaceae > Sulfotelmatobacter. The sequence goes on along the minus strand of PLIO01000198.1, from coordinate 2,934 downwards.
ACACCGAGATTGGAAGGCCGCCGGGATTGTTTTCCGTCTTGAGCATCAGCGGCGGCACCGAGCTGATGAGCACGGCCATGGCAACTCGCGTGGAGCCGTGCCGCCCAATGTAACGGGCAACTTCTCCGCCGCCGGTGGAATGGCCCACATGGATTGCTTTTTTCAGGTCGAGCTTTTCGGTGAGAGCCGCGAGATCGTCGGCGTAGGTGTCCATGTCGTTACCATCCCAGGTCTGGGTGGAACGGCCGTGTCCTCGCCGGTCGTGGGCAATGACTCGATAACCATGCTGGCCGAAGAACAACATCTGTGCGTCCCAGTCGTCGGCAGTCAGAGGCCAGCCGTGGCTGAAAACAATGGGCTGCCCCTTGCCCCAGTCCTTGTAGTAGATAGTCGTGCCGTCTTGCGTCGTAATTGTCGCCATGGAATGCTCTCCTTATAGTTGCCGACTTGCCGTTCAGTCACTCGCAGTGCCTGAAGATTCTGCTGTTGCTGACACGCCGAACTCCGCCCGCTGCATGTGCTCCGCGTCCGTCGGCTCTGACATTCTTGCGATCTGCGAGCGTAGTTCTCGGGCCTCGCGCTGCAGGTCTTGCGCCAACCGCCAGTAGATGTCTTGATGGATTTGCTCGGCGTATGGGAGGCTAGGTTGGTCAGGCAGAGAATTTCTGCTTCGAGACCTCCCAGGCGAGCCCGTAGCGCTTCTAAGAACATAAATGGTCCTACTGGTAAAGTTTATCCGAGTTCTGCGATTCTTTCCTCTCGTCTGGCGGGGTGCGTCCCACCCGTTGCGTTCTCTGCCAAGTGTGCGACTCTATGGTCGCCAATCCCTACAGGTTTCGATTTTCTTGGCCGCGTGTCAATCAGTACAAAAAAGAAAGTCAAGAGCACCCGGTTATGAGCCAAGGCACAGGATTTCGGATCGCAGCCGCGCGTGACGCTGGGTTTGGCGGAGGTAGGACATTTCGTCTCCGGCGCTCTTGGCTCGGATGAGCTTGATCAGTCGCTGCTTCTCGTCAGGCGTCCAGTGGGCGAGGTCAGGAATCAGAGCGAGAACCATCGACCAATTTTCCAAGGACTGATGCTGGGCCAGGGTCCAGCGGGAGGGATTTATCTTCAGATCTCGGGTTACGGCGGCAGTGGAGGCTTCACGGATTTTCTGGCTGTCGCCATCGAAGTCGCGCGACATACGGCGGTTAATTCGCAAGCCCAGGTTGCGGCTAGAGAAAGTGTCCCAGGCACCGGGCAGTCCCTCGGCGTCTAAACCCGGTGAAGATTTGGCAGCCTGCCGACTCGAAGTCGTGCCCTTCCCCGGCGTGCTCTTCACCGCTCCCTCTTGATTCAACTCATAAAACATGTGGGCTTCGGCGAGGCGTTTCAAAGTGCGGGACGGCGTACGGTATTGCGGGTTCACGGCGATTTTTATTTCTTCTTTTTCACACAACTGGCGCAGATCGGCGCGTCCCGAGCGGAAGCCCAGCTTGCGGTAGAACCAGAAAGCGCCGGAGTCGATGGCTTCGTCATTGTTCTGGCCGATCTGGTAGGGATAAATCGAAATACATTTAGCGGCGGTTAGGGCGCGCAGGCAACGTAGCGCTTGCGCGTAGATCCAGGCGGTTTCGCCCTGGCGGTAGGTGTAGAAAGTGTTGAAGCCGACCTCGATCCATTCGCAGAGTCCGATGGCTTCGATGTAGTTGATAGGGACGCCGTTCTTCAGGGTGTAGCCGGCGAGGTAGGCGCGCAACGGAAGACGTCGAGTGGGCGGCAATCCCCAGAAATGCATGACCACACCGCGGCCGAGATCGGCGCGGACCACGGTGTGCGGATCGCCGAGCGTGGTGCCGTAGAGTTCACGGTAGCGGACGGCCATGACTTCGCGAATGGCGTGCATCACGCGTTCTCCAGCCGCCGTGGAGAGCTTGTGGAATTTGGGCGCGGGCTGGGATAGTTCGCGGGAGAGAGACACTTCGCTGCGTTGGATGAGTGGAGCATCGTGGAAGTAGAAGCGGCGGGGATGGCTCCAGTTGCGGGTGCGGGAGAGTTTGAGGTTTTCGAGTCTCCAGCGAATTGGGAGGCAAAGTGAATCGTAGAGTTCGGCGCGTCGACGGTCAGAGAATGGGAGTTGCGCGAAACGTTTGAGGAGCCAGCTGAGGGCATTTTGACGGCCGCGCGCGGCGTCGAGCCAGTGTGTCCACGGGATGTTGGCTTCTACGTCGGCGTCTTCTCCGAGTAGAGGAATCAAACGCGGCCAGGTGTTGCCGCGAGAGCGCTCGGCTTGATAGTCGTCCCAATAATCCTCCCACGCGATATCGACGTTGCCCGGAATGCGGCGCGCGAACCAGTGGGCCACGTCGAAGGAGAGCGTGTCCTGCATGGTGGTGCCGGCGATGCCGGACGTGTCGAAGTCGTCGAACAGGGACATGTCGGCGTTCGCCGCGCGCAGCTTCTCGATGCGCTGGTGGAAGGTGCTGAGAAGGCGTTCGACGTGTGAGATGTGAGAGGCAGCATGCGGGAATGCGCGGACAAAGAGCAGAGCCTCGTGGAAGCGGATGAATTGGTGAGGGTCGTCGAAGTGGAGTTTGGCCAGCTGGGTCAGCAGTTTCGTAATGACGGCCGCGTGGCCTCGATCAAAGCGGCTTTTGGCGGTTTCTAGTTGGGTGAGGAGTTGGTTGGGATCGCGCCGGTTAGTATCGTGAAAAGTGGGGGGCATAAGCGGCGAGACAGTGTAACGCAGATCAGCGAAATAAATGGGCGCTCGGTGTGGCGGAATCAGTCGTAGCCTTTCTTTTTCCAAATATCCCAATCTTCGCGGACGGCCTGCAGCATAACTTCGGCGGCGGCATGCAGCCACTTCCCTTTTTGTTTGTCGAGATGGCGCAGGACTAGCTTGCGAGCGGCCGGAGTGCCGAGATGAATGTTGGCGGTTTCCCATCCCAT
>PLIO01000213.1 GCA_003140075.1 Acidobacteriaceae bacterium | reverse complement strand
TCCGCGAAAGCTCCATGTACCAGAACTACATTCTTAATATGCTGACTCATGATTATTCTCCTTTGCGATCCAGACAGATCAGTTGATTCTCGATGTCGCACGTCTTCGCACCAAACCACTCTTGTCCGGCGCGAGGGACATGCATTTCACTTACGACGTAAAGACTTACTGGCTGCTAGTTGGCGTGCGCGGAGGTGGCGGCCTCTTCAATTAGCTTGGCCGTTTCCTTCGGGTGAGACATGTAAGCCACATGGCTCGCATTCACTTCGACCGTCTTGGCATTGGCGCGCTTCGCCATCATCCGCTCCTGCTGGGGATTGATCGACCGGTCCGAGCTGGCCACCATGTAAAAGGTCGGCTTGTTCTTCCAGGCGGGACTAGTGACCTTGTGGGTGAACGAGTCGGTGGAGATCGGCACCTGCGCTATAGCCATGAAATGAGCCTGAGCTGGAGGAATATCCGCTGCGAAGTCGGCTGCGAAATGGTCCTGTTCTATCCACCAGTTCCCGTTGCTATCAGGCTTGAACGCCTTGGAGGCTTGCGGCACGGCCGTTTCGATCGACGCACAGCTCTCACCTTCATCAAGCGCAAATGCCGCGATGTAGACAAGCGCCGAAACGTTTGGATCATTGCCAGCCTCGGTGATAATGGATCCACCATAACTGTGACCGACCAGAACCACCGGCCCGCCCATGGCGTCGATGGCGGCCTTGGTGTATTTCTGGTCGTCGGCGTAGGAGGTCTCAGGAGGCTGCGCCACCGACACCGTGTATCCATCTTTCTCAAGGATCTTTGCGACGGCGTCCCAGCCGGAGCCATCGGCGAAGGCCCCATGCACCAGAACGACGTTTTTGATGCCGCTCGGCGCAGGACCCGCCGCGGCGGCATTTAGAGCCGCACCCATCAGCGCAGAAGCGAGCACAGCAACCGCATAAAGCTTTGTCGCGAGGTTTCTAAAGTTAGGTTTCATTTGTTCTCCTTCCTTCGTCTCAGGTATGCCAGCTTTCTGTTCGGTCGACGGATGGTCTGTTTCGGAATTGTTCGATCTGCTGAAGTGCATCGATTGCCGATTTCATTGCCCACTGTAAGGGCGAATTTTAACTTGCGTAAGACCAAATCGAGCGACTATCGGGTAGCCAATTCGAGCCAGAGCCTGCCGGATACGAAGAGCGCAAAGGGTTTCAGAACAATCAGGCATCGTCAAAGCTGATGCGGTATCTATTTGGAGTCTGAGGAAACAATCAGCCGCCGCCCGAACAGATAGCAATCAACGGAATATGCACCCGGTCCCAGAAGGAAAAGGGCCGATATGATGCCTAACGTGAAAACTAGTTCGAGGCGATCTTGTCCAATTCCCAAAAACATTGCGGCACTTTGTGCGAGGAAGGAAGCGATGCAGCCGAAATGTGTAAACGCACCAAGGCAGAGTAAAATTGCGATCATAATCACGATGCCGGCCGCCCAAAATGGGAGTGTCGCCGTCGGTCTCAACATTGCAGTGCGAAGAAGCACACCTGCAACGCACAGTCGCAGGAGCAGGAGCCCAGCTCCCGGCGCGCCGGCAGGAAACATGGAGTAGAGTCGCTGCACCCAGGGAACACTATCTAACCCATGCGTCGCCCACAATCCTCGATGGAAACACCCTGGAATAGCCCTTTTGAGGGGGGTGCCAGCGGGGTATGAGTTGTATCATCTAGGTTTTGGCGTGCGGAGGGATAGTTTTATGGCTAACGCACACGTAATTCGCGTAATGGCCGTGGACGACCACCCGTTGATGATGGCTGGAATTTCCGGCGAGATCAATGCCCAATCAGACATGCGCGTTATTGCAGAGGCCAGTGACGGTGATGAGGCGCTCGTCCTCTTTCGTAAACATCAACCCGATGTTACGTTGATGGATATACGCATGCCGAAAGTGAACGGCATCGCGGCCATCTCAGCCATTCGTGCAGAATTTCCGCAAGCGCGCGTCATCGTCTTGACGACTGCCGCGGGCGATGTGCAGGCTGTTCGAGCCTTCAAGGCAGGAGCGGTCGGTTACCTTTTGAAGAATCTGCTCCGAAAGGAACTGGTGGAGACGATTCGACTCGCCTACAACGGCCACAAACGAGTTCCCCCGGAAGTCGCGCAGCAAATCGCTGAACATGCTGCCGACGACTCGATTACTGCGCGCGAACTCGATGTACTCCGTGGAGTCGCAAGTGGGAGTTCGAACAAGATCATCGCCTCCGACCTCAACATCTCGGAGCACACCGTTAAGAATCACCTGAAGAGTATCCTTTCCAAGCTGGACGCAAACGATCGAACTCACGCTGTCATGATCGCGTTGAAGCGCGGCTTTCTGGATCATCCCTAGACTCGCGCACGCCCGGCGATAACTTGCTCGATTTCAGCGCCCAGAACGAATTTCAGCCGATGTCAGGCTCGCTCCTCTGCTACATTGTTCCGCCGCTGAATCTGCGAGGCTTATCCTGAGAATCTCCATTCTGCGCCGAGGAGTAGGCAAGGCTCGCTGGTACCCTCACTTCGATTTCGGTACCCATTCCACTACGGCTCCAGAGATCGAGATGGGCGCCAATGTTCTTGGCTCGCGCTCGCATGCTGGGCAATCCCAAATGGCCATCGCGGTGCCCTCCCTTGAGAACATTCGCATCAATTCCGGAGCCGTCGTCACGGATGCGCATCCTCAGTTCATCCGGCTCATAGTTCAGTTCAGCTTCAATCGAGCGGGCCGTGGAATGCCGAAACGCATTGCCAATAGCTTCCTTCCCTATCCGGGACAGTTCTTCGAAAATAATCGGATGCAGTGGGCGAACCATTCCATTTACGGCTACCGTGAAATTGCTGGAACGGCTCTCTCGCATCTGTTCTCCATAGTCAGCCAGTGCGGTTGGCAAATCCTTCAGTCTCGAAGTTGTGGCGTGTAGATCCACCAACAAATCGCGCCCTTCGGCCATCACATCATCAGATTCCTTCAGTACGTCTTCGAACATTTCTCTAGCAGGATGTTCTGGCTGAAGCTTGGAAGTAGCGGTATGGAATCGCAGCAAGAGTCCTTGAATCGACTGAAAGAACGTATCGTGCAGATCTCTGGCAATCGCTTCACGCTCGGCTGCTCGCGCGGACATCCGCGCCCTGACCTGTCGAGTTACTTGGGTCATCCGAAAATGGTAAGCCAGCAGTAGAAAGGCGGCGAAGGCAGCCACACAAATCACTTTGAACGATGAACTTTGTAAAAATGTTGGGGGAATCACGAAATTAAAAACTGCTCCGGCATCGTTCCATACTCCATCATTGTTGCAAGCGATTACTTGAAACCGGTACTGTCCTGGGTGAAGATTGGCATAGAACGCCTGACGACGGGTGCGTGGATCCTGCCAATCCTTGTCGCTGCCCTCAAGACGATAACGAAACTGAACTTTTTGCGGTACGACAAAGCTCAATCCGGTGTAGTCGATTTCGAGATCACGGGTGAGAGGCGGAAGTCGAAGAGCTTGCTGAAGCGGATAGCTCTTTCTGTCGGCGATAAGAGTCTCGATGTGTACGGGAGGCGCAAGGCTATTCGTCGGGAGATTCTTTGGGTCAATCATTTGAGCCGCGATCCCGTTGACGAACCACAATTTCCCGTCTGGGGCTTCGGATGCGGTCGGGGTAAAGGACGTATCAGCCCCCTGAGCACCGTCAAAAATGTCGAACAGGCTGTACTGCAATCTGGCTTTCGGATCGTTCCACCAGCGTTGCAACTCTTTATTACTTATCTCGATCAGCCCGCACGACGAATACAGCCAAAGTGTCCCCTGTCTGTCCAGAATGAAAGTGTACGAGTTGTTACAAGGAACTCCGTTTTGCAGTCCGAGACTTTGTGGCTTTCCATTTTGCCAGCCAATGAGTTCTCCAGACGTAAGATTGAGGACGTGGCCATCGGAAGTTGGATGAAGATCGTAAACGGGCCGCTTGACGCCCGTCATAATCCCGCTCATCACTCCGTTCGCATAGAGGGCAATATCGCCATTCCGAAAGCCGACTCTTATTCCACCGCTAGGATCGGCCGCAATCGACGTAATGTACGATGGCTCCGGGCCAATCGGCTCCTCCCGAGCAGAAAAGCCGTGAATATGAATAAGCCGAGAAGAGTTCGGCACTGGGATTCCCCATAGATCGCCATTCCGATCTTCGATTAGCCCTTGAAGTGTCCCGACCGGACTACCATCGCTCCGGGACAACGTATGAAATCTTCCTCTTTCGCGAACCGACAGTGTATTGTCTACACCTACCCAGAGCCTACCCAAATGGTCTTCGAGCAGGACCGTAACGCGTCTGCCAGGTAGTCCCTGCTT
>PLIO01000019.1 GCA_003140075.1 Acidobacteriaceae bacterium | reverse complement strand
CGCCTCGATAATCGTAAGACCGATTCCAGCTACAAATGGAGACAGTATGAGGACATTAAATCCGGAGCTATTCTGAAAGTCATGCAGGATTGCGTTACGCGTCTTTAGCCCTCCTTTGTTAAAAGACACTGAGTTTCGCAATTTCGTCTCACCGTTGATGATCCGAACCGGAAGCTGAAACTCGGCCTCCAACACCTTGGCGAGAATTCCCTGCATCGTTCTGAGCCGGGCGAAGACGATTACCTTTTCTCCTCGTTGACGGATTTCATGTAGCTTAGCGATCAGGACTCGTAGCTTTGAGGACTGACTGACTAGTTCGGCAGCACCTAGATCTTCGGGGTTTTCGGTGAGCATCGCCGGGTGCTGATAAAGCTGCACAAAGCTCTGAAGTGCTGACAGGTACCTTGATTGGCGGCTATCGCTCCTGAGCCTCTTCAGAAGCGACCGATGCGCCTCGATCTCTGCATCGGACATCTCACAGTCCAACTTGAACACAGATTTTGGCGGCAGGTCTGCTACATCAGATTTGGTGCGCCGCAGCAAAAACGCATGGGGCTGTTGAAATAAGAGGGTCTTTTTCAATTCCAGGAGACTGTTCTCCTGATCGGAGCCACTTTGATGTTTCTCAAATTTATCAACGAATTCCTTCGCCGAAAAAAGAAGTCCCGGTTGCAGCGCATCACAAATATTCCACAAATCGAGGAGGCGATTCTCGACTGGAGTTCCCGTACAAGCAATGTGCATCTCCGCCTTTAGCGCCTTCATCGCATGAGAGATTTTCGTATTCGGAACTTTGAACTCCTGAGCTTCATCGCTAATGATGAACGACCAAAGAGGTGCGCCGTCTTTCATGTAGGCGAAACTGTGCTGATAGCTCCTAATGGTCTCGTAGTTTGTGATGACGACTTTGTGGCGCTGGATTCTGTCCAAATCCAAAATCGGCTTCCCGATCTCTATCTCCCGACCCGCTGCGTCATCTCGCCGGAGTTTCGCGATCTGGTCGCCATGTAAAGAAAGGACGGGCCAGAAAACTACACCATCATTGGCAAAGAATTTCTCCATTTCTTTCTCCCATGTCCGGGTATCAACAAGGATCAGGGGAGCAACGATCAGGATGGGCTGAAACGGCGGTTCGCTTCTGGACAAGCTGGGAAACTTGCCCGACTCAATGCACCATGCGAGAAACGTCAAAATCTGAACTGTTTTGCCAACGCCCATGTCGTCCGCAAGCAAGACGCCAGTACGCTCGTGAATTTGGGAGCAAGTCTGTAACCAACGAACTCCATGTTCCTGATGTGGACGTAGCTTCCGGTCCTCACGAAGAGCCCTGGGACGCTCAAAAGTTGCACCTCGGGCGAACTGACTCGCCATCTTGGCCTCAGAAAGAAATTCCTTCCTGACTGACTCCTCGTTCGTTTCAATCAGAAGATATTTCTTACCAATAGGCGCGCTGCCATCTTCCACTTGCACGGCCGTAGAGCTATTGACGACTCCACAAGGCGTGCCTCCCTCAATTGCACCTGCAGTCACCTCGGCTGAACCGGAAGCATCCCCATTCGCACGATCTTCAGGCTTATATCCCGAACCCGGAACTGCTCCGGTCCCTCCTGTTTCCCCATCCGTGCCCGGTTGCTCAGCAGTTTCTCTCTGCCACAGCCTGGCCATCGTTGACTCCGTATTGATTGGTTTGGGGGTAGGAGCAAACTGAAAATCTCCGACGCCAATGACGCGGTCTCCATATGGAAGGTCGATATGATCAGCAACGCCATCAAAGACCTGCACTGGGTCGCGCTTGAGTCTTTCCTTCAAATCACCCTTAACGCGGCGAACACGTTTCATACGCTGAAGAACCTGGTGTTGTTCGTCGGTAAGAACGATCCGAACGCGCCCTAATCCCGGTCGGTCCAACGAATAGAGCTTCTCCGCCCCCGCATTCCTCTCGAAGACCTGGTGGAAATCCTCGTCCGCAAGTTCTGCGCACTTCGGCAGGAAGGTCAGTGCACCGTCCTCGTCTTCCCTCATGTCGAGGCCCAAAGTGGAGGGAATAATCACATCGTTGTTGTTTAGCGTGCTGTCCAATGCCGCACCGACTTCGGTGGCACACCCCTTTACCTTTGCGAATGTAAGCCAACTCTCATGCGGCGTCTTCTCCGCCGGTGCCAGAGCGTTAAACGAGTCCATTGCATCGACCAGGCTGTACATCTGAAAGTCGAGCAGAAAAACTTCTGTGGTGGCGACCCTGCGTACGTAGTAGCCTAGACGCTCCACATGGACAGGCTTGCCAGCCAACAAAAAGGTATATCGATATTGAAAGTCCGGTCGCCCTAGGTCGCTCTTGCGATCAATCTTTAGCAAAAAAGGACTATGCGGTGACCACGCCCCGATGAGACTGACCGGCATCTCAGTTTCAATCACACTAAAATTGGTAAAGGGAACACGGATCTCACCTTCCTGCTCTTCCGCGAGGCCCGCTTCAAGGAGTTGCTCGATTTCTACCGCAGTCCGCCATCCCCCGGTCGCTGTGAGTGCGGCGGCAGGCCAATTCTCCCGCTTGGACAGCTCGCGCGGTCCCCGAATAATCAGCCCTCCGGGCGCCGCGGAGACTTCAACTGAGTTGCCAAAGCTGTGAATGAAGAATGTCATGGCCGGATGCCAAATTCCGACGATAGCCTGTACGATGCCTTCGGTTCCCAATCCCCCCTATGGATAATTCGATGGGTATCGTCGAACTTGAGGTGACGCGCCACCTCGAACCGATGGGAACGCATGCTGATCCCCTGTGCCTCGAATGCCTTCATCCTAAAGATGTAGGCCGCATTTCCCGTTTCGCTGAATTCCGCGATAAGGAAATGCTCACCGTACCCCTCAAACCTCATTAAGAATGCGCTGGTTGTCGGATGAGCCACGTGGGAGTAGTGGAGAACTTCTGAATTCTTTTGGCTCGCCTTCACCTTCCATAGGTCTGCCTCAGAAACGGCGACCTGAAAGTCTCTGATTCGGTCGTGATAGCGCAGCCAAAAGTCCTTTCTCCTTCGGTTTTCATTGGTATTAGGGAGGATTGTATTGAAGAAGAAGATAATGTTGTCACGCGCCAGCCACGACAGATAGCGTTGGGTCGCCTCGGAAGCAATCGGCCGCCAGTTCAACGAGGATTCCCGAAGCCTGGGGTCGCCAAGGCGCTTATGATTCTGAGCGAACGAGCGGAGCCCACGCTGAAAGTCCTCTGACCTCTTTGCCGAATCGCTAAGAATTAAAGCGCTGATAGCGTATCCGAAATCCTCAACCGCCGTGAGATCCGACAAAACGCCCTCAGTTAGCTAATCTCGCTATTATCGATTATCATAGATTGTGAAAATAGCGCGGAACGCTATTTTCGACTCTAGAAGGGCCGATATGCCCAACGCTACCAACATTCCCGGCAAGAAAGTGTCGCAGGGCAGCTATTCAGCCTTTGTGCCTGCGCCCCTTCCTCCTGAACTGAACTGGACACCGCGGCTGATTGGGGCACTCTCGGATGCAGACCGGCTCGTCGGAAGATTAGCGGGCGGGGGCGGTCGGCTTCCCACTCCTCACATTTTGATCCGGCCCTTCGTACAGCGTGAAGCCGTTCTATCGAGCAAGATTGAAGGCACACAGGCCACGCTGGGTGAGTTGCTTGCCGCTGAGGCGGGAGCGATCGTGGATCGAAGTCCTGAAGACCTTCGGGAAGTTGGCAATTACGTAGTCGCTCTTGAGCACGGAATCTCGCGCCTCAAGAAACTTCCCCTTTGCGTCAGGTTCACCCGCGAGTTGCACGAAAAACTCATGACCGGCATTCAAGGGCACCAGGCAGCGCCCGGACGTTTTCGCAAAATTCAGAATTCGATTGGCAAGCCAGGCAGCACTATCGCAACTGCTTCCTACGTCCCACCCCCTCCAGGACAGGTCGAGCCGTGTCTTGCGGCCTGGGAAAAGTTCTTGCATAAATCGACCCTGCCACCTCTCGTGACCATTGCGCTGGCACACTATCAGTTCGAAGCCGTTCACCCGTTTCTTGATGGCAACGGCCGAGTCGGTCGCCTGCTCATTACCTTGTTCCTGATCGAGCGTCAGATCCTCCCGACACCTCTGCTTTATTTGTCGGCGTTCTTTGAAGCATCAAGGCGAGACTACTACGACGGTTTGCGCGGGATCAGCGAGCGCGGGGCATGGAACGATTGGTTGGAGTATTTCCTGCTGGGAGTCGCTCGCACGTCTGAAGATGCTTTGAGTCGAGCCATGCGCATCAACGGACTACTGGCCGAGTGGCAGAAGAAAGTCTCGGGAGAATCAAGCAGCAACCCGTTGCGTGTAGTCGAACTCTTAGGGGCAAATCCCTTCATCACTACAAAAGGCGTGGCGGACAAATTGGCGATTGCGTTTACGACCGCGCAGCGCGCCATCGAACGAGTGGAACGTGCGCGTATCGTGAAACGGGTTGGCGATGCGAAGCGTGACCGAGTCTATTGCGCGACTGCTCTCCTGGATATCTTCGAAGAGCCGGCCCGCCTCAAGCCAGCCGACAACAAATAGCTCCGAGTGGCTTCAAACCAGGAATGCTGGAAACGAGCCAGGCGAAACGGCGCCCATCGGAGCAATTTCCCCGCAGCTCACATAATCGACGTCGCCTCGGGCAGAGGAGGAGACCTCCCCGCCACACCACAATTCTGCGGCACCACATCGACTCTGCAAATTCCTAANNCTCGTGCTCGATATCCAAGTCATTGATGATCCGGCAGCGGCGACGGCGGCTTTGGAGCCCATGAGGGGTCGACTCCTCTCCGAGCTAGTCGTGCCCGCCTCGGCGGCGACCTTGGCCACGCGGGTTGGCCTGACTCGGCAGAAAGTCAACTACTACCTGCACGGGCTGGAGTCGCACGGACTGGTGCGGCTGGCCGAGGAACGCAAGTGGGGCGGGCTGACGGAACGGCTGCTCGTGGCGACGGCCGCTTCCTACGTCGTTTCGCCGAGCGCCCTGGGTCCGGTCGCCGCGGATCCGAATCGCGAAATCGATAGGCTGTCCGCGAGCTATCTCATCGCCCTGGGCGCACGGGTCGTCCGTGAGGTTGGCGATCTTGTTCGTCGTGCGAAAGAGACGGGCAAACGCCTGGCGACCCTGGCGGTGGA
>PLIO01000274.1 GCA_003140075.1 Acidobacteriaceae bacterium | reverse complement strand
CTAAGAGTCTTCCTGGATGCGGTCAAAGAAGCCGGCCTGAGAGCCGATCCTCGATTCCAGTCGAAGTTTCCACCGTCCGAGTTGGCGACAGTGAGCATCAACTTCCTCACCACGGCCGCCGATCCCTACGACGCCGGACTGTGAGGCCGGGCGCAGAAGTGTTTAATGCTCAGGCGTGATTTTCTTCGAGTCGCCGGTCGCCCCTGCTGCACCAGGCTTCGCTCCGCTCACGCTTTGGTTGGCGCGAAAGATGACGTAGGCGCGAATGTCTGCCGCATCTTGCTGCGATACTTCCTTGCCAAACCCCACCATGCCGAGCGCTTGGTATGCGCCGTCACGAACAATCCCGAACCATAGCGGGTCCGTGAGCAGGGAGGAGTAGCGAAGATCAGGCAGCAATCCACCGCTGACCGCAACATCTCCGTGGCACCCAGAACAAAAACGCTGGTAGACCGCCTCTCCGTGATGAATCTCCGCCGCGCTGGCGGTCGAAGCAGGCGGATTCAGAACCGGCTCTTCGTACGGCGCCAGCGGCGGCAGGCCCGCCCGCCCATCCAGTTTGAAGGCCAGCATCCGGCTGATATTTCGCACGCGCCCTGACTTAAACGAAACCTCGCCCGCGACCAGCGGAAAAACTCCACCCCAGCCGGCGAGCACCGCGACGTATTGCTCGCCATCCACGGTGTAGGTCACAGGACCCGCCATCACGCCGGTTTGCGCATCGATTGACCAAATTCTTTCGCCATTGTCGGCGCGAAGCGCCTCGAAGCGCCCCGCGGCCGTGCCTTCGAAAACGAGATCGCCAGCGGTGGCGAGCGTTCCGCCATTCCACGGTCCCGGCCGCTCTACGGCCCACGCCTGTTTCTGCCGCACCAGATTCCACGCCACCAACTTTCCTTTCACGCTGTCTAGAATAGCTTTCTTGATCGCGGGATCCTGCGGCATTCCCGCAGCTACCATGTCGATGCCAAAATTCAACGCCAAATTCTTGAACTCGAAATCCTTCGGTGACTTCAGATTGAATCCGACTTCGTTGACTGGAATGTAGGTCAACCCGGTCAGCGGGCTGTAAGACATCGGCTGCCAACTGTGCGCGCCCAGTGGACCGGGCACGATCGGCGGCGAGTCGACGCGGGAGTAGCGCGCCGTAGCGCTTTCGATCGGACGCCCGGTCTTCAAATCCATTCCGGTGGCCCAGTTGATAAAAGTGTAGGGCTTCGCGGAAATCAGCTTTCCATTCTCCCGGTCGATCACATAGAAGAACCCGTTCTTCGGCGCGTGCAACAATACTTTCCGCCGCCTGCCTTCCACGGGGATGTCGGCGAGAATCATCTGCTCCGCCGAGTCGAAATCCCACTCGTCGGCCGCATTCTCCTGATAATGCCAAACGTATTTCCCGGTGTCCGGTTTGAGAGCGACGACCGAGCAAGTGAAAAGATTCGCTCCGCCCTTAGGACTTCGATACTTTTCATTCCAAGGTCCACCGTTGCCGACTCCTATATAAAGCAGATCAAGCTCGGGATCGTAGACAATAGCGTCCCAAACCGTGCCGCCGCCGCCGATCTTCCACCACTCGCCGGTCCAAGTCTTCGCAGCCTTCGCGAGAATCGACTGCTCGAATGGCTTCGAGGGATCGCCGGGCACGGTGTAGAAGCGCCACACCAACTTGCCCGTCTGCGCGTCGTAGGCCGACACGTAACCGCGCACACCAAACTCAGCGCCACCGTTGCCGATAATCACTTTGCCCTTCACGATGCGTGGCGCGCCTGTGATGGTATAGCGCCAGCGCGGATCGACGGTGAGCCGTTCCCAAACCGGCCGGCCCGTGGCGGCATCAAGCGCGATCAGCCGGCCATCAAGAGTTCCGACGTAAATCTTTCCTCGCCAAATTGCGACGCCGCGATTCACCACATCGCAACACGCGTTTGCTCCCCACTGCCGTGGTACTTTTGGATCGTAGGACCACAACCGGGCGCCGGTCGCGGCATTCAGCGCAAACACCTTGCTCCATGCCGTGGAGAAGTACATCACTCCGTCGACCACGATCGGCGTGGCTTCTTGTCCCCGGTCGGTGTCGAGATCGAAGTACCATGCCAAACCGAGTCGCGCCGCGTTCTTGTCGTTGATGGCCTGCAGCGGACTGAATCGCTGCTCGCTATACGTGCGCCCGTAGGTTAACCAATCTCCCGGCTGGCTCTCTGCGTTTACAAGCTGGGCGTCGCTCACATTTGCCGGAGCCGCCGTCTGCGACTTTGTTTCTCGTGCAGTGGAAAGATTGAATCCCTGGAAAGCAAGAACACCGAGAACGACCGCGATAATTCCCAGCTTCAGCTTGCGCATGACCCTCCTTCCTCCACCAGCGCTTCCTTAGTCTTCATACGATTCACGAACGTAATGGATTCGTTCCGACAAGAAAAAGTGCACAGCGTGAAATTCACAATAACCCAATTTGGACTTCTATGGCTGTCGAACCTCTTGATCTTTGAATTCGATCAAAACGATGCTGATCTCCAGCGGTCCAAGGTTTTCTACAGTGTGCGGCGGCAGTGGCTGCGCCCATTGGGCACAAGGGATCTTCGGCAGTTCTGCCGCGTGGCGGCTGTCGAATAAAACTTCGCCTCTCTCATCTCGGCGGATGAAATGGCTCCAGCTCTGGAGGTACGCGATGCCGCCCCAGCGATGAGTGTGCAGCGGAACTACGTCTCCCGCTGCAATGTGGGTATGAATCACCCGTACCCGCTCGTTCTCAAGCAACAGTTGATGATGGCCCGGCGCCGCTACGAGCGCATCGAGCGAGTCCGCCCACGGCCAGGGATGAGAGTTGTGAGGCATTGGGTGTTGGTGCACGAGGTTCAGAGCGAACCGAAGTATCTCACGTTATGTCGGGGAAGCACGGAGTCATGGGCGTGAGTCTGGACCGCAAACCCTCCCCGTGTTCCCGAACTTACTGAAACTGCGCCATCGTCGTGCGAAACGCGCGCGTCGTTAACTCTTCGAGCGGTAGCGTTCGCAGTTCCGCAGACAGAACCTCAATCCCCCAAGGCCCGGTGTAGCCCGCCTTCTGCATGCCCTGAACGAAACCCCTGACGTCAAACTCTCCTTCGCCGCAGAGTCGGCGGTGATTGATCGTATCCTCGTGCAAACTCCAGGGCGCATCGACCGTCCCATCGTTCAACTCAACGCCGACGACGTATTCCATCGGAACCCGGCAAACATTGTCAGAGGGAATGCCAAGCTTCACCACGTGCCACAGATCGAAGATGATTCCGCCGTTCGGTGCTCCTGCATCCTTCACCATGGCCACCGACTCTTCCAGTGTTCGGATCATTGCGAAAGGCATCAGCTCGAAGCCGATCTTTGTGCCGTGCTGCGCCGCCTCTTCGCAAAGAACAGCAAATGCGTCGACGAGGCCGGGCAGAAAACACGGCTCCTGGAGGAAATCGCCAACCTTAATGTGACGCGCGCGCAACACTCCTGCAGCCTCGAACAATTTTCGCTTTCGGATGTCCGAAGCCTTCTTTCTTTCTCCTTCCAGAAACCAATCGGTTAAGAACTCCAACTCCACGTGTTGGATGCCGCTATCGTCGAGGATCGCCTTCATCTCTTTGAGCGAGTATCTTTCTAGAACATGTTCCAAGTCTGCATGCCAGATGCCAAAACCCTTGAACCCTGCACTGGCAGCCGATTGCACACGATCCTTGAAATCGAACGGACTATACTCCCGGTCGGTGTGAGGTAGTCCAGCCGAGATCGTCCAGTACGAAGCCAGCAACTCGACGGCTGGTGTCATAGTAATTTCATCTCGAAGCTGCGGCCGCTAGACAGATGCACGAACACTCGCAGGTCCCACATTACGAGCGGCGAAATTCTAAAGCTGGGCGCAGACGGACTTGCTTTCGGTATACAACTCCAGCGCCGCATGGCCCATTTCGCGGCCCCATCCCGACTGCTTGTATCCACCGAAAGGTAAGGCTGGATCGAAGACGTTGTAGCAGTTGATCCACACCGTGCCGGCACGAAGTTTGGCAGCCATGCGGTGCGCCTTGCTGATGTCGCGCGTCCAGACCGCAGACGCCAGCCCGTAAATCGTGTCATTGGCGAAGCCGACGACCTCATCCGCATCGTCAAACGGAATCGCCGTAACCACCGGACCAAAGATCTCCTCGCGAACCACTTTCATGTGCGGCTTCACGTCGACGAGAATTGTCGGTTCCACGAAGTATCCCGCATTCCCAATCCGATGTCCGCCTACGATGGCCTTCGCGCCCTCTTTGGTTCCGGACTCGATATAGCCGCAAACTCGGCTCAGTTGCTCCTTCGAAACCAGCGGGCCGAGGTTCGTCGATTCGTTCATGCCAGGACCGACCTGGAATTTCCTGCTCGTTTCCGCAACTCCTTCCACGACTCTATCGAAGATGCTTTTGTGCACGAACAGGCGAGAGCCGGCGGTACAGATCTGCCCTTGATTGAAGAATATGGCACTCGCGCTGCCTGGAATGGCCGCATTCAAGTCGGCATCGGCAAAAACCACGTTGGGAGATTTCCCCCCGAGTTCGAGCGAGACTTTTTTCAGATTGCCCGTAGCAGCGTTTGCAATCAGTCGGCCGACCTCGGTTGAACCGGTGAAGGCGATCTTGTCCACGTCGGGATGCGAAGCCAGCGCCGCGCCGGCGGTTTCGCCGAAGCCCGGCACGATATTAACCACTCCGTCGGGGAAGCCCGCTTCGTGAATCAATTCCCCCAACCGCAGAGCGGTGAGCGGCGTTTGCTCGGCCGGTTTAAGTACGCACGTGCATCCCACGGCGAGCGCAGGAGCGAGCTTCCAAGCGGCCATGATGAGCGGAAAATTCCATGGGATGATTTGCCCTACTACGCCAACCGGCTCACGCAACGTATAGGCAAAGTACTTGGCAAAGGGCGCAGAGATCGGAATCGTCGTCCCCTCAACCTTCGTGGCCCATCCCGCCATATAACGGAATACTTCCACCACCGTGGGCACGTCGACGATGCGCGAGAAGAAGAGCGGTTTGCCATTGTCCAAGGTCTCGAGTTCGGCAAGTTCCTCGTGGTGCTGCTCGACCAGATCGGAGAGCTTCCATAGAAGACGTCCGCGTTCCGCAGGAGACATATCAGGCCAAGGTCCGCTTTCGAAAGCCTTGCGCGCCGCTGCCACGGCTTGGTTAATCTCGGCGCGGTCACCCTCCGCTACGTGGGCCAGAACCTCGCCCGTGGCGGGGTTATAGGTTTCGAAAGTCTTGCCCGATTGCGCGTCGAGCCACTGGCCGCCGATCAGCAGCTTTCTCGGCCGGCTCAGAAAGTCCTGGACAGACCTTTGCAGTGGAACGGGTGCGGTTGTGGTGGCCATGTTTCTCCCTCCCTAGCGATTGCTCCGTGGTCGTGACCGCGGGAAGGCATCCAGCACAAGGATTGGCGACATCCGATGTCTTCGCGCCTGCGTCGAGCCCAATCGATTGTAGGCAAACCTCGCGCGATTGCAAGTGGGAACCTCAACGTAACCGCCTCCTTGAGGAAGTTGCGTCCGGAACGCTGGGCCACGTCGCAAACCAGCTTTTGACAGACGGTGCGCGGAGAGGCAACATGTCCTCAACCGGTCGCGCAAGCTATAATTGCACGCGAGAATGGCCCTCACCTCTGGCACGAAACTCGGTCCCTATGAAATTCAATCTCCGCTAGGCGCCGGAGGCATGGGAGAGGTGTATCGTGCCAAGGATACCCGCCTCGACCGCCCGGTCGCGATCAAGGTTCTGCCTTCGCATCTTTCCTCCGACCCGGAATTGAAACAGCGCATGGAGCGCGAAGCCAAAGCCATTTCCGCGCTCCAGCACGCGAACATCTGCACGCTTTACGACATCGGCACCCACGACGGCACCGCCTTCCTGGTCATGGAGTATCTCGAAGGGCAAACTCTCGCCGAGCGCCTCGTGAAAGGCGCCCTGCCTGTCGAGCAAGTTTTGAAGATTGGAGCGGAAATCGCTCAGGCCCTGGAGAAGGCACATCAACACGGAATCGTTCATCGCGACTTGAAGCCGGCGAACATTATGCTGACCAAAGCGGGCGCAAAGCTGATGGACTTTGGGCTGGCGAAACCGGAAGTGGCGATTGCCTCACGTGCCATCGGTCCGTTCACGCCTTCCACGCCGACCATGAACCTGGCTTCGCTGACCGCCGCTGCATCGCCGCTCACGCAGAAGGGTTCGATCGTCGGAACCTTTCAATACATGGCGCCCGAACTTCTGCAAGGAGCGGAGGCTGACGCGCGCAGCGACCTCTTCAGCTTCGGATGCGTTCTCTACGAAATGATCACCGGACGCCGCGCCTTCGAAGGCAAATCGCAACTCAGCGTATTCAGCTCGATTCTCGAAAAAGATCCCGAGCCCATCAGCGCGAGCCAGCCGCTCGCCCCGCCCATGCTCGATCGCGTGGTCCGCGCATGCCTCGCCAAAGATCCGGCGGACCGTATCCAGTCGGCGCATGACGTTGCGATGGACTTGCGCTGGATCGCCGACTCGACGACCGCCGAATCGGCGCCGGGCGAAGCTACAAAATCCTCACCGCAGTTCAACAAGTCATGGGCAGCCGCGACTGTCGCGCTTCTGCTCGCGTTCATCGTAGTCGCTGGATTCGCAGGATACCGCTGGGCGAAATCCTCTACAGACTCCGTTGTGTCGCTTCACGCCGAAATTCCGCCGCCCGACAAGTTTTCCCTGGATACCACCGGCGATGCCGGCGGTATGCCCGTTCTTTCTCCCCAGGGCGACAAGTTGGCTTTCGTCGCGCATTCCGGCGAAACCAAGTTGTTGTGGGTGCGCTCGTTGAGCAGTGATTCGGCGCAGGCCCTTGAGGGCACAGCGGGGGCGGCGCATCCTTTCTGGTCGCCTGACGGCCGCAATATCGGTTTCTTCGCGGGCGGAAAGGTTATGAGGATTGCCGCCACCGGAGGCCCCATCGCCACTGTGGCCGACGCGCCCAATTCCCGCGGCGGAAGCTGGAGCGCCAACGATGTGATCGTGTTCGCTCCGGATTTTGTCGGCCCAATGGCAAAGGTGAGCGCGCAAGGCGGCACCGCGGAGCCCGCGACGGTGCTGGATAGGGCCAAGCACACCACCCATCGCTGGCCCTGGTTCCTGCCCGACGGCAAACATTTTATTTTTCTCGCCACCAGCCATACCGGAGGCGACCCCAAACAAAACGGAATCTACTTCGGATCACTCGACAGCAAGGAGACGCATCAGGTTCTGGCCAGCGATTCGGCGGCGCAATACGCACCCGGCTATCTTCTCTACCGGTCCAGCACGGCGCTGGTGGCGCAGCCCTTCGATCCGCAGAAAGGCATTCTGTCGGGATCGGCCATTCCGCTGGTCAGCAACCTGCGCGACGACGTCGGCGTCTGGCGCAGCATTTTTTCCGTCTCCCAGAACGGTCTGCTGACTTACCAGCGTGGCAGTACCGACTCCGCAAAGAGCCACGTGGTGTTGTTCGACCGCTCGGGCAAGACGCTCGCCGACTACGACCCGCAAGAGAACACGACCGCCAACGTGCGCGCTTTGTTAGGAGTGCGCGATGTGCGGCTCTCGCCCGACAACAAGCGCGTGGCCTTCGCCAGCGGGAATGGCATTTGGACACTCGATTTGGAACGCAAGACCAAGACGCGCATCACTTTCGACGAGCAAGTGATTCAGGAACCCGCGTGGTCTGCGGACGGGAAAACGCTGATCTTCACGGCCCTCGTCACCTCCGGCGGCGGCAACGTCGAAATCCGCTCCAAAGCCGCGGACGGCAGCGGAGCCGAGAAACTGCTTGTCGAGCAGAATAACTACCACATGCCGGGCTGGTCGCCCGACGGAAAAGATCTCACCTACCTTTGGGGCGAAGGCGAGAAAATGGTTTCCCTGTGGATACGGCCCGTGAACGGAGACGCCAAGCCGGTGGCAGCCGTGCAGCCGCCTTCGGCTCAATCCAACCTCATCGGTTACCGAGTTTCTCCCGACAGCCACTGGGTGGCTTATGCTTCTGACGAATCCGGACAGCAGGAGGTTTACATCACGACATTCCCGGAAGGAAAAGGTAAATGGAGAGTCTCGGCGAATAGCGGAGCCTTTCCGGCGTGGAGCGGAAACGGGAGGGAACTGTTCTTCAAGGATCTTACCGACAATATCTTCGTCTGCACGGTGACACCGAAGGGATCGGAGGTCGAAGTTGGCGCGCCCCAGCGTCTGTTCCACGCCGCTTCGCCCGGTCTTGGGATATCGTTCGACGTGTTCGCCGATGGCAAGCGCGTGCTGGTGAACCACTCCGAGGAAGAAGCTCAGGCTCCGCTCCAACTGATCACCAACTGGCCTGCGGAATTGAAAAAGTGATTCTGGGTTGAGCCAGCGTCGCTCAAGACTCCAGTTTCGCAAAACAAATGGTGACTTCCACCAATTTACGATTCCAGAACAACTACGAACAATCTTTCTCACACAGCGCGCTAGGAACCATCTAAGTGTTGCGACAGGAACGGTAGATACCTTCACGTAGTATCCGCCGCGGCTGAGGGCACACTCGAATAACGCTCGCTTCCCGGGGAACCTACGCCAACCATTTTTCCACCGCCGATGTCACTGGCCGGTTCGAGCCGTGAATTAGTCTGCGCCGGAAGTCGGCGGAGCAAACACATCATAGAGCGGCTGAACCGGTTTCACGTCCGGATTTTCATCGGCCACCGACATCGCCAGAACCCGGATCTTGTCGTTGTCGGGCAGGATGATCGATCGAGTTTCCTCCGGCATGGCGATCGCGTACGCAAACAGGTACGAATACCCATAAGCGATATTATCGCCCGCGGCGTTGTGATGGTGGGAGCAGTACCACGCTAGATCGGCTCGCTTAATGTAGGCCCGCGTAAGGCCAATCATCGTGCCATAGTTGTCGCTGGAAGTGTCGCTCGAACTCCACCGGCGATCGTCCCACTGGCCGATGAACCCACCCCAGTCCTGGATGTTCAGGTCGACTTTCCTGCGTCCGACCTCGAACGTGGCCTTTTGGTCGCCTTCTGCCGAGGCTGCCAACAGGTACACGCGGTTGTATTGGCCCGGAGGTAGATTAATTGTCTGCCCTTTTGCGACAACCGCATTGGGCAAACCCGTTTTCGCTGGGGCGAGTTGAAATTGCACGTCATTGAATGAAATTTGGCCGGGCAGCATCTCCGCAGGCAGTGCGTTGCCTTCTCTGTCAAAGCCGCCCGCCGAATGCGTGCGGTCGTTGCTGGCTGTGGCGAGGTCATAGCGTAGCGCCACGGGCGTGGAATGTACGGCTGCAACTTTGGCTGGCGGCGCAGCAAACCGAACGGCAAACGTGCGCGGCTGATACGCGGAGAAGTTAGCGACCAGGACACCGCTGTCCACAGTCGCCATTCCAACCGGCTGCTCCTGCCCGTTCACTTCACGCGCAGCGGTGATGGGCGTGTGGAATGATATGCGAACACCTGGCTGCGGCTTGCCGTCGAGTTCAACCATGCGCAAGATGATCTCGTCACCCTGCTCCGCCTTCTTGAGCGCGAGCACTCGAATGCGGGGATTGCTGACCTTCAACAAAGAAAATTCCCGGCCCAGCGCGCCCGGATGTTTGGAAGCTTCAAAAGCAATGAGCGGATCGTTCAAGCGCTGCGCTTGCCAGTCGGTCTGGCCTTGACGCCAGTCGGCGGCATGCCCGGCGATTCCGTAAGCAAACTCGTGATGACCGATATCTTGCGTTCCCTGATCGGCGTAGCCACCGCGCGTACCCGGGGTTCGGATCAGAGTAAGGCGAATGGTGTGGTCGTTCGGTTTGTCGGATCCGTTCTTGCAATCGGTGAGGATCGTCGCCCCGAACTCGCCGCTCATGTCGGTCAGGTCAATCCACTGGTGAGACGGTACTTCGAACTTCTTCGGCTCGGCTGTGGGCCGCTGGATGGTCCCAATGTCCCAATTATAGGTAGCCGTCTGGTTGGAAGCCTTCAGCGGAAAAGTCGCTTTCAGATTGGATTCTTTCGTATTCCAGTCGATCACGTTTCCGAACTCCACGCGCTTCCCCGCGTCTCCTGCCGCCAAGCTGATGGTCTGGACGAATTTCGAGCCCGCAGCTTCTCGCGAGACTTCCACGGCCACGCGAGCGGCGCCGTTTTCCAGCACTCGAATCTTCGCCGGGCCACCGACGTAGACCTTCGGAGCCGCTTGCTCCTGATCCCAGTCCATGTTCCAGGCGGGCCAGTGTTCGGGGTTGTCATAGGAGATGGCAAGGCGGGCCGGCTCGGCCAGCAATTCCTGGTCAATCGTCTTGTCGAAAATACTGGCAACATCGCCGTCGGCGTTCAACTTCACGCGGTAGTACTGATTCTCGAGCGAATTTTCCGAGACGCGCAACGTAGAGGCTGCGCCCGCGCCAGGCTGAACATCGTAGACCGCATAGCCTACCGATGGAGCCTTCGCCACGAAGATGACTTTGCCGTTTGAAATCTGCGCTGGAACCTCTTTGCAGTCTGGACCGATGACACGCACAGCTCCCGGCACACCATTAGGAAAGTCGACACGGGCTTCCACCACATCCTCGCGCGCGATATTCAACGGGTTGAAGACAACCACGGGCACACCCTTCGTCTCGGTGTTCAGCGCCGCCGCCACGCCTTCTGTGGCGTTTTTCAGTACGCCCGCGAACTGGTTCATCGCAATCAC
>PLIO01000071.1 GCA_003140075.1 Acidobacteriaceae bacterium | reverse complement strand
GTGTCCCAAACCCAGCGGCTGGAGAGTTGGACGAGCTTGTCCCAGTCGCCGGAAAAGGGCAGCTCGAAGACGACGCTCACCACGCCGTAGTCGAAATACTTGATGTCGCCCTGCAAGCGTTCGCCGCTTTCGAGAATTAGCGGCTCCAGGACTTCTTCTACCGGAGGACGCTGGAAGCGGACGTATCCGGGGGCGACGTGCTTGAAGCTGGTGTCGGCGGTGCGGGCGCCGAGGATTTGGCGAAGCTGGTCGAGGCGAATCTCCTCGCAAACGTCGAACTGGATCATCACCAGGACGGAGCCGCAGAGGGGGATGTCGGGCGGCTCGGCGGCGACCAGAGTGGGCAGGGCTTCGGTGGGAACCTTGCCTACGGTGGGCGCGGTAATGGTGGTTTCAAGATCCATGGCGTCGGCAGCGCCTGAAGGCGTACCCTGATACGAATGCTAGATACGAAATCTAGACCCCGAGTCCTAGACCCGAATTTTAAACCCGAATTCTACCCGGAGTTGTATTCCTCGCTCCAAGCCAGCCCTTATTCTGAGAGCGAGTAAAGACTATTGTCCCAGAAGACTTGCAATCTGGCGAGAGGCGGGGGTTAGCGTGGAGCTATAAAACATAGCTAACTTATGTAGAATCAGCGTCTTTTGGATAATTCCCATAATAGCGCTCCGCCCGCTGCCAAGGCTGCTAAGCCCAGGCCGGCGCGTTTCATGGATTGGAGGACTTCGGCCTCGCGGCGACGGATGCGGCTGGATTCGGGGTAAGGGAAAGACTCAGGAACGTTGGTAGCGCTTAGGGCAATTTGCAGGACTTCGGCTAAGTGAAGGGCTTGACGCGGTGAGCCCTGGGCGATTTGTTCGCGGCAACTGAAGCCGTCGGCGATGATGAGCCAGTCGGGCGGGGCGCGGCGGACGGCGGGCAGAAGTTCGAGTTCGCCGATGGCGATGGAGATGCCGTATTTGTCGGGCTCGAAGCCGAAGGAGCCGGCCATGCCGCAGCAGCCGGGAGCGGGACTGTGGAAGTCGATTCCCAGACGGCGCAGGACGGCCTCCTCGGCGGTCATCTTCATGAGGGATTTGTGGTGGCAGTGGCCGTGAAGCAGGGCTTTGCGATTGAGATGAGGTAACGGGAGATGTTTGGCGTGAGTTTCTAAGAATTCGCTGAGCAGGAAGGTTTGGCGAGACAAGGCCTGGGCGCGTTCGTCGTGGGGAAAGAGATTGAGGAGTTCGTCGCGAAAGACGGCGATGCAACTGGGTTCGAGGCCGACGATGGGAATGCCGGCTGAGATTTCGGGCGAGAGTTCATCGAGGATCTGCAGCAGGAGAGATTGGGCGCGGTCGAGCATGCCGTGGTCGTAGAGCGGGCGTCCGCAGCAGAGATTGGCTCTCGGGACGACGACTCGGAAACCGGCAGCTTCGAGAACATCGACGGCGGCTTGGGCGGTGTGCGGCTGGAAATGGTTATTGAAAGTGTCGGGCCAGAGGAGCACGGGCGGGAGTTCCTCAGGGGCTAAAGCCCTTTCTGAATTGGACGGTTCAATCGCAGCGCTGGAAGCGCTGCGCCACCCAAAACTATTTTCCACGGCGCTCCGCGCGCGGCGACTTCGCGTGCGGTGGAACCAGGCTTTGAAAGTTTCTGGGGCGAAAGCCGGGATGGAGCGCTGTGGAGGGATCCCGGCGACGAGCTTGGCGAGGTCGCGCAGGAATGGAAGTTGGGTGGTGAGATTGACCAGACCGGGAGCGTGCGAAGCGACGCGTGCCCACACGTCGATGTTGCCGAAGGCGTAGGCGCTGCGCGGGCGCGTGCGGCCTTCGTAATAGTGGGAAAGAAATTCGGACTTGTAGGTGGCCACGTCGACGCCGACGGGGCAATCGCTTTTGCATCCTTTGCAGGCGAGGCAGAGATCGAGTGATTGCTTGACTTCTTCGCTGCGCCAGCCGTCGCGGATGACCCCAACTTTATTGCCTTGGCCTTGCGTCATCTCCCAGAGCAGGTGAGCACGGCCGCGGGTGGAGTGTTCTTCGTCGTGCGTGGCGCGGTAGCTGGGGCACATCAGGGCGCCTTCTTCGCGGCGGCACTTGCCTACGCCCACGCAGCGCAGGGTGGCTTGAGCAAGGCTGCCGTGGTCGTCGGCAAATTGGAAGTTGGTTTTCGGTTCCCACGGAGAATAAGCGGCGCCAAGGCGGAGATTTTCGTCAAGCTTGTAGGGCGGCTTTCCCGGTAAACCAATCAGCTTGCCGGGATTCATNNGATTGTCCGTCGCCGTGCTCGCCGGAGATGGAGCCGCCGTAGCTGACAACGAGATCGGCGGCCTCTTCCATAAACTTGCGGAACTTGGCGATGCCGTCAGTCGATCGCAAGTCGAAATTGATGCGGGTGTGGACACAACCGTGGCCGAAGTGGCCGTAGAGTGAGCCTTTGTAGCCATAGGTGGCCATCATCCGGCGCAGATCGCGGAGATAGCCGCCGAGTTTTTCGGGCGCGACGGCGGAGTCTTCCCAGCCTTCCCAGTTCAGTGGTTCGCCGGGAACATGAGAAGTGGCGCCGAGGGCCGACTCGCGAACTTCCCACACACGTTTGATTTGTTGCTTGCCAGTATAGAGGCTCAGTTTGGGAGGGTTTGGACTGCGGCCCAGCGACTGCATCAGGCCGCGGGCCTGGGACTCGGCTTCCAGCGCGGTTTCTGCTCCGAATTCGACCATCAGCCAGCCGCCGCCTTCGGGAAGTAGAGCGAGGCCTTCGGAGTTGATGCCTTTCCTGCGTGTGTAGCTGACCAGAAGATCGTCGAAGCCTTCGAGGCCGATGGGCTTGTGCGCCACGATTTCGGGAACGTGGTCGGCGCACTGATAAATGTCAGGATAGGCGACGACCAGCAGCACGCGTTCGGGAGGGCTTTCGACCAGACGGCAGGTCGCTTCGAGAACAGTGACGCAAGTGCCTTCCGAGCCGACGAGGGCGCGCGCAACATGGAAGCCATTTTCGGGCAGAAGATAATTCAGGTTGTAACCGGAAACGCGGCGAGGGATGTTGGGAAAACGCTGGCGGACGAGATCGCCGTAGGTGGAGCCGATTTGCTTCAGTGCGGCGTAGATCTGAGCGGCTCGGGCGGAGTCGCTGCGGCCCGATGCTTCCGGGCCGCCGGACAGCCGGGGGCGGCTGTCCCCACATGCTTCGATGAAATTTTGGCCGACGCGCATGCGCGCGCCGTCGTAGGTGAGGACTTCGAGTTCCTCGATGTTGTCGTCGGTCTTGCCGGCCATGACGGAGTGGACGCCGCAGGAGTTGTTGCCGATCATGCCACCGAGGGTGCAGCGATCATGAGTGGCGGGATCAGGGGCGAAGGTGAGGTGGTGCTTTTCGGCGGCGGAGCGCAGGGTATCGAGCACGACTCCGGGCTGCACGCGGGCGATGCGGCGGGCAGGATCGATTTCGAGAATGCTCGCCATGTATTTGGAAAAATCGAGAATGACGGCGACGTTGCAGCACTGGCCGGCGAGAGAGGTGCCGCCGCCGCGACAGAGAAGAGGCGCGCCGAACTCGCGGCAGAGTGCGACCGTGGCGATCACGTCATCGGCGTCGCGGGGCAGCACAACGCCGATGGGAACCTGGCGATAGTTGGAGCCGTCGGTCGCGTAGAGGGCGCGAGTACCGCGATCGAACCGGACTTCCCCGGCAACCTGAGCGCGCAGGGCCTCGGCTAAGCGCGCTGCGTCTACTCGTACGGACTTGGCTGCTTGGGCGAGTTCCACAAACTTGCCGGACATGGGGCCTGACTTACGTTAGTTCGAAGACGAGTTCGTGGTATCAGAACCACGACTCACCCTGGCGATCTGGATTTTCGTCTTGTCGCCCGCTGCTTCGATGCTAATTGTAATCATGGTTTTATTATCGTTGGAGACGATGGTGCAGCGGTTCGCGTCGGAGGTGCTGACCGTCGCGTTGGGAAATTTTGCTTTGTAGAAACTTGCTACTTTACTCACGGAGTCGGTGCTCTCAGAGATTAGCGTAGCGGTATGAACGCCCCCGAAAGTCGCCGTCGCCGCGCCATTCTTCATGACCTCCGCGCCGGGATAGAGGTCGACACCCAGATTGCGCGCGGCTTCGCTGGGATCTTTGGTGGTCTCGACGCTGCCGAAGGGAGTTTCAACTTTTACATTGTTACCATCCTGGCGAATGTGCGCGTGGCGAGCCACATGCCAGGCGAAGAACGCGACGGACGTGACGCCTAGAACTGCCACGAGCACGACCACGCCCACCACGATCAGGATGACTTTAAGAGCGCCGCCGCCTTGGGCGGGAGGTGCAGGAACCGCAGGAGTCGCCGGTTGTGCAGCAACCGCGGGGGTGACTGCCGGCGGCAGGGCCGAAGCGAGAATTGCCGCACCGCACTTGGCACAGAAGCGGGTTCCGGGAGTGATATTCGCGCCGCAAGAATTGCAGAATGCCATGGGTCACCTCATGTTCATGCAGTGTAATACATGGTCGGCGCGAGTATACCGCAGATTGCGGCCGAAGATATCGAACCAGCCCTGTGGGTAGAATTTTCAACCTAGAGCAGAAGGTATTTTGAGACTGGGGACCCTCGGGTTCGTGCCAGCAGACTGCCGGGCCTTGCCCGGCTGGACAGCCGAGGGCGGCTGTCCCTACATGGTTCATCTAGTTCCACAGGCGGGTGGCGTAGTCGGTCATGGTGAGTCCCAGCAAAAGGAACAGGAAGAATAGGGCTGCAACCACAACCAGCTTGGTGAGCTTTTCGCTGGCGCCTTTGACATGCATGAAGAAAAGAGCGACCAGAGTGGCTTTGATGCTGGCGATGGTGAGGGCGACGGCGGCGTTATATCGGCCCAAGTCCAGAGTTGCGGCATAGACGGTGAGAGCGGTGCCGATGAGAAGCGCAATAAAGACTGCGAAGTATGTGGGCAGGGGCGACGATTTGGAGTGTCCTGACATAGAGCCTCACGGGTGCCGGTCGATCAGGTAAAGCAAGGGGAACAGGTAGATCCAGACGATATCGACGAAGTGCCAATAGAGGCCGCCGATCTCGACTGGAGTGTGCCACTCGGGTGTGAAGCGTCCTTTCCAGGCCATGATGAAGAGCCAGAGAAAAATACCCAGGCCGATGATCATGTGCAGGGCGTGCAGGCCGGTCATGACGAAGTAGAGGGAGAAAAATAGCTGCGCGTGGCGCGGGTTGGCGAACTGGCCGGGATGGCCGGGGATGGGTTCGTTCTCGAAACTGAATGAAGCGCCAGGAACGTGATGCTCGACAAACTTTTCCCGGTACTCGATTCCCTTAATGCCGAGGAAGGTGAGACCGAGGAGCATGGTGATGGCGAGGCTGATGAGCAGGAGGGTGCGGCGAGCGGTTTGCGCGGCCCAGACGGCGAGGACTACGGTCAAGCTGCTGCAGATGAGCACGGCAGTGTTGGTGGCGCCGAGACCCATATTGATGCTTTTGCTGGCGGCAGCGAAGTCTCCGAAGTACCAGCGGCGGTAAATCAAGTAAGCGCAGAACAGACCGCCGAAAAACATGACTTCGGTGGCGAGGAAAACCCACATGCCCAGGCTGGCGGCGTCGCGCTGCTGCTGCGGCTCGGCGAAGTGGTGCAGGAGAGCGGGGTTGTGCGACTCGCTGTGAGCGTCTTCGCTAAAACCGGCTGCGAAGTTATCGGGCAACGGGGACCTCCTCTTTGTGAGGCGCGTCCAACTGCTCGTAGTTGTAGGCTTCCCAGGTCACGACGGGTTCTTCGTCGAAGTTGAAGGTGGGTGGCGGAGAAGCTGTCTTCCATTCGAGGCCGGCCGCATTCCAGGGATTGTCGGATGCCGGCTTGCCATAGCGCATCGACCAGAGGAAATAAATCATCGGCAGGAGGTATCCCACGCCGAGGACGGTTGCGCCTGCGGTGGACAAGACGTTGAGCACCTGGAACTCGGGCATGTGGCTGTAATCGTAATAGCGGCGCGGCATGCCCATGTAGCCGAGCAGAAATTGCGGGAAGAATGTGAGGTTGAATCCGATGAAAACGATCAGCGCGGCCAGGCGCGCCCAACCTTCGGGATAGAGGCGACCAGAAATTTTAGGCCACCAGAAATGCATTCCTCCGAGATAGCCCATGACCGCGCCTCCGACCATGATGTAGTGGAAGTGGGCAACGACGAAATAAGTGTCGGTGACGTGGACGTTGATCCCGAGAGCGGAGAGAAATAGTCCGGTGAGGCCGCCGATGGTGAAGAGTCCGAGGAAGCCGAAGGCGTAGAGCATGGGCGCATCGTAGTGGATGGAGCCCTTGTAGAGAGTCGCCGTCCAGTTGAAGACCTTGATGGCCGAAGGCAACGCGACAGCGTAGCTCAGGAAAGAAAACACGAGAGCGGAGTAGATGGAGATTCCGGCTACGAACATGTGGTGGGCCCAGACGAGGAAACCGAAGACGGCGATGGCAATGGAGGAAAAAGCCACGAAGCTGTAACCGAAGATGCGCTTGCGCGAGAAGCAGGCGATGATCTCGGTGACAACGCCCATCGCGGGCAGAATCATGATGTAGACGGCAGGATGGGAATAGAACCAGAAGAGATGCTGAAAGAGGAGCGGATCGCCGCCGAGTTTAGGATCGAAAATGCCGAGGTGCAGAGCGCGCTCGGCGGCGACCAGCACGATGGTGACGGCGATGACCGGCGTACCCAGGAGTTGAATGATGCTGGTGGCGTAGTGCGCCCAGATGAACAGCGGCAGGCGCGACCAGGTCATGCCTGGGGCGCGCATGCGATGGATGGTGACGACGAAATTCAGGCCGGTGAGGATGGAAGAAAATCCGGCGACGAAGATCGCGAGTCCGGCCTCGACGATCTTTGTGTTGGTGAAAGACGTGCTGAAGGGAGCGTAAAAGGTCCAGCCGGTATCGACGCCGCCGGTCAGCATGCAGTGCAGCATCATCACGCCACCGATTATGTAGAGATACCAGCTCAGCAGGTTGATGCGCGGGAAGGCGAGATCCTTAGCCCCAATCATCAGGGGAACCAGGAAGTTGCCCAGCACGGCGGGGATGGAAGGAATCAGGAAAAAGAAAACCATGACCATGCCATGCATGGTGAAAAGTTTGTTATAGGTGTCGGCCTGCACCAGGTCGCCCGCGGGGGTGAGGAGTTCGAGGCGGATGAGCAGCGCAAAGAAGCCGCCGATGAAGAAGAAGAACGTGATGGAGAGGAGATAGAGAAGTGCAATGCGTTTGTGGTCGGTGGTGAGCAGCCAGGACCACACTCCGTACTCCTTGTTGAGATAATTTTCGCGTTCAACGGGATGAGGGATCGTGGGTTGAGGGATCGCAGTCGACATACTCATTGCACCTGACTTCCATTGGGCTGGGCTGGCGCGGTGCTGCTGGCGCTGGTTTTATTCTTCTCGCCCGCATTGCCGGGCTTGGCCGCGGACAGCGACTTGATATAGGCGACCAGGGCGTTTACCTGCTCCTCGCTGACCAATCCTTGAAACGTGGGCATGATGGGCTGGAATCCCTTGACTCGCTTTGCACCCGGATCAAGGATGCACTCGCGGACATAGTTCTCGTCGGCGGTGACGGTGCGTCCGTCTTCGAGTTGAACCGGCATGCCGAAGACTCCCTGCAGATTAGGGCCGCGCCCCTGCGTATCGGAACGGTGGCAGGTGACGCACCCGAGCTCGGCGAAGATCTTCTCGCCGGTGGCGGAGAGCGGGCCGGTCGAGCCGCCGTTGATCCAGGCTTCATACTGGGCGGGCTCCTGCACCACGATGTCGCCGACCATGCCGGAGTGCTGGGTGCCACAGTATTCCGCGCAGAACAGGTGATAGACGCCGGGCTTGGTGGCGCGGAACCATTCCACGGTGTAGCGGCCGGGCAGCACGTCCTGCTTGATGCGGAAGGCGGGGATGTAGAAGCTGTGGATCACGTCCTGTGAGGTCATGATCAGTTTCACGTCGCGCCCCACCGGAACGTGCAGTTCGTTGATCTCGCGCTGACCTTCGGCGTGCTCGACCTTCCACATCCACTGCTTGGCGACGACATAAACTTCGGTGGCGTCGGCGGGCGGAGTGCGCTCCTTGAAGAAGACGATGGCGCCCCAGGCGAAGATCACCATGAAGATGAGGAACGGAATCGCGCTCCAGGTAATTTCGAGAGCGGTGGAACCTTCGATCTGCTCGGCTGGGACGCCGGGGCGGTGACGGAAGCGGGCCGCGAAAAAGATTAGGCAGGCGAAGACCAGCAGGGACATCATGCCGGTAACGATCAGCAGGAAAATGTAGAGTGCATCCACGTGGGCCGCCATCGTGGAGGCCTGCTCCGGCCATAATGGAAAATTATTGAGCATGTTCGTCGTCGGTCGTCGGTCGTTGGTCGTTTGCCATTCTCGCTTTGGCCTCTACAGGGTCCTTGCGCCGCCGTGTATTGTCCTGCGAGTTACGGAGCGATCCAGCCGCCACAAAGTGAAAATTAGACCGCCCAGCATAAGAATTGTCGCGGCGGCCGCAAGGCGCAGGATATTGGCGACCATGGCGCCATATTTTCCGGTCTCGGGATCGTAGTGATAGCAATAGAGCAAAACCGCGTCTACAACGTTGCCGATCTTGCCCTGCGAAGCTTCCACCAGGCCCATGCGCAAATCCTTGGGCGGAAAATCCACACCGTAGAAGTAGCGGGAGATGCGGCCTTGCGGCGTGAGCACCATGATGGCGGTGGCATGCGCGTACTGATTCGTCCTGGCGTCGTACTGATACTGGAAGCCCACGGCTTTCGTCAGAGCGTTAATCGAGTCTGGCTCGCCGGTGAGAAAATGCCAGCCCGCGGCGGCATTGGCGCGGCCGTAGCGCTTCACGTAGTCGATCTTCTTGGCGGCAGCCATCTCGGGAGTTTCGCGCGGATCGAAGCTCACGGTGACTACGTCGAATTGATCGCCGACGTTGAACTTGACCAGACGCATGGCGCTGGCGAGTCCGGCCAGAGCCTCGCCGCAGAGCATGGTGCAGTTGTAATAAACGAGGTTGAGGATGAGGGGCTTGTGGCCAAAGTAATCGCCGAGCTTTACGGTCCTGCCGGTGTCGTCGCGGAAAGTGAGATCGGGCGGGACCTGAGCGTCCAGGTGTTGCTCGATGCCGACGTTTTCGAGCCTGGGAGGCCGCGAGTTGGCCGGAGGAGACATCACGCCGTTATTCAGCTGCCCAACGGCGGAAGAGGTCAGCAGCGCGATCGCGAGCAGAACGTATGCGGCGGGAATCGAATTGAATTTGTTACGGCTCACTTCTTTTCACCTTTTCTTACGCTTCTCAATCAGAACCAGTACCTCAGGGGCTGAAGCCCGA
Source organism: Acidobacteriaceae bacterium (assembly GCA_003140075.1). Classification (GTDB taxonomy): domain Bacteria; phylum Acidobacteriota; class Terriglobia; order Terriglobales; family Acidobacteriaceae; genus Sulfotelmatobacter. The sequence goes on along the minus strand of PLIO01000071.1, from coordinate 5,410 downwards.
ACATCAGGGCGACTGGGCGGCACGGCTGGAAGCCGTGCCCTTCCCGACCTCGTCCGCGCCTTGCGGACGCACGGGAAGGCCGCGTTGCACCAGTAAATCCATGGCGCGTTCGATGGGGATGCGCACGATACCGGCTTTTTCATCGACCCAGCCGTAGCTGTAGAGCGACTTCTCTTCGTTCACGAGGATCGAGTTCAGTTGCCCGCGCTCGTCTTCCTCGAGCTTCGGGTTGGGGAAGACGCTCTGGGGATAGCCGGGAGCGATGTGCCGCGTGTCCTCGGGAACATTCGTGATGAGGGGATCGACTGGAGGCTGCGAGGCTTTCTCGCGATGATCGAGAAAGACATAGAGTCCTCTGAGACCGAAAAGGGAGAGCAGCGTGACCACGATCAGGGCCAGCAGGAAATAGAGAATGCCGCGCACCTGCAGATCCTGGCGCTCGAAGCCAGCGTTGCCTGGCGGGGTTCCGGGTTTGAGGTGGTCGGTCATTTCTCTAGTCGTGTCTAAGAACCCACCTCAGCGGCTAAAGCCGCTAGAAATGGTATCCGTTGATCGCAGCACTGAAGCACTGCGGGAGCCAAAAGCAAAGGCACCATCGAATTTCCTCCGCCTTGAAGCAGTACCCTTTTCCAAAAAGATTTGTGAAACGCAGTTTCGATGGCTCATGGCGTTCCTTGCGAATGGATATGGTGCTCGGGCTGCAGGACTTCGTGGGCATCCGGGTCGTAGGCCGGCAGCAGCGGCAGCAAAGACAGGTTGCGGAAAAAATACCAAAGCCATATTCCACCGATGGCAATGGGAACGACCACATCGGAAATGGTCACGGACAAAGTCTTGGAAAAATTTGGTTCGATGATCCAAAACAGATCGAGGTAGCGCATCAGCAACAGCCAGGTCGCGAGCCACACCAGGCGGCGAATGTCCCGCTTGAAGGGGCGCGAGAGCAGCATGGCGAAAGGGATGGCGAAGGCGAACAGCACCAGAAACAGCTCAATCGATTCCCAGCCGCCATGCAGGCGCGTCAGATAAAAAGTAATCTCGGTGGGCAGGTTGCCAGCCCAAATGATGAGCCACTGCGAAAAGTTGAAATAGGCCCAGACCATGGTGAAAACCAGCATCCACTTGCCGTGGTCGTGGACGAAATCCGGGGTCAGCATCTCCGACATCGGCTTGTAATTGAACAGGATCCGCTCGACGACCACGGCGAAACACATGGCGGAAAGCACCTGGCCGATGAGGATGACGAGGCCGAAGATGGTCGAAATCCAGCTGGGATCGAGCGACATCACCCAGTCGATGGCGGCGAAGGAGATGGTGAAACCGTAAAGGATGAGGCCGGGTCCGGCGACTGCTTTGAAGCGGCCGCTGTTGTCAGGGGCGCCGGCGTGGTCGGTTTGCTTGGACCATTTTGACAGCAGGAACGAAAGAAGATTCCAGATGAGGAAATAGAATGCCGCGCGAACCCAGAAGCCATTGACGGTGAGATAGGTCTGGGTGATTTTTTCAAGATGCTCGCGGAGACGCTTGTCTGCAATGTTGCCGAGCGGCTGCGCCCAGATGTAGAGCCGGTGGATTCCAAGGAGGACCGGAATGAAGAGAACCGTGAGCAGTGGCAGCGTGCGCATGGCCGCGCCCAGGATGCGGCGAATCACCGTGCCCCAACCACCGCCGGTGAGGTGGCGGATCATAAGGATCGCCATGGAGCCGAGGGCGACGCCCAGCCAGCACATGAAGCCGAGCAGGTAGGCGCGGTAGAACTCGTCGGGACGAGTGAAGGCCAGGACCGCTGAGATCGTGGCGAAAACCACGCCGATGATGAGCGAGCGCTGAGATATCTTTTTTACGACTTGCGGCGCCGTTAGATCGAGATGTGGAGTGGTCGCGGCGCTCATTTCGGTTCCTCAGTGGTCGATTGCGCTTCAGGTGCGATTATCGGCAGGGTCGCGCCTGATCCGGGCTCGCGGCGGAACTTCGGCGGATCCGAGGGGACGGCCTGTCCTGTGGGGACGTCCGCGCGGGTTGCGTTTTGACTCAGTTGCAGCGCGCGCACGTAGGCCACGATGTTCCAGCGGTCCCGGGGTGGAATCTGCGAGGCGTAATCGGACATGATGCCGAAGCCGTTGGTGATCACGTCATAGAAGTAGCCGAGCGGCGCTTTCTGCAGCCGGGGGATGTGATAAGACGGAGGCTTGCGCGCGAAACCGCGCGAAGGGATGAAGCCGTTGCCGTCGCCGAGCAGCGAGTGACAAGGAGCGCAATAAATGTTGTAGCGCTCGCGTCCGCGTTCGAGAACTTCCTTGGTAACGGGGAAAGGCATGTAGTCGCCGGGATTGTTGCCCACCTTGCCGGTATAGAAATAAGTGTCTTCGCGCAGTTCACCGCGGGCGACTGTGCCTTCGACGGGCGGGCGCTCGGAGCGCTGGTCGGCGAAGAAGTCGCTGCGGGAAAGCGGATTTTCGCGCGGCTGGACTTGCATGTCGATGCGGCAGCCGGAGAGTAATGAGATCGCGACCAGCAAAGTCACAAGACTGCATCGCTGTCGGCAGACGCGATCCCACTTCTCGCAAAACAGGCGAGAAGTGGGGCACCCAGGCTTTGCCAAGGGAGCCGAGATTTGGCGGAGGCGCGGCATGCTAGCTCGGCACCTCCGAAATCGAACGCGGCTGCAAGCCCTCAAGGAAGCTGCGCGTTCCCGCGGGATCGTATTTTTTGTCCGAGGAAAACACGATCAGGAAAAAGCGGTCTTTGGACGCAAGAGCGAAACGCGGCACGTTGAATACCGGATGATAGGGCATGGGCAAGCCGTTCAGCGCCAACATGCCGAAGACGGCGGAGATTCCGGCGAAAAGAATCGTCATCTCGAAGGTGATCACGATGAACGCAGGCCAGGAATGATAAGGCTTGCCGCCGATGTTCAGCGGATAGTCGACCGCCGACATCCAGTACTGCATCAGGTAACCGGTGAGGCCTCCGACGATGCCGCCAATCAGCACCACCAGCGGAACTTCGTCGCGATGAAACCCCAGTTCCTCGGCGAGGCCCTCGATGGGGAACGGGCTGTAGGCATCGATCTTCTTATAGCCTGCTTCGTGCGTGCGCTTGGCGGCGTCGATGAGAGCTTGAGCGGAATCGAACTCCGCCATGATCCCGTAGATGCGTTCGCGCTTCATTCTTTAACCTCCGCTTCCGGCAGGAGGGTGCGCATCTCAAAGATCGAGATCATGGGCAAGAGGCGCACGAACAGGAAAATGGCCGCGAGGAACATGCCGATGGTGCCGAAATACGTCATCCAGTCCCAGCGCGTGGGGTAGTACATTCCCCAGGACGAGGTGAGGAAATCGCGGTGCAGGCTGACTACGACGATGATGAAGCGCTCCAGCCACATGCCCACCAGGATCACCAGGGAAACGAAGAAGAGCGCGATTGGGCTGGTGCGCAGCTTGCGAATCCACAGCACCTGCGGGATGAAGATGTTGCAGATGAGCAGAAGGTAGTAAAGGCCTGCGTAAGGCCCGTGCAGGCGGTTCCACAAAGTGAAGGCGTCGTAGCGGTCACCGCTATACCAGCCCATGAAGGCCTCGATGCCGTAGCCGTAGGCCACGATTAATCCTGTGGCGAGCATCACTTTGGCGGCATTCTGCAGGTGGCGCTCGGTGATGAAGTCTTCCAGACCGTAGATTTTGCGGATGGGGATCGCGAGCATCAAGACCATGGCGAACCCGGAATAAATGGCGCCAGCGACAAAGTAGGGCGGGAAGATGGTGGTGTGCCAGCCGGGGACGATGCCGACGGCAAAGTCAAAACTCACGACGGTGTGGACCGAAAGCACGAGAGGCGTGGCTAATCCGGCAAGCAGCAGATAGGCAGTCTCGTAGCGGTGCCAGTGGCGGGCCGATCCGCGCCAGCCCATCGAGAGCATGCCATAGACGATTTTGGCCACGGGATGCGTGGAGCGATCGCGGAGGGTCGCCATGTCGGGAATCAGACCGATGAACCAGAAGAGCGCCGAAATAGTGGCGTAGGTGGAGACGGCGAAAACATCCCATATGAGCGGGCTGCGGAATTGCGGCCACACACCCATGGTGCTGGGATAGGGGAAGAGCCAGTAAGCCAGCCACGGGCGCCCGACGTGGATGGCGGGAAAGATTCCGGCGCAGGCCACGGCAAACAGCGTCATGGCTTCGGCAAAGCGGTTGATGGAATTGCGCCATGATTGCCGCAGAAGAAGAAGGATGGCGGAAATGAGCGTGCCGGCGTGGCCGATGCCGATCCACCACACGAAGTTGACGATGGCGAAGCCCCAACCGATAGGGATGGTTACGCCCCAGATCCCAACGCCCTTCAGAAACAGGTAGCCGATGGCGTAGAGCATCATCATCGTCATCATGAAGGCGATGCCGAAGCCCAGGAACCATCCGTTCGAGGCGGGACGGGTCAGCACGATGGCGCTGATCTTTTCCGTGACCGTGCCGAAGGTGTAGCCCGGTTCGATCACGGGAGCCTGCTGCGCTTCCAATGTCGTTTTGTATGGCTCTGCCATGCTGCGGTAATGCCCTCAGGGGCTAAAGCCCCATATCAAAACTTAATCTTTACGGCACGACTGAAGTCGTGCCCTTCCCGATCCTCCCGCCCCGAACGCCGTTGCACTACCCTGTGGTACCCCGTGTCCCCTGTGTTTAAGGGGTTCACGATTTCAACTCCGGATTCGGGTTGCTGATTTCCGCCAGGTACGTGGTGCGCGGGCGAGTGTTGAGTTCGCCCAGTAAGCTGTAATTGCGCGACTGCGCTTTTAGTTTGGAAACCTTGCTGTTCGGGTCGTTGAGATTGCCGAAGATGATTGCGTCCGCAGGACAGGACTGCTGGCAGGCGGTCTGCAATTCGTCTCCGACTTTAATCTGCTTGCCTCCGCGAACCGATGCCGTCTCCGCATCGATTTTGTGCTCGTTGATGCGCTGTATGCAGTAGGTGCATTTTTCCATCACGCCACGGCTGCGCACGCTGACGTCGGGATTGCGCATCATCTTATATTGCTCGGTGGTCCAGTCCTGGAAGAGCAGGAAGTTGAAGCGCCGCACCTTATAAGGACAGTTGTTCGAGCAATAACGCGTGCCCACGCAGCGGTTGTAGACCATGTCGTTCAGGCCTTCCGCCGAATGGTTGGTCGCGCCCACCGGGCAAACCACTTCGCAGGGCGCGTTCTCGCACTGCTGGCAAGGCACGGGCTGGAAGAACGCCTTGGGATTGTCGCGGTCGCCCTGGTAGTAGGCGTCGACGCGAATCCAGTGCATGTGGCGACCGATGACGGCCTGCTCTTTGCCGACGACGGCGATGTTGTTCTCCGACTGGCAAGCCAGCATGCAGTTATTGCAGCCCACGCAGGAGTTCAGGTCGATCGCCATGCCCCAGGCGT